>NZ_CP022957.1:2905000-3251991 GCF_002269385.1 Maribacter cobaltidurans
CCAACAGCACGATCAGTATTGCAAATAGGATAATCCAAAGTCAATTTTTCCTTACGGAATAAAGAAGGATTTGCCTTTTCAATGATGTCGAATTCAATAGAATCGAATACATCGTGATGTTGTTTTTCCGTATTATAAAACTTAGTTCCTTTGGGAACATCCACTTGATGCAGAATTGGGGTTAAATCAATACCATTGGCCTTATAATGGTCTATGGCCTTTTTTCGATCTAGCTTTTGCACTTGTCCTACCATTTCATTTATGGTCCTAAAGCCAAGCTGTGCCATAATTTCCCTTAATTCCTGTGCAACGAAGTACATATAGTTGACAACATGCTCAGGTTTTCCTTCAAACTTTTTACGGAGTTCAGGATTTTGGGTAGCAATACCTACGGGGCATGTATTCAAGTGGCAAACACGCATCATGATACATCCTGATGCCACTAGAGGGGCAGTTGCAAAACCAAATTCCTCGGCACCTAGCAAGCAAGCAATGGCTACGTCCCTTCCCGTTTTGAGTTGGCCATCACATTCTAGTACAATCCTGTTTCTTAGGTCGTTCAGGACCAGAGTTTGTTGTGCCTCGGCGACTCCTAATTCCCATGGTAGGCCCGCATGTTTTAATGATGTCAATGGCGAAGCACCAGTACCTCCATCGAAACCGGACACCAAAATTACATCTGCCTTTGCTTTGGCTACCCCTGCGGCCACAGTACCTACACCTACCTCCGAAACCAATTTTACATTGACTCTGGCTTTCCTATTGGCCGATTTTAAGTCGTAAATCAATTGCGACAAATCCTCAATGGAATATATATCATGGTGGGGTGGTGGTGAAATCAAACCTACATAGGGCGTGGAATTTCTTGTTTTGGCAATTGCAGGATTTACCTTAGGACCGGGTAATTGTCCACCTTCTCCTGGTTTGGCTCCCTGAGCCATTTTTATCTGTATTTCCTTCGCGTTGGTCAGGTAATTGGAGGTTACTCCAAATCGACCTGAAGCCACCTGTTTGATGGCACTGTTTCTCCAGTCTCCCGTTGCATTTTTGTAAAACCTTTCTTCGTCTTCACCACCTTCTCCGGAGTTGCTTTTACCCCCAATCCTGTTCATGGCAATGGCCAGGTTTTCATGGGCCTCTTTGCTTATGGATCCATAAGACATGGCTCCAGTCTTAAATCTTTTTACAATTTCTGTCCATGGTTCTACATCTTCCAATGGAATGGGATCATAATTGGAAAACTCAAAAAGTCCCCTAATGGTCATCAGGTTTTTGGCTTGCTCATTGACCATTTGAGAAAACTCTTTGTAAGTATCCGGTTCGTTATTTCTTACGGATTTTTGAAGTTTTGCGATGCTTAATGGATTGAACATATGTTTTTCCCCATTTCGTCTCCATCGGTATTCGCCACCAATCTCAAGGTCCAGATTAGCTTCTACTTCTTGGGTTGAAAACGCTTTATGGTGACGTTTGGCCACTTCTTTCTCTATTTGGTAAAGACCAATACCCTGAATCCTTGTTGGTGTATTGGGGAAGTACTTTTCAACCACTTTCGTATTGATGCCTATGCATTCGAACAATTGTGAACCTCGGTAAGAATTTAAGGTTGAGATACCTATTTTGTTCATTACCTTTAAAATACCTTTACCAATGGCTTTATTGTAATTTTTTACGGCCTCCTCAAAAGTGAATTCCGTAATATCGTTCTCCTCTATTTGTTCCCCAATTATTTCGTTAACCAAATAAGGGTTGATAGCACTAGCTCCAAAACCAAATAGCACAGCAAAATGATGTACCTCCCTTGGTTCTGCAGATTCAATAATGATACTCAATTTTGAACGTTTGCCCAATTTTTGAAGTCCGCTGTTTACAAATGAACAAGCCAGCAGGGCGGGTATGGGAGCCTCCTTTTCACTTACGTTCCTATCCGATAAGATAATAATGTTGGCACCCTCATCTGTAGCATGGGACGCTTGCGCAAGTATGGATTCCAAAGCATCTTCCAAACCATTATGTCCTTTTTCTACAGGATATAGCATTGGAATGGAAACTACTTTATAGTCTGGGCTGGCGTCGTAATTTTTTATTTTATCAAGGTCCTCCTTCGAAATAACCGGGTTTTGGATTTTCAGTTTTCTACAGTGTAATTCAGAAAATTCAAAAATGTTATGGTCACTGCCCAAGGTAAGGCTTATGTCCGTTATTAGTTCTTCTCTGATACCATCCAATGGCGGGTTTGTAACCTGTGCAAACAACTGCTGAAAATAATTGTATATCAATTGAGGTCGCTGGGAAAGGACGGCTATGGGAGTATCCGACCCCATAGAGCCAATGGGTTCTTTACCGGTTTTGCCCATTGGAAGAATGATTGTATTGATGTCTTCCAAAGTATACCCAAAAACGGATTTTCTCTTTTCCAATGTGGCTTCTCCCAAAAACAGAGGACAGTCATTATAAGGTATATCCTTTAAATGAACCAAGTTTTTATCCAACCATTTTTTGTAGGGATGTTTTTTGGCTATTTTCTCCTTGATTTCTTCATCATTTACTATACGACCTTCCTCCATGTTTACCAAGAACATTTTTCCAGGCTCTAAACGGCCATGAAATTCAACGTTTTCCGGTGCAATTTCCACGACCCCTGTCTCTGAAGACATTACTACGTAATCATCTTTTGTAACAGAATATCTTGAAGGTCTTAGTCCATTCCTGTCTAAAACGGCACCTATATAGTTTCCATCCGTGAAAGGAATGGAGGCGGGTCCGTCCCAAGGTTCCATCATACAGGAGTGGTATTCGTAGAAAGCTTTTTTTGCCTCGGACATTTCGGTATTCTTTTCCCATGCCTCGGGTACCAGGATCATCATAACTTCCGGTAGGGACCTACCGGTCATTAATAGTAATTCCACGACCATATCCATTGTGGCCGAATCTGATTTGCCCGGCAAAACGATAGGTAAGATATTTTTTATCTCATCCCCAAACATTTCACTCTCCAACAATTCCTGCCTGGAGAACATTCTGGAAACATTTCCTCTTAGCGTATTTATTTCGCCATTATGGCACATATATCTAAAGGGTTGTGCTAAATCCCAAGTTGGGAACGTATTTGTGGAAAAACGCTGGTGGACCAGGGCTAAACGGGTAACCACTCTGGAATCCATCAAATCGGAATAATAAAGACTAATGTCCATGGGCATTAGCAACCCCTTGAATATGATTATTTTGGTCGAGAGGCTCGGTACGTAAAAAAACTTACTTTCTGAAAGCTTTGATTTTATAATAGCGTGCTCCGTTACTTTACGGGCGATGAACAATTTTAAATTGAAATCGAAATACGATTGTTCCGGATTTTCCTTGGCGATAAAAATTTGTTTTACGAAGGGTTCGGTTTCAGCGGCTATTCTACCCGGGACCGAACGATTAACGGGAACATTTCTCCAGCCTAGTAATTTTAGGCCTTGTTTTTTAATGTTTTCCTCAAAAACCGAAATACAAAAATCCCTTTGATTCTGTTTTTGTGGGAAAAACACATTGCCTACGGCATATTCTCCTTGATCTGGAAGCTCAAAGGTACATACCTCTTTAAAGAAGTTATGGGGTATATCTATCAAGATACCGGCACCGTCCCCTGTCTTTCCATCCGCACTAACGGCACCCCTGTGTTCAAGACGCTCCAAAATCTCCAATGCCTTATGTATAATGTCATTGGATTTCTTTCCCTTTAAGCTACAAATAAATCCGGCTCCACAGTTGTCATGTTCAAATTCTGGCAGATATAGCCCTTGCTTCTTCAATGTCATAATTTATCGTATTTCTCCAAAAATATTATTTTATTTAAATTATAATCAGTGATTCTATGATAATCAAATAAAATATTCAACGTTTTGAAATAAAGGTTAAAAAACCTATAAATTGTAATTTTTGTTCATGGGATTTTGTCATATTGATAAATATAGGATATTATTGAATAGGCCAAATAGCTATAAGGGGGGTGTGGGCCCAAAAATGAATGTTTGTAACAATTTAACCCTACCTTCTATCGGGGTTAACAAATAGTTTATGTCTTATAACGCTATCAGCCCTTAAACTTCCAAGGGTAAAGTAAATAGAAAAGGAATTATTTTAGGATTGATCTAGAAATTACAATTTTTTGAATCTCGGATGTACCTTCATAAATCTGTGTGATTTTTGCATCGCGCATTAATCTTTCCACATGATACTCTTTTACAAATCCGTTGCCTCCATGTATTTGAACAGCTTCAACGGTAGTTTCCATAGCAACCTGAGATGCATATAGTTTGGCCATAGCGCCGGAAAGGTCATAATCTTCACCGTTGTCTTTGTCTTTCGCCGCCTGATAAACGAGAAGTCTGGCCGCTTGTATTTGGGTGTGCATGTCTACCAATTTAAAGGCAATAGCCTGATGATTACTAATTTCAGTTCCAAAGGCCTTTCTCTCCTTTGAGTATTTAAGGGCCAGTTCATAAGCACCGGCGGCGATACCCAAAGCCTGGGCCGCAATTCCGATTCTTCCTCCAGCTAAGGTCTTCATGGCGAACTTGAAACCAAAGCCATCCTCTCCAATTCTATTTTCTTTGGGAACCTTTACATCATTAAAGATCAACGAATGGGTGTCGCTACCTCTAATCCCCAGTTTATTTTCTTTAGGGCCAATTTCAAAACCTTCCATACCTTTCTCGACGATTAAGGCATTTATTCCCCGATGCTTTTTTTCTTTGTCAGTCTGGGCGATTACCAAATAAACACCGGCTGTGCCACCATTGGTTATCCAATTCTTTGTACCGTTCAAAAGATAATGGTCTCCTTTATCTATAGCAGTTGTCTTTTGTGAGGTGGCATCGCTTCCCGCTTCCGGTTCGGATAGACAAAAAGCCCCAATCATTTCGCCAGTTGCCAGCTTAGGCAAATACTTTTCCTTTTGTGTATCGGTCCCAAAGGTTTCCATACCCCAACAGACCAATGAATTATTTACGGATACGATTACGGAAGAGGAAGCATCTATTTTAGATAACTCTTCCATGACCAGAACATAGGAAAGGGTATCAAGCCCGCTTCCTCCATAATTTGGGTCTACCATCATGCCCAAAAAGCCCAATTCCCCCATTTTTTTTACTTGGTCGTCTGGAAATTGTTGATTTTCATCTCTTTCAATTACTCCAGGAAGAAGTTCGTTCTGGGCAAAATCCCTTGCGGCTTGTTTGATTAATTCTTGTTCTTCTGTAAGTTTAAAGTCCATGGTGATATGAAATATAGGTATATCAACAAATATAAGTCTATACCATTTAATTTCTTAACTCTTTATCTAATCTGTGGTTTTGATTATTGGTTCTACAATGAAGGTGTTTATCATAGGTAAATAATTTTGTTAAAAATTAATTTGTAAAAGTTTGACTATCAAACTGCTCTAGGATAATCTTTTTTTACCTATGGTAGGATTGACATTTTTGGATATCTTTATGAGAATTTCAAAATTTATAATTCAGTCTTATATTTGAAACCTTACTTAATAAGAGGAAACTAAAACCAACATCGAATGGAAACCATTATCATTATTGTTTTTTTAGCGGGATATCTCGCAATTACCTTGGAACACAATCTAAAAATTGACAAGTTGATTCCTGCTTTGGCCATGATGGCTATCTTGTGGGCCCTGATTGCATTAAATCATATGCCTGTATTTGAGGTGAATGCGGAGCTCAGAGAATTGGAACCTACCCATTTGGATGAAATATTGTTACATCACTTAGGTAAGACCGCAGAAATATTGGTCTTTCTGTTAGGGGCCATGACCATTGTAGAAATAATTGATTACTTCGATGGATTTGCAACTATAAAAGGATATATAAGAACTAGAAGCAAAAGGAAGTTGTTGTGGTTGTTCTCTATCCTGGCATTTATTTTATCAGCAATTATAGACAATCTTACCGCAACCATTGTGTTGATTACCATTTTACAAAAAGTGATAAATGATAGGAATACCAGGCTTTGGTTTGCGGGTATGATAATTATTGCTGCCAACGCCGGTGGTGCTTGGTCCCCTATTGGTGATGTAACTACAACCATGCTTTGGATTGCCAATAAGGTTTCTGCGGCCCAACTTATAGAACATGTGCTGGTTCCTTCTATAGTTTGTATGGTGGTACCTGTTTTAATTGCAGGAACCTACAAAGCGTTTAAAGGTAAAATTGAAGGTGAATTCGAAACTGAAACACCCAAATCCAAATATGGCTCAATTATGCTGTATCTAGGTCTTGGAGCTATAATTTTTGTGCCTTTTTTTAAAACAGTAACGCATCTACCTCCTTATGTAGGAATGATGCTATCCTTGGCAATAGTGGCGACCTTTGCTGAAATTTATAGTAATAAGAAGTTTAGTATTAGTTCTTTGGATGGGGAACATAGCGATACGGAAGGACACCATAGTCCAGTACATCATTCTTTATCAAAAATAGAGTTACCAAGTATATTGTTCTTCTTGGGTATCCTATTGGCGGTGGCTGCCCTAGAATCACTGGGAATGCTTTTCCACTATGCCGAAAGTCTTAATAATGCCATTCCAAATACGGATATTGTGGTAATGTTATTTGGTGTGGGATCTGCAGTAATTGACAACGTACCTTTGGTCGCGGCCAGTATGGGTATGTTTGGAGAGACCATGGATAATCCGCTTTGGCACTTTATCGCGTACTCTGCAGGAACAGGCGGTAGTATGTTGATAATTGGTTCGGCAGCAGGCGTTGTGGCCATGGGAATGGAAAAAATAGACTTTTTCTGGTATCTTAAGAAAATTACATGGTTAGCATTTCTTGGATTTGTTGCCGGTGCCGGTGCCTTTATTTTAATTAGGGATTTTATCCTCAATGCATAATTTAATCCGGAATTATCCGTTATAATGGCAAATTTCATATAAAGAATACTATGATGTTAATACAAGATTTGTCACAAGATCCAACTACGGGAGAGGTGATTTCTGAGGAGAAAACACTTTCTGTAATGGACTTGGTTTTTAATGGAGGTGCTGGTAGTGTTATTATAATTACGGTACTTTTTTTAATGCTTGGTGTAGCCCTTTATATTTACTTTGAGCGTTTATTGGCAGTAAATGCCGCATCCAAGATTGATAAGAATTTCATGAATCAGATTCGGGATCACGTGACCTCTGGAAAATTGGAAGCCGCCAAAATCCTTTGTGCACAGACAGATTCCCCCGTTGCCAGATTGACGGAAAAAGGTATTTCCCGAATTGGGAAACCATTGGATGATATCAATACGGCCATCGAGAATGCCGGGACCTTGGAAGTGTATAAACTAGAGAAGAATGTTAGCGTGCTGGCTACGGTTGCTGGTGCAGCACCTATGATTGGGTTCTTGGGAACCGTAATTGGTATGATTTTGGCATTCCATGAAATGGCCAGTAGTGGTGGTCAAGCGGAAATGGGATCTTTAGCTTCCGGTATTTATACGGCAATGACAACCACTGTTGCTGGTTTGATAGTGGGTATCATAGCGTATATGGGGTATAACCATTTGGTGAACAGAACGGATAAGGTAGTCCACAAAATGGAAGCTAACGCAGTGGAGTTTTTGGATTTATTGAACGAACCTCTTTAATCTTTCATTATGAAATTAAAAGGAAGGAATAAAGTGAGTCCGGACTTTAGCATGTCCTCCATGACAGATATTGTATTTCTGTTGTTGATATTTTTCATGCTAACGGCAAATTCACCGAATGCGCTGGATTTATTGTTGCCCAAGGCAAAGGGTAAATCCACCAATACACAAAATGTTTCCGTAAGTATCGATAAGAACTTGCAGTATTTTGTGAACAATCAGAGAATAAACGGAGAGTACATTGAAATTGAATTAAAAAAGGCACTGGAAGGTCAAGAAAAACCTACGATTATTTTGAGGGCGGAAGAAAGCGTTGCCATAAAGGAGGCAGTAAACGTAATGGATATTGCCAACAGGAATAATTATAAGGTCATTTTGGCGGTGCGGCCTAACTAATGGCATTTTTAGACACGAGACACAAGAAAAAATCCCTGACACTAACAACTTTGCTATTGAGCATTTTGTTGTTGGTGATGTTCTATATTGGACTAACTTATATGGATCCGCCAATAGAAAACGGGATATCTGTTAATTTTGGCACCACTGACTTTGGTAGTGGACGAGTACAGCCAAAGGAACGCGTAAGATCAGAACCCTTGGAAACTCCTCCGATTGAACCTACTAAGCAAGAAGTTTCGGAAGCTGTAGAAGAAGTCGAGGAGAAAGTACAGGAAGAAGTTAAGGAAGCCCCTTCTGAAAAGGTTCTCACCCAAGAGGACGAAGAATCCATCAGAATTAAGCAGGCCCAAGAAACAAAGAGAAAGGCCGATGCTGCGGCTGCAGAGCAAAAAAGAAAAGCACAGGAAGCAGAGCAAAAAGCAAAGGCCGAAGCCGAACGGATAGCCCAACAAAAGAGGGAAGCAGAGGAACAAGCCCGACAGGAACAAGAAGCCAAAAAGAAAAAATTGGATGAGCTTATGGGTGGCTTAAACAAGTCGGACGGTACAGCTTCCGGTAGCGAGGGAGACGATAGTAGGGCAGGAGATAAAGGAAGTCCCGATGGTGACCCCTATGCCACTAGTTACTATGGTAGTCCAGGCTCGGGTAGTGGAACGGGAGGTTATGGATTAAACGGAAGGTCTTTGGTCAATAAAGGAAAAGTGCCTCAAGAATGTAATGAATCAGGACGTGTAGTAGTGAAAATTGTGGTAGACAGAAGTGGAAAGGTAATAAGCGCTACTCCTGGTGTTCGAGGTACTACCAATAATAATCCGTGTCTTTTGGAACCTGCAAGAAAGACAGCCTTCATGCATAAGTGGAACTTGGATTCCAATGCCCCAAGTCAACAAATTGGGTTTGTAGTCGTAAATTTCAAATTAGGGGAGTGACCTATCAGGAAACCTTGGATTGGATGTTCGCACAACTTCCAATGTATCAGCAAAAGGGTAAGATTGCATTTAACAACAAATTGGATGGTATTCTGGAGTTTTCAGAATATCTGGGTAATCCACACAAGAATTTTAAGACTATCCATGTAGCAGGGACCAATGGTAAAGGGTCCAGTAGCCACATGATTGCATCCATTCTTCAGGAGGCAGGATATAAGGTTGGGCTCTACACATCACCACATCTCAAGGACTTTAGGGAAAGAATAAGAATCAATGGAAAACCGGTCTCGAAGAGCTTTGTGGTAGAATTTATTTCCGATAATAGGGATTTTTTTGAAAACCGACATTTGTCTTTCTTTGAAATGACCGTAGGGATGGCTTTTCAATACTTTTCTGTTGAACAGGTGGATGTGGCCGTAGTCGAGGTGGGTCTTGGAGGTCGATTGGATTCAACGAATATTATTTCTCCCGTGATTTCATTGATTACGAATATTGGTTTTGATCACGTCGATATGTTGGGCGATACTCTGCCCAAAATAGCTTTTGAGAAGTCAGGAATAATAAAATTCAATACGCCTGTGGTAATTAGTGAATATCAAGATGAGACCGCTTCGGTTTTTGAGCAGGTGGCCCGAGAAAAAAATGCCAAATTAATATATGCGGACCAAAAGCAATTCGAGACTTTTCAGTCATCGTTAAAAGGCAAATACCAAACCAGAAACATAAATGGTGTTTTGGCGGTAATTAAAGAGCTTTCGGCTTTTATTATAAAGAAGAAGAACATTGTAGACGGATTGAAGAATGTAGCGGAAAATACAGGCCTACTTGGTCGTTGGCAGCAATTGGGCGAGGAACCAAATATTATCTGTGATACGGCTCATAACAAAGAGGGCTTGCAATTGGTGTTGGAACAATTGGAGTATGAAACGTATGATACTTTGTATATCGTGTTGGGTTTTGTAAAGGAAAAGGATTTAAAATCTATACTTCCCATGTTTCCAGCCAATGCCGAGTATTACTTTTGTAAGCCAAATATTTCACGTGGTTTACCGGCTGACATATTAATGAAAAAGGCCAAGGAACATAATTTGAATGGTCAAGTTTTTGAGGACGTTTCAAAGGCCTATAACGCTGCAAAACAAGCAGCTAAAAAATCAGATTTGATTTTTGTGGGAGGCAGTACTTTTGTGGTTGCCGAAGTTCTTTAAAATTTTTATTTTTTTCTTTTGGTGTAAAAAGAAACTATTCTATATTTGCACTCCTTTTGGGGCTCTTAGCTCAGTTGGTTCAGAGCACCTGCCTTACAAGCAGGGGGTCACTGGTTCGAATCCAGTAGGGCCCACATAGTAAAGATAAGGCTTCGCAGCAATGCGGGGCCTTTCTTTTTTGGCAGGGGTGAAACAAGGGTGAAACAAATGTTCTTTGCATATATCTTCCTATCTTCATACGCAGCTTTCATGCGGTTATGAAATCGTCCTTTAAAAATACAATTCTTTTGCTTTTCCAGCGAATCGACAAAGCAGTTTTCGATGTGTATCGGAAAAATTTACGGATGCGTTCTATGGAAATTCCGAGATGGGTGCTGTTTGTTTTGATAACATTTACTTTTGCCCTTATTATTTTTACCCTATTTGTTCCATTATTTCAATCTGAAATAGAGTTCTTCTTTTATGTTGGTTTAATTGCCGTCATAATCACGACTTTGTTTTATTTGATTGTCTTAAAGGCTTTTGTATCTCACCTACTAATATATAAGAATCCATATTCTATTCAACAACGTCAAGAAGTTCTTATTCCCTCAGAGAAACAGCTGCCTTTCCGTTTTGTTGATTTCGTCAATCGAATAAACAGTAATAGCTCTAGAATTTTCCGAGATTACCTTAGCACAAGCGAGAATGATTTCAAACAGCTTTTAATTGGTGGGAATCTTATCGAAAAAATAATCTGGCTACCGCTTACGGATAGAAAACTCCCTAACTTTAGGCTTTTTTTTGAGTTTCTGAACCATATCACGGAAGAAAACCTGGAAGGATACTATGGGGAAAATCTTTTGTGTCTTTGCCAGTTTATCACCAACAATTTTAAGTCAAGGGACAAAGATTGGACGGTAAAGCAACTTCAAAAGGCACATTCGGGTTGGAAAAACTGCAGTCCCAAAAGACGTATGGATCTTAAAATCGACATTGAAAACCATTTTGTCCATTAGGGCAACCCACAAAATGAAAAGGAAAGCAGCGAAAAGCGGCGGAAGTCTTTCCTTTACTTGATTACAAAGGGAGTCCTACCCAAATTGCTTTCAAATAGTTCCATGGGCTACTCATGGAAAAAGAGTGAAAACTTAATTTGAAAGCATTATGGACAAACAAAATTCTTCCCTTGTAAAATTACTCCTTGAAAAGATCGACCATCTCGATGAAGCTGCCCTGGTCAAGAAAAAGGTCTTCAACGTTGCGAACTTACAGATGTACACTGGTTGGAGCCTTTCCAAGATCTATAAGCTCACATCCGCAAGGTTGATTCCCTTTTCAAAGCCTACCAACGGGTCCCTGTTTTTTGAACGAGAGAAAATTGAGGAATGGCTACTTCAAAACCCTTCTTATACCGAAACCGAACTCGAAGAAAAAGTAAATACCCATTTGAAAAAACACCGTCTCGAGAATTCATAAGAGAGCACTATGAAAGTCATCGATAGAAATTTTCAGGGTATATGGATTCCTAAACAGATCTATTTGAATACCGAGGTCAATTGGTATGCCAAAATCCTATTTCTGGAAATACATAGCTTTACGGAGCATGGCAAGGAGTGTTATATGTCCAACAAATACATTTCCTCCTTTCTCAAAATCTCAGAAAGACAGGTATCTAGATATATATCGGAACTAAAGGCTTTGGGATGGATCGAGGAAACGTCTTTTGACGGGAGAAAGAGATATCTAAGAAGTAAGCTCCAATTCAGTTTTCGAACGGTCGATTCTGACTTGACAATTCTGTCTAGACAGCATCGAAAGGATTATCGCAACTGCATTGACAAAAATGACCACCATAATAAACCAATTACAGAACAACATAAAAAATCAAATACTTCTTTAAAAAGAAAAATCGAAGATAGAAGTCAAATATTGGAATAGCAGGTATGAAAAGGGAAATAGAAGGGCTTATGAAAAAAGGAGAGGAAATAAAAGGACCGCTATGCGATCCTGATAGTTTCAAAAAAGCTTTTTTCAAAATGGCACAGGTATTTTATGCCAATACAAATTTGGACTTTGAGGTGGATAGTTCAAACAAAAGTTTCTTGCAACACTTCTGCAAATATTGGAACCGGGACAAGGCTTTTGAGCTTTTGGAAAACATCTCTTTGAGAAAAGGACTATTGGTATTTGGTTCGTACGGGACGGGGAAGACCTCAAGTTTTCAGATTATCCAAAATATGGCCAAATATTATCAAGTGAATGAGTTATGGTTCCCAACCATTTCTACCCAGGAGGTAGTCGCCAAGTTTAACCTGGAAAAGAACAAAGAGGAAGTGATACAATATTATTCTAAGGGCGTATTTCTGTTCGATGACCTAGGAGCTGAAATGGAAGGGAACAACATCTTTCAATATGGCAAGGAAGAGGTGTTCGTGCGGATCCTACTGAATAGGTATCGCAATTTTGAACGTTTGGGTACCAAGACGCATATCACCACGAATCTAAACCTTAGTCAAATTGAACAGCGGTATGGCAAACAGCTGGTAGACCGTTTTATTAAAATGTTCAATCTGTTAAAATTGGACGGACCGAGCAGGAGAAAATGATAGTGAAAGGGAATATGGAATTTGCTTTGAATTTTAGCCTTTGCTTATTGAACGAAACAAGGTATTCCTTATTGAAGTAAAACGAAGAAAAGGAATAGTAAAACGAAGAAAAGGAATAGCAAGAGGGTGATGCGCAGATTGCGCCATCACGGTCGTTTTCGGGTCTTCAACACGTTGAAAACCAGTTTGTTGTGTTGGTTTTGAAGAACCGTGTAAAATCAGGGGCTACAGTAGACTTTTCCGAAATCTACAGTAAACCCTTTGGGAAGCCCTGTAAACACTGGAAATTTTTAGCGAAAAAGTTGTCGCAAGTTAACGGAAAAACAAAATTCGGCCTATGGAAAAGCAATCAAAAGATGTCAGGACAAAGAAGGGAACCGGTGGTTATTCCAACATCACCGTAAAGAAGGAAACGGCCGTACGCTTTCGAACCTATTCCAAAAAGTTCAACAAATGCCATAGCGAGGTATTGGACAGAATTTTGGGCTATTTCAAGGAGAACGACCTTGACCCTTTTGGAGAAGGAACAAAGATCGTGGTCGATAATATCAAAAAGCTGGAAACAAAGATGATGAAGAAATTCGATAGGATCATCGCCATAATCAAGAACATGGAAAAGACCAGTATCAGGCCCACCTATGAAATGGTGCTCATCTTTTATGAGGCCTATGTAAAAGATGGTAGGAAGCCCAAGCCTAAACCCGTCAAGATACAGGAAGAGCGAAAGGATTTTTTGGAGCCAAGAAACACCGTTCCGAAAACGGAACATGAAAGAATGCTGAAAGAATTCAAAGAATATAAAAAACGTTGCAATGAAATCCTCAACAAGGTGGAAAAGGTGGAACCTATGATGGGAAAGCCGTATCTAAAGATCAATATGGGCATCGGGGGATTTTGAAAGCCTGAAACACCGATCAAGATAACGCTTATGTACCTAACCATCTCGGCACAGAAAATGGGCAGTACCTACAACTCCAGTGTAGGGAACTATGTGGACTATCTGGAAAAGGAGAACCAAGAAAGGATGCCCGAACTCAGGGAGAAATTCTTTGACCGGGACAACGACAGCGTAAGCCCTCAAACGGTCATCGATGAAATAGATGCCAATACGGCCAAACTGAGACAGAAGGACCCGAAATTCTACTCCATAGTGGTCAGCCCGAACCAAAGGGAACTGAAGGCCATAGGCAATGACCAAAACTTGCTTAGGGAATATACAACGAAGCTCATGGAGGACTATGCCAGGATAGAACATGAACGCACCTATCGGGGCCTTGACAGAAAGGTACAGGAGAATGCATCCTATCGTAGGGAGATAGCAAGGCTCAGGAACGAGATACGGAAAGTGGAACGGGGCGAGTCCATCGGCAATGTCAAAGAACTCGAAAAAAGAATCAAAGAGCAAGAAAGAATGGCCCCGCACAAACAGAACGGGCAACTGGTGGCCGCAGGGATGCAAAAAGAGGGGCCTCAGACCCATATCCATATCATCGTCAGTAGAAGGGACGTAACAAACACTTATACGCTTTCCCCAATGGCCAAACATAGGGCGTCCGAAGTAGAACTGAACGGAAAGACGGTCAAGAGAGGCTTTGATAGGGACAGCTTTTACCAAGCGGCCGAAAAGACCTTTGACAGGACAACTGGGTTCAAACGGAACTATGTGGAATCCTATGTTGGGAGAAAGGCCCATGCCAAGGAACCGGGAAAGTTCTTTGCAAAGGTGATGGGACTGCCCACCAAGGAAAAGGACATGGCCTTTAAACTACTTAAAACGATGGGTGTAAAGGCTCCCAGTATACCGACCAATAAAGTGCAGATGGCTGCCAAGATCATCAAGGCACTTGGAAGGGGTATTGATAAAGCAAGGGGCACAGGGGAGGAGATGGGGTACTGAGATCCAAAAAGTAGGTTGCGCCCTATCGGGTTTTTGCTTTACGCTTATCTATCGGAACACTACAAAAACCCGACAGGATCCATGCGCAAAAGTTGGGGTAAGAATTTGGGACGCTTGGAGTGCAAAACTCGGTTTTTGCCCGCCTTAATTTTGAAAATAAAAGAGTCAGTTGCCCGTGAAGGATTATTTCTTGTCCAACAGTTTTGCAAATACGAAACCTTGTCCTTTTTGATCTGAACATGACTTTTGTAAAGCTGTACAACGTATTAATCCCATGGATTGAAAGTGTCGTTTTCAAGACATATTAAACTTATCTCTCTTTATCCCAGAGGCTGCCAAAAGTGGTCTCTTTTAGTAGTCTCATTAATTGATTTTTTAAAGGAGGGGTATAATTATATTTTTAGTCATTAGTTTGGCTTAGACAACACCTTCAGCATTTATTTTTTTTATTCAGCAAGCTACATTCACCCCAAAATAAAAGCTTCTGGTTACGTACAATACAAGTTGTGATGGCTAGTACCTAAGACAATTTCAAAAAATAATTAATTACAACCTGTATTTGTTGCCAATGTTTAATCTCAGGTTAAATAACCTGCTATTGCATAGAAAAGTGAAATAATATGTTCCTATATCCATTACCGTAGCAAGATCTCCACAACCTCATCCAAAATCTGTACACCAAACTCTCGGGCACACGCCTTAATAGTTAATACACTATGGTTACCAAGCGCATCTCCAATTACATCAATTCCAACCCCTTTCTCGCACAGGCATATGGCAAAACTATGTCTTGCAACATAGCTAGTTACATTTTTGGTTATACCTATTTTGTCTGCCAGTATTTGTAAAACAATAGAATGTTCGACCTCGGCATTTGATTTGTTCTTCAATTTTAATACTTACCATGCTTTTTTTTAAGGGGTGAAGTATAGGTGAAACAAATCCCGCCCGTTTTGAAAGCGCATGAAAACAAGCAAAAGCAAAAGTCCAATAAAAAAGGGTTTCCAGAGATTGAAAAAAATGAAAGTTAATGAGAAGACAAATATTCACATTAAGGCAAGTTAGTTTATAATTTTGAGTTGATCAAGTTCTGAATAACTTCTGATTACTTTGTCGTTGATTTGTACAAATTGTTTAAAATTATTTGGTCTTTACCTAAGACACGGAAATTAAATCAGATAGGATATGTTAAAGAACACTGTTTAGTAGCTCATAATTAATTGAGGTAATACTTGCCAGAAATTACCATGGTTTTTCAAGCTAATTTTTTAGGTGAGGCTCCAAAAATAAGCATAAGAATGGTCTCGTATTTATCATCAAGCCTTTCTTTAAGAATTTTGAAGGCTTTCGTAATTTGAGCTTCCACGGTTTTAACGGAGATATTTAAGAATTTGGATATTTCTTGGTTTGTGAGACCTTCTTTTTTGCTTAAAATGAAAATCTTTTGACATTTCGGAGGAAGCTTTCCTACTTCCCTATTTACAATTCCAATCATCTTTTGTAACATACTCGCATCCGCATTTTCAACGACTTCAATTGACGATTCAACGTATTTTTGGTGCAAGAGCATCATGGACTTGTTTTTTTGATAGGCATTTATAAATTCATTGTAAACGGATTTGTAAAGAAAACTTTGAATAGAGAATTGCGAGTTCAATTTTTTTCTGGATTTCCAAGTTTTCAAAAAGACGTTTTGGACTATATCCTGTGCCATGGCCGAATCATGAACAAGAGTCAGAGCATATGCATTGAGTTGTCTATGATATGTGTTTAATAGAAAAATGTAGGCTTTTTCCTCCCCTAAAATAAGATTTTCTATCAAGACTTTATTGTCAGTGAAATCCATCATGTATAATTAATATTATAAATTAATATTGAAAAAATTAAGATAACCAAAAAAAAATTAATAAAAAGTTAGGGTATTATGAATTTGCCTTGTAATACATTAAAAGGCAAAGGTAAAAATGGTTTCGAAGGAAATAGAAAAAAGTATAGTAAAGTACTTTACCCAATCCGCCGATATTGCCGATTTGGATTTACTAAATGATTGGATTTCGCTGGAAGAAAACCAAATAATATTCAAAACTTACGTTAAAACAAATTTCGCAATAAACTTGGCAATGAATGACCCCGATTTAAAAATCATTAAAGAAAAAATAATAAAAGAAATTAGGAAGGAAAAAAGAGGTGCTGTCCGGTTTAGATATATTTCTGTTGTTAAGTATGCCGCCATTGCTCTTGCATTTTTAGGAATTAGTCTTTTTCTACAACGGTATGTTTTCGAAAACAAGGGCAATCAGCTAATTATACCTCGAAAGGATACCATCACACTTCAGTTGGGAAATGGAGATATCGAAATTATTACCGAAGATGGCACGTCAAAGCTTATCAAGGCCCATGGAAAGGTGGTAGGTACGCAAAAGGGAAAACAGTTGGTATATAAGGATGACGGTACCGAAACAAAATTTATTTATAATACGCTTAGCGTTCCCAACGGCAAACGGTTTAATGTTGTCCTTTCCGATGGCACCAAGGTGTATTTGAACTCAGGGAGCTCCATAACATATCCTGAAAGATTTGTACGTGATAGTGTTCGGCGCGTTTTCCTAAAGGGAGAGGCCTATTTTGAAGTTGCCCACAATGACAAACATGAGTTTATAGTTAAAACAGAAGAACTAAATGTTAAAGTGTACGGTACTAAATTCAATATAACCAACTATCCCGAGGATGAAAATACAGAAATCGTACTACTTGAAGGCTCCGTAAGTCTACGACAATCAGGCAATGCTGAAATAAATCAATCGGAATTTTTTTTAATACCGGGTTATAAGGGAACTTTTAATAAATCTAACAAAAAAATAGTTGATACAAAAGTCAATACAGCCCTATATACTTCATGGATGGAAGGTAATTTGGTATTTAGAAATGCTGCTTTTGAAAAGATTACCCAAAAATTAGAAAGACATTACAATGTTGTTATAATAAATAATAATGCCAAGTTGGCAACCGAAAAGTTCAACGCTACTATAGAAGTGGAGTATGAAACCATTGAACAGGTCCTTAATTATTTCAACAAAGTATATCAGATAGAATTTAAAATAATAGAAAATAAAATTATAATAAATTAAACGAGAGGCCTATGAATATTACCCTTTAAGAGATTCAAATCATTTTCTCCCTAACAGAAAGTGAGTTAAAAAAATCGGAAAATGCGCTAACATTTCCCGATTTGGTAAAGTGACCAAACAAGAACGAATAATCACTATTAAACATTCAAAATTATGAAAAAACCACCAAAGTCCAAGGAAATACTTCCATGGAGTTTAAATTATCGCCTGAAAATGAGGTTCTCCCTTCTATTTTTTATAACTATAAGTTTTGTTATACAGGCAAATTCCTCATACTCACAGAAAACCAAAATTTCCATCGAAAGAGATGGGGCTACTGTCAAGGAGGTGATTGATGAAATAGAAGAAAATACCGAGTTCAAGTTCCTTTTCCACTCCGAGGAGGTGGATTTAGACCGAAAAGTGTCCATAAAGATTAAAAATGCGTCGATACAAACAGTTTTGGATCTTCTCTTTAAAGAAGTCAATATATCCTATGAAGTAGATAGTCGTAAAATACTACTTAAAAAGGAAGAGGTGGAGGAAAGGAAAACCAATTTGCTATCCAAATCGGTTATGGAAATACCCCAATCAAAAGTTAATGGAATTGTGACGGATGCAGAAGGCCAACCTTTACCTGGAGCAAATGTCGTAGAAAAGGGAACAACCAATGGTGTTACCGCGGATTTCGATGGTAATTTTTCCATTGATATCTCAAACAGTGATGCCATATTGATAGTGTCTTTTATTGGATTTAAAACTTCGGAAGTCCAAGTAAATGGACAGTCTACTATTATAGTCACTTTGTTGGAAGATACCGCAGGTCTAGATGAAGTGGTGGTTATTGGATACGGTGTGGTAAAGAAGAGCGATTTGACAGGATCTGTTTCCTCTGTTTCCGCCAATGAAATTAAGGATGTACCAATTACCCGAATTGATCAAGCGTTAGTGGGAAAAGTTGCGGGTGTCCAAGTCAAATCGGTCTCAGGAGAACCAGGAGCCGCACCTCAAATAAGGGTTAGGGGTGTCGGCAGTATTTCAGCTGGGGTTGACCCCCTATACGTTGTTGATGGCTTCCCCATTGATAATCTACAAATGCTAAACCCGAACGATATTGAAAGCCTGGATATCTTAAAAGATGCCTCTGCAACAGCCATCTACGGATCGCGTGGATCTAATGGAGTGGTATTGATAACAACTAAAAGAGGAAAGGCCGGGAAAGCGGTAATTACATTTGATACTTATTATGGATTCCAAACGGTAGAGAAAATACCGGAAATGAAGAATTCCATTGAGCAAGCAAATTGGTTTTTAGATGGTTTAAAGAACAAAAATTTGGATGCGGGAAATGACATATCCGGACCTCCGACCTCATGGGGATTTCCAGTTCCTCAAGGAATTATTGATGTACTCGACGGCACCAATTCTTATGATGAAGAACCTTTGAACTCAATATTTCGAACTGCCCCACAACGGCATTATCAATTAACCGCCTCAGGGGGAAGCGAAAATATAAAGTATGCTTTTAGCGGTGAGTATATGGATCAGGACGGGATAGTCGTAAACAGCAATTTTAAGAGATATTCATTTCGGAGTAATGTGGATGCACAGTTAACAGACCGAATCAAAGTCAAGCTTAATCTTAGTCCATCTTTTACAGAGCAAAAATCCCTTCCGGTCACAGGGGAAGGATGCTGTTTGGGTTCAGGAGTTGTAGCGGCCGGTCTTCAAATACACAATTTTTTTCCTATACAAAATGAAGATGGTTCCTACTTTAATTTTGAAGGTCTTTCTACTCTTGCAGGTGTTTATAACCCTTTGGCTGTTGCAAAGGAAACACAAGCTCTCGAAAATAGAAGCCAATTTTTGGGCAACATAGATCTTGAGTATAAGATATTGGATGAGTTAAAATTGAACGTAATGCTGGGAGGACGATTGATTAATACAAAAGGAATGCGATTTAGACCAAGCCTTGATGTTTTTTTTAATGAACCTGCAACTGGCAGAGATGAAGCCATTGCGAGCTATAATTGGCTTACGGAGTATACCCTTAATTATAATAAGTCGTTTGGATTGCATAATGTAGCTGGTTTAGTGGGCTTCACATCTCAAAAGCAAAAAGATGAGTACAATGCGCTTGAAAGCAATTTGTATCCTAACAATCTTGTTCCGACTTTAAACGCTGCGAGCGGAATTACTTCAGGGTCATCAGAAGTAAGTGAGTGGTCATTACTGTCCTATTTGGCTAGGGTTAATTACAATTATGATAATAAGTATTTTTTAACAAGCTCAGTCCGTACTGATGGGTCGTCACGATTTGGATTGAATAATAAGTATGCAACCTTTCCTTCGGTGGCTTTAGCCTGGGTTATGTCTCAAGAAAATTTCTTGAATAACTCCAGTTTTACAAACCTATTGAAATTAAGAGCGAGCTATGGGCAATCGGGAAATAATAATATTGGTAATTACCAGCAATTCGCGACCATAAATTACAATAAATATCCTTTCGGAGAATCTGTAGTAGGTGGTTATGGTCCAGGACAAATCGCAAATCCATTATTGACTTGGGAAAAACAATCGCAGATTAATGTTGGGTTGGATACCGGAATTTTTAATGGTCGGATTAATTTGACAATGGACTACTTTCATTCAACAAATACGGATTTGTTATTGAATGTCAACGTTCCCAGCACAACTGGATTCACAAACGCTTTGCAAAATATAGGTGAAGTTGAAAACAAAGGATGGGAATTGGCATTGAATACGGTAAACTTCACCGGAAAATTCGAATGGAATACCAATTTTAATATATCATCCTATAAAAATGAGGTCATAAAATTAGGTCCGACTGGAGATCCCATCTACTCTGGGAACAATGTCACTCAGATTGGAGAACCTCTTGGGATGTTCTACGGATATTTGACGGACGGTATTTTCAAAAATCAGGCCGAATTGGATATGGGACCAATTTACAATCCGGGAGCAAGGGATGCTTCTCGAGTCGGTGACATAAGGTTTAAGGATGTGAGTGGTCCAGATGGAGTACCAGATGGAATAATAGATAATTCCGATAATACTATAATGGGGAGTCCATATCCGGATTTTTACTATGGAATGTCTAATAGTTTTTCATATAAGAACATAAATTTAACCGTCAACCTCCAAGGATCGCAAGGAAATGATGTTTTAAGTGTTACCAGAGACGCAGGAAACAGTGGTAGAGGCCGTGTAAGGGGATACGCCTATAGTAATAATTACTGGAAATCGGAACAAGATCCTGGAGATGGATTTACCCCTAGACCAAACGACTCTCCAACGGGAGGGGCAAGGAGACCTAGCCAGAGATGGGTTGACGATGGGTCATTTTTACGAATAACAAATATAACTTTAAGTTATCAAGTTCCTGAGGAGGCTTCCAAGAAACTTATGTTAAATTCCTTAAGATTATATCTTACAGCGACCAATCCATTTCTTTTTACCAATTATGTCTCATTTAATCCAGATGTAAGTTTTAGGGGCGATCCACTCAGACCAGGGAATGAAGCTAACGAATATCCCTTGGGTAAAGGACTTGTTTTAGGACTAAACGTATCACTATAAATATTAAACATGAAAAAGCTTAGAATTATAATAGTATTGGGATTTTTTGTAGTGCTATCCTGCAGTAAGGATTTTCTTGAGATACCCCCAATATCATCAGTAACAGTTGATAACTTGTATGCAACGGATAAAGACTACCAAGATGCCGTAACAGGGTGCTATGCCGCTTTACGAAGCTCATATGATAATATGTTTGTCTATGGTGACATTCGTAGCGATGATGCTTGGCACGCCCTAGGAAACAATGCTCAAATGAACGCTATAAATAATTTTTCAGAGAGAAGTAGCGAGCCTTTATTTGAAAGTACATGGAGGGATTATTTCTCTGTTGTTTTTAGGGCTAATGTACTATTGCAAAAAATAGAAGAGGCAGATTCAGAACCGGTTGAAAACAAAGATCAATATATTTCGGAAGCAAAATTTTTGCGAGCACTGGCATATTTCGACTTGGTTAGGATTTATGGGGACGTTCCAATGATAACATCTGCTATTTCGATAGAGGAATCATATAGCAAAGGTCGAATATCATTTGATAGAATTTATGAGGAAATAATAATCCCGGACTTGTTAGATGCGGAAATTGGATTGCCTGTCACCTATACCGGTTCCGACATAGGGAGAGCAACACGAGGGGCAGCTAAAGCTCTTTTGGGAAAGGTATATTTAACTCGCAAGGATTTTCCAAAAGCTGAAGTTAAACTGCAGGAAGTCACTACCTTAGGGTATGCTCTCTTGCCCAACTACAACGACTTATTTGACTATACTAAAGATGAGCATCACAGTGAGTATATATTCGATATTGAATACCTTAATGGTGGACAGGGGCTTGGGAGCAGGTTTACCAATTCATTTGTACCGAAATCCCCACAAAATCATGCAGATAACTTTTTCGGAATTAAAGGGGGGGTAGGTGAATTTAACACGCCTACCTTTGATTTATTTTACGCTTTTGAAGAAATAGATCCGAGGAGAACGATTACTGTAGATTCAGTGTACTATGATAACGATGGTATTCCTCATAAGTTCATTCAGATTGCTACTTTCACTCAAAAATACATTACACCAGTTGCCAGTTTAAATGATAGCCCAGCTAATTGGAAGGTACTACGATATGCAGATGTGTTATTGATGTACGCCGAAGCTTTAAATGAGAATGGCAAAACTGACCAAGCATTGGAGTATTTAAATCAGGTTAGGACAAGGGTTGAATTAGCAGGTTATTCTGGTTTGACACAGGATGAAACTCGTAATAAAATTTATGATGAACGGAGATTTGAATTGGGAATGGAAGGTCATAGGTGGTTTGATTTGGTAAGAACAGGTAGAGCTTTGGAAGTGTTATCCTCTACAGGAATGAAAGCCTATAATACAGTTTTTCCTATCCCTTTAAGAGAGGTTCAAGTTATGAATGATCCGTCCGTATTCCCGCAAAACCCTGGCTATGATTAAAGATAACTTCATTTTTAATTCTACATTCCTATAGGCAGTGGAATTATAGCCAATAATTTTAATAAGACCTCAGAAAATATTTCATAAGCAAAATATGCTTCTGGCTATGCCATAAAACGAAATACAAACAGGTTTTAATTTCTTGAACACTATCCAATTAATATTTAATAAAAAGTTATGTGCAAATTAAAAAACATCATTACTTATACTGGGTTGCTTTTATTTGTAGTTTCCACTACTTCTTGTCAATCGCAACTGAACCAAGACACTAATGCAAGTTATATAGATCCGACCATAGGAAATGTGGCACCTTTACTTAACTCAAATCGGCCCGTAGTTCATCTTCCGAACCAAATGATAAGGGTGTTCCCAAAACGTTATGACCATCTTGATCTTCAGATTACTAGTTTTCCTTTATTAGCTTTAAATATTATAACACCTCAGGTTGTTTTTTCAATCAAGCCATCCTTAGGTAAAATCACGGATACAATTTGGAAAAGTAGAATGGACTATGACCAGGACTTTGAAACAACAAAACCTTGGTATTATTCCAATAAAATTACAGGAGATAATACCAATGTAGAATTCACAGCTGGTAACAAAACTGGCATTTATAGGTTTACTTTTCCAAAAGGTGTAACGAAGAATATTTTATTATCACATAATTATGAATCTGGACTTTATGAGTTTTCCGGTAAAAATGAAATATATGGAACTGAACTTGTTGTTGATTCCAATCACAATCAAAAGGGAAAGGCCTACATGTATGGAACTTTTTCAGGAAGTCCTCAAAAAGGAAAAAGCAAAGGTGAAATAGATTGGGGAAAGTATTCAATTGGCACTTGGGGAGGGGTAGAACCAATTGAAATGGATGGAGAGAAGGCCTGGGTAACATATTCTAAGGAAGATCCATCGATTGTCGAATTTAGATATGCCATTTCATTTATTAGCCGTGAACAGGCGAAGAAAAATTTTAAAGAACTAGAAAATGTAACGTTTGAAGCGTTAGAGGAAAAGGGTAAAACTGAATGGGAAAAGGTCATGGGTCAAATAAATGTCGAAGGCGGCACTAAGTCCCAAAGAAGAACATTCTATACGGCATTATATAGGTGCTATGCAAGAATGTCCAATATAACCGAAAACGGACAATATTTCAGTGGTTATGATAAACAGGTTCATTCTGACAGTATACCATTTTACGTTGACGATTATTCCTGGGGTAATTATCTCGCACTACATCCACTATATACGATAATTAATCCCAAGAAGGAAGGTGAAATGCTACAATCTTATGTTAGAATGTATGACCAAAGTGGTTGGATGCCAGATTATCCGAAGCATTTCGGCGACAGAGAGGGAATGTTTGGTTTTCATACCACAATTATGTTCTTAGATGCCTATCGAAAAGGAATTCGAAATTTTGATTCCACGAAAGCACTGGAAGGTTTAGTTAAAAGTGCAGAACAGGCAACTATGCTCCCTTCACGAAATGGACCAAAAGGGGCTTTGGAGGATTTCTATAATGATCAAGGATATTATCCTGCTCTTCATCCCGGAGAAGTTGAGACTGACCCAACCGTTTTGGGTAAAAAGGGCCAAAAACGCTCTGCTGTTGCATTAACCCTAGGACATAGCTATGATGCATGGGCCTTGAGTGAACTAGCTGAAGAACTAGGAAATTCTAAAGTGGCCGCAAAATTTAAACCCAAAGCCGAGAACTATAAAAACCTTTGGCATGAAAAATCCCAATTCTTTGTTCCCAAAGATGCACAAGGTAATTGGATAGAGATTGACCAGAAAATTGATGGGGGTCGTGCCGGACTTGATTATTATAATGAAAACAATGGCTGGATATATCTATGGAACGTTCAGCAGGATATTGAAGGACTAATTAATTTAATGGGGGGTGAAAAGCATTTTGCAAACAAACTGGATAGGTTGTTTACAGAAAGGTTAGATCGAAGTAAAGTTCAATTTTTTTCCGTATTTCAGGATCAAACAGGACTAATTGGTAATCATGGGATGGGTAATCAGGTTTCTTTCTTTATTCCCTATTTATATAATTATACAAGTGATACCTGGAAGACTCAAAAAATGACCCGCCTGTTATTGGATACTTGGTTCAAGGATAACATTTTTGGTGTCCCTGGGGATGAAGATGGGGGTTCTATGTCTGCATTCGTAGTTTTTTCTTCAATGGGCTTTTATCCTGTTAAACCAGGTCTGCCAATGTACACAATCACTAGTCCTGTTTTCAGTAAAATAACGATTGACTTACCTAACGGGAATAAGTTTAGCCTTATCGCTAAAAATAGTTCTCGAACAAACAAATATATTCAGTCTGCATCTCTCAATGGCAAAACTTTGGACACACCATGGTTCTCTCATGATGATCTTATGAATGGTGGAACTATAATTCTGGAAATGGGAGAAAATCCGATTTCTTGGAATGAAAAGTTATAATTGGGTATAGAAAAGACAATATTTAAAAAACAAAAACATTACTATGTCTACAGGTATACTTGCATTATTTGCTATAACCCCTATTGCCATTATTTTTATACTAATGGTTGGGTTTCGTTGGCCAGCGACCAGGGCAATGCCACTATCTTTTTTTTTAGCCCTTGTAATGGTGGTTTTTATTTGGGAAACACCATTAAATTGGATTTTTGCATCCAGTCTTAACGGAGCAGTAATTGCTTTAAAGATAATATTTATTGTCTTCGGAGCTCTTACTTTGTTATTTACTCTCAGAGAATGCGGTGCATTAGCCGCAATAAAAAGGGGTTTTAGCGCAATATCTCCCGACCGCAGAATACAAGCAATAATCATCTCATGGCTTTTTGGCTCGTTTATTGAAGCGTCAGCAGGATTTGGAACCCCGGCCGCTTTGGCTGCACCTTTATTACTATCGTTGGGATTTCCCGCACTTGCAGCAGTGATGATTACCTTGATTGCGAATAGCACCGCCGTTTCGTTTGGGGCAGTGGGAACTCCAACAGTTATGGGAATCGGAAGTACGTTAAAGACTCCTGAAGTTTTAGCTTCGCTTTCGGAGAATGGACTTGATTATAATACATTCATTCATCAGATTGGTTCATGGTCGGCTATTCTGCATGCTATACCAGGAATTCTTATGCCGCTTATGATGGTTATGATGATGACTCGATTTTTTGGAGAGAAGAGAAGTTTCAAAGATGGTCTTGATATATGGCCCTATGCAATCTTTTCAGGGTTATGTTTTGTTGTACCATATGTCCTTGTTGCCATCTTTTTGGGTCCGGAGTTTCCGAGCATTTTAGGTGGACTATTGGGACTAATTATTCTAATACCGTCAACCAGAGCAGGATTTTTGGTGCCAAAAAAAATTTGGGAATTTCCGAACAAGGAAAAATGGGAAAAAAACTGGAATGGATCTATTTTAGTCAAAGAAAATATGGAAAAGACTGATTTAAGTCTGTTCAAGGCGTGGATTCCATATATACTTATAGGCTTTTTGTTGGTTATTACCAGAGTACGGTTTCTACCCTTTAATGATTGGATAAAGTCTGTAAAGTATGTCTCCCCGGAATTGTTTGGGACCTCCATTTCCTTTGATCTTGACCCTTTGAATATCCCTGGAATTATGCCTTTTATGCTCATAGCCCTGCTTTGTATCCCACTATTTAAAATGGAAAATAAACAAGTTAAAATTGCTTGGTCGGAGGCATTGAAGAGAATAAAGGGACCATTTGTTGCCTTAATTTTTGCTGTACCACTAGTTCGTTTGATGATGCAATCTGGCACTAATCCGAATGATTATCTCAGTATGCCCATTGCTATGGCTGAATCAATGGCTAACGTTTTTCAAGGAGCATGGCCCTTAATAGATCCCTTTGTAGGTGCCCTTGGTTCATTCATGGCTGGATCTAATACAGTTTCTAACATGCTTTTTTCCCTATTCCAATATTCAATAGCCGACAAATTAGGGGTATCCCATATTATAGTGGTAAGCCTTCAAAATATTGGTGGTGCCCTAGGTAATATGATTTGTGTTCATAATGTCATTGCGGCATGCGCAACCGTAGGGTTGATTGGAGTGGAAGGGCTGTTGATAAAAAGAAATTTGATTCCAATGTTTTTCGCCTCAATCATTGCAGGTGTAACTGGTCTGATTGCTATTTTAATTCTTAAGGGAAGTTTATTTTAAAAAACAGAGAAAATGAATCAATAAAAATGGTAGTCACTAGATAAATAAAAAATAAAATAAAAACATAAGAATTATGAAAGTAGGATTTATTGGACTGGGTATAATGGGGAAACCAATGAGTATAAATCTCATAAATTCAGGATATGAATTGGTTGTGCTAAAAAGAGATAACGAAGCTACCAGTGCTCTTGAAAAACTGGGTGCTGTGGTCGCTGAATCACCCAAAGCTGTTGCAGAGATTGCTGATGTTGTAATTACCATGCTCCCAGATTCTCCTGAAGTGAAAGACGTCGTATTAGGAGTCAAAGGGATAATAAAAAGTGGCAAATCTGGGCTTTCAGTTATTGATATGAGCTCTATTTCCCCAATAATTAGTCGCGAGATATTTGGTGAACTGGAAAAAGTTGGAATGGACATTTTAGATGCACCAGTCAGTGGGGGCGAACCTAAAGCCATTGACGGGACCTTATCTGTTATGGTGGGTGGAAAGGAAGAAGTATACAAGAAATATTATGATTTAATCAAGGCAATGGCAGGGTCTGTTGTGCGTGTTGGCGAAACAGGTGCCGGTAATATTGCAAAATTGTGTAATCAAATAATCGTAGCCTTGAATATATCTGCAGTCTCCGAGGCGTTAATATTGGCCCAAAAGGCCGGAGTTAGTCCTGAATTGGTTTACAATGCAATACGTGGTGGATTGGCAGGGAGCACCGTCTTAGATGCGAAAGCACCTTTGATAATGGATAGAAAATTCTCCCCTGGTTTTCGCATTAGCCTTCATATCAAAGACCTGAAGAATGTTCTTGAAACTTCGCATACTTTAGGAATTCCTCTTCCCCTTTCGGCTTCAGTAATGGAAATGATGCAGGCCATCAATGCTGATGGACTAGCTAATGAAGATCATTGCAGTTTAGTGAAATATTACGAAAAAATCACCAATGTGGTGGTAGGACATTAATTTAAAATATGCAGAAGCAACTATTGAGAAGACCGCCCCCTTATGACAAGGTATTTTCAAGTTGTAAAATTTGAGTTAGTTTTTTTGAGTTTGTTGAGTTAGTTTTTTTGAGAATAGGGACAGAGATTTTCTCTGTTCCTATTTTATTAGGAATTTGTCTAATAGAAACATTAAGTAATGAATAGTAGAAAAATAGCCCTGGAAATTTTTTTAAGTGGTGTTGAAAGTGTCAGACCGAAAGAATTAATCATACACAATGTTTTGATTGAAAATAAAGAATTGAAAATTGGAAATAATATTTTTGAACTTAAGAATATAAAAAATATTTACGTTGTGGGTGCCGGAAAAGCTAGTGCATCTATGGCACAAGCACTAGAAGATATATTAGAAAATAGAATAACCCAGGGGCATATTGTTACGAAATATGGTCATTCCTTGCCACTTGAAGTTATTGAAGTTACAGAAGCTGCGCATCCCATTCCCGATGAGAATGGAGTTCAGGGTACTAAAAAAATTCTTTCAATATTGAACAAAACAACAAAGGACGATTTAGTAATTTGTTTGATTTCCGGGGGTGGTTCCGCCCTCCTGGCGGATGTTCCTGATAGATGTTTATTGGATGATTTGAAATCACTAAATATTTTGTTGCTGAAAATAGGTGCTGATATATCAGAAATCAATTGTATTCGCAAGCATATATCACAACTAAAAGGTGGGCAATTATCCAAAAAGGCTTTTCCTTCCAGAGTTGTTAGTTTAATCTTATCAGACGTAATTGGAGATCCTCTTGAATCGATAGCTTCTGGACCAACCGCCTGTGACCCAACTACATTTTCCGATGCAATCTCAATTATTAACAAGTATAAGATAAAAAATAAAATGCCTAAGCAACTTTTTAAGTTACTTGAAGAAGGTGTAGATGGTCATAGACAAGAGACGGTTAAGGAATACGATGGAATTTTAACTCTTACTAGTAATTTTATTATAGGAACGAACCAAATTGCCCTACAAGCTGCAAAAAAGAAGGCTGAATCATTCGGTTATAAATCTTTGGTCGTAACGGATAGAATTAATGGGGATGTAGTAGATGTGTCTAATTACATTCTTGAAAAAGTAAAAAAGGTTCGAAAGATAAATGATCATGGAAAAACATGTTTGCTATTTGGAGGTGAGCCTACAGTTAGTGTGAAGGGAAAGGGTCTAGGAGGAAGGAATCAACATCTGGCATTAATTATTGCAAGTTCATTAAGATTACTGGATAGATGCACTATTCTGGTAGGGGGTACTGACGGCAGTGATGGGCCTACGGATGCGGCAGGAGCAATAGTTGACTCTTTTACCATTAAGCAGGCTTTAATGCTTGGACTTAGTGAAGAAGAATATATTGGGGAATATAATTCTTACCACTTTTTTAAGCAGGTAGGAGGCCAAATTAAGATTGGACCTACCCAGACCAACGTAATGGATCTTATTGTTGTTCTAATCAAATAGACTAGATTTTATTTTTCAAGATAGGTAAAGACCTTAAAGAAAATCATAGTATTGATTTCCATAATAATACTCTTGACTTTAAGTGAAATTTTAAAATTAATAAATTCAAATTTTTAACTGTTCTAATTTTAGGGGAGGCTACTGAAGGGAAAGGCTAAACCTGTGAGAGAAAGAATTAAAACTATGATAGTTTAGAGATTTGGAATCATTTTTACTTTTATTTTTTTGGAAATTTAAAAATTTGTGAAATATTCTTTGCCTTTTGAATTCTCATAAAATCTAAAAAATCGAATTCCCCTTTACGAAGTCTTTAATTTTATCAAAAGGTTCAAATTTTTTTGGTTTTTTATGTATTTGATTTCTCGTAACCAGTCATCACATGCTTAATCCCAATATAAACAACCTTCTATCGCATAGAAAAGTGAAATATAATTTCCATATATCCATTACCGTAGCAAGACCTCCACAGCCTCATCCAAAATCTCTGCACCAAACTCTCGGACATACGCCTTAGTAGTTAATACACTTTGGTGACCAAGCGTCTCTCCGATTATATCAATTCCAACCCCTTTTTCACGTAGGCACATGGCAAAACTATGTCGTGCAACATAACTAGTGACATTTTTTGTTATACCTGCTTTTTCTGCCAGTATTTTCAAGCTTTTATTATATTGCCCAAGGGTTTTGTGTTTTCGATTCTCGATTTGAATGGCTGTCATACGATCATATAACAAAATTGGGAAGACGTAGTTAGTATCCGTCCTGTTCTGATTGTAATAATCCAAGATTTCCTTGACAGGGGGTACAATCTTTATGGAAAAATTACCTTGAGTTTTAGCCCTTGCGTATGTGATTCTTTTTTTGGTAATATCAGACCATTTTAGAAGCATCATATCGGCAAAGTTCATGCCTCTGTTATAAAAGCTAAATAAGAAATAGTTCTTTGCGTTAATAAGTTGAATATTCTCTTCACAATCCACATTTTTGAAAAATTCAATTTCCGATATGTTGAGAGCGTGCTTTATTCGTTTACCTTTAAGTTTGGATATTTTGTATTTATGGAAAGGATATAGGTTTTGTTTAACCAAATCTCTACGAATCGCCAAATTGAAAATGGTACGAATACTTCTCATGCGTACAGAGATACCTCCATTTGAACCACCTCTGCTCCTGAGAAAGACTTCATACTTATCCAAGAAAGTAACATTGATTTCGCGCATATTTAAGACTGGTCTTTTGTGAAAGATTCTTAAAGAGTTTATAGTATCTCTATTTGTACGGGCATAACCAATTCTTCCAGATAATTCTAAGTCCCTAACAACCGAATTCCAAAATTCGAACAGATCGATTTTATTTCTTTTTGAACCAAATCGAAAACGGTTTTCAAAGTCATTAAGGGTAAAATCAATATCCTCTATTTCAAATTCAGAAATGATATTCCTCGCTTTGATTTTAATGGTGTCAAGCAAACGATTGTTCTGCATCGAGTTCGGATGTCTGGCTTTGAAACAATGTTCTTTCTCATCCCATAATATTTTTTTCACCAAAAGTCCGGTAGCGATAACTTTTTTTGTCTATCTTTCAGTATTTGCAAAACAATAGAATGTTCGCCCGCGGCATTTGATTTGTTCTTCAATTTTAATTTAATACTTACCATGCTTTTTTCTTAAGGGGTGAAACATAGGTGAAACAAATCCCACCTTTTTTGAAAGCGCATGAAAACAAGTAAAAGCAAAAGTCCAATAAAAACAAAGGTTTCCGAAGATTGAAAAAAAATGAAAGTAAATGAGAAGACAAATACTCGCACTTACAAGCAGGGGGTCACTGGTTCGAATCCAGTAGGGCCCACAGATATAAAAAAGGCTTTCTTTTTGAAAGCCTTTTTATTTTTATAATGGCAAATTAATATTCTATCTTAGTCTAGTTTAAGGGATATTAGCTCAGTTGGTTTAGAGCGCTGCCTTGACAGGGCAGAGGTCACTGGTTCGAATCCAGTATATCCCACTTTAATTCACAAATGCGGCAAAACTTGGATTTTATATTAGTTCCAATATTCTTTCCAGAGCCATTCCTCTAGAACCCTTTATTAGTATTGTTGATTTTGGGAGTTCCAATGATTCAAGGTTTTGTTTCAATTGGTCAAATGTCCCCAGTTTTGGAAATTCACTTTTGACCTTAAAGAAATTTTTTCCGACAAGAAATACATTATCGAAACCTAATTGTTTTATCAGATCTGCTATTTTCTGATGTTCTTCGTGAGCGCTTTCCCCAAGCTCGAACATATCACCTAAAAAAAGAATTTTGTTACGTCCGGACATCTTTGCAAAATTTTGAAGAGCGGCCGACATACTTGTGGGGTTTGCGTTATAAGCATCAAGTATTATCATATGTTCGTTCCGGTCAATAATTTGAGATCTGTTGTTGGCGGGTACATAGCCTTCAATGCCTGCTTTTATATTTTTCAATTCAACATTAAAATATTTTCCCATGATGATTGCAGCACAACAGTTGGTGAAATTATATTCGCCTATAAGGTTTGATAGTATAGTGATACCCTCTGCTTTTATGCTCACAAAGGGATTTGCCGAGATTAAATGAATTGGATAGAATCTTTGATCCATGGTGCTGAAACCATATTTTTTGATATAGTCCCCTAGTTTTTCTTTCTGTATAGGGTCATCTGCATTCATAAAGATTACTTTATCATGGACCATTAAGAAATCATATAGTTCGCTTTTCCCCTTAATAACGCCTTCTACGCCCCCAAAACCTTCCAAGTGTGCCTTTCCAAAATTGGTTATGTATCCAAAATCCGGTTCTGCTATGGAACAAAGAAATGCGATTTCCTTTTGATGATTGGCCCCCATCTCCACGATGGCAATTTCCGTATTCTCTTCAATGGAAAGTAATGTTAGTGGCACTCCAATATGATTGTTGAGGTTGCCAGAAGTGGCTACCGTCCTATATTTTTGGGAGAGCACGGAATTAATCAATTCCTTAGTAGTGGTTTTTCCATTACTTCCTGTCAATCCGATAATTTTGGCCGAGCTATTTCTTCGGTGGTAATTCGCAAGTTCCTGAAGTGTTTTTAATACATCTTCGACTAATATTTTTTGATTTCCTGAATATTTTTCCTCATCAATTACGGCGTAGGCAGCTCCTTTTGCCAAAGCTTCTTCAGCATACTCATTTCCATTGAAATTATCGCCCTTCAATGCAAAGAATAGGTCTCCGGACTTGATTTTTCTGGTATCGGTGCAGACGCCGGAACATTTCAGAAAGACTTGGTGAAGTTCATTTATTTTCATGAAATCGAAGATAAAAAAAAGCCCTTTAAAAAAGGGCTTTCATATTCGTAAGGAAATCAAAACTTTTATTTGGCTTTTTTGCCTCTCACTGTTTTGTTTTTAGTTTTGGATTTAGATCCTACTCTGGACATGGCACATCTAAAACCAATATAATCCGTTGCCATGTATTGGGGCAAATACCTTCTTTGGGCCGGGTCTAACCAGTAGGCCCTATCTCTCCATGAACCACCTTTGTATACCCTTACCTCGTCATTGATTAAAGAGGTTCTGTTATTGGACTGATCATACTGTCTAATTACGTTTCCGCTAGAGTCTCTCTCAACCTTGTGCTTCGGAGAATTGTACATGGTTTGTTTTTCGGTCTCTTCCTCATCACTAAATCTATCAAAGAACCTGGATGAACCTGGGTCACCATCCCTATAGCCTCTGTTGTCGCTAGACGAGAAATTGGTTCTTAAATAAGTCTCTTCCTCATCAACTGGTACCATTTTTATTTCACCAGGCAGGTTGACGGCAACTACTTTTCCATTTGGTAAAGTGTCATAAACTATGGAATCCCTTAAGATATTTACTTTTCCATCTTCTCCAATAGCCGTTTTCATGTAAATATTACCTCTATAGTAGTTAAAATCGCTTATTTCATCGTCTACTATTGGTCTGTATACATCAGCTACCCATTCTGCAACGTTTCCGGCCATATCATAAAGCCCTAAATCGTTTGGCTTGTATGACATAACTTCGGCAGTAATATCGGCACCATCATCGGACCATCCGGCAATTCCGCCGTAATCACCTTTACCTTGCTTAAAGTTCGCCAATTGGTCACCACGGCCGACTCTTTGTCCGTTTCTGGTATAATCACCTTCCCAAGGATATTTTTTTCGACCTCTATAGTTGTTGTATTCTCTTTGTCCAACTTGGGCTTGTGCTGCATATTCCCATTCGGTTTCGGTAGGGAGCCTATATTCGGGCATGATTATGCCGCTGCTTCTTTTGGCAAAAGTAGAAACACTATCCTTTTTCATTTTACCCTGTAGGGAATCAATTTGACCATTGTAAACGGACTCAGGCCTATTTAAATATGCTTCGGTACTAAAAGTTCCTGCAACTTCACCGTTAAGCGCTTGGTACTTAGCATCTTTGGCCAGATAACCTTCTCTTTCCAGCATAGCTTCGTTTACACGGTCTGTCCGCCACTCCGCGAATTGGGTTGCTTGAATCCAATTGACGCCAACTACAGGATACTCTGCGTAAGCAGGATGTCTTAAGTAGTTATTTGTCATTGTTTCATTAAATCCTAATCTATTTCTCCAAACCAAGGTATCCGGTAAGGCACCTTTATAAATGTTAGCATATTTAGGATTCTCTGGCGGGTAAACGCTTTTAAGATAATCCAAATATTCCAAATACATTAGGTTGGTTACCTCGGTCTCATCCATATAAAAGGATTGAACATGCTGTGAAGTTGGGGTGTTGTTCCAATCATGCATTACGTCATCCTGCACCTTTCCTTTGGTAAAAGTTCCACCTTCAACAAATACCAGTCCGGGAGCCGTTTCTTGTTCCTTGAAATCGGTGTTATATTGAAAACCACCTTCCTTTTCATTTATCTTCCAACCTGTAGCTCTTGATACATTTTTGGAGGATGTTGATTTGGAACAGCTGGTAACTGTGAAACCTCCCGCAATTACGGTGCATGAGAGTACAACTTTAATAAACTGTTTTTTCATAATTAGGACTTGAGTTCAATCTGTTTAAACTAATAGTTCGCTAGTCTAATTTGATTTGGATTTTAATTAAGTTTTATCGCTTTTGCTGGTTAAAACGATGATTTGATTATTATATTTTATGGATTAAAATATTTTTGGCCATTCCAGTGCTAAAATATTTTCAATAAAATTCTTTTCTAACAGGAATAACGAACCAATTGTGGATATAGTATATTCGTGGCCCAACTAAAAATGATAATTATAAAGCCCCTATTCGGATGCGTTTAAAAAAAAGCAAAAATATAATAGGATAGTGCAAGATAACGTTGAAAATAGCGTTTACATATAAAATATAAGGGAAATAAGAATTTGAAATATTAATTTGGTCCACTTTATGTCAACTATTGAATTAATGAAAAAAATCACATTTATTTTAATGCTAATGTTATTGGTGAAAGCCAATGCACAGGAAGACCAAAGGGTAATTACCACTGCGGTTCCATTTTTAACAATTGCTGCCGACGCTCGTTCAGCGGGTATGGGTGATATGGGGGTAGCTACCTCCACGGATGCCTTTTCCCAGCAATGGAACCCGGCAAAATTTGCCTTCGCGGAGCGAAAAATGGGAATAGGGTTAAGCTATACGCCCTATTTGGAAAGTATCATAACGGATATTTCCCTTCTTAACGGTAGTTATTATAATAAAATAAACGAACAAAGTGCTTTTGCCGTAAGTCTACGATATTTTACCTTAGGTGAAATTGAATTGCGTCAATTTGCCAATGACCCCGGTACACTGGCAAAGCCTAATGAATTGGCTCTGGACGGATCTTACTCCTTAAAATTGAGTCCAACCTTTTCCATGGCAGTTGCAGGTAGATATATACGTTCAAACTTAAGGCTTCCACAGCAAAGTGGATCCGTTGATTCCCAAGCGGCAAGTTCCTTTGCCGTAGATGTGGCCGGTTTTTACCGTTCAAGGGAAATCGCCTATAATAGCTTCGACGGTCGCTGGAGGGCGGGCTTTAATATATCCAATATTGGTGGGAAAATGCAATATGATGAAGGAGGGCAAGAAAACTTTTTACCTAGCAACCTAAAGTTTGGAGTTGGTTTTGATTTCATTTTAGACCAGGACAACGTTATTGGAATTACTTCCGAATTCAATAAGCTTTTAGTTCCTACCCCCAAGGATCAAAACGGTGATGGGGTAATTGATTCTGCGGATAATGATATTTACCAGAATGAGAGTGGCTTTAGCGGTATCTTTGGTTCTTTCGGAGATGCCCCTGATGGCTTTAGCGAGGAATTGAAGGAGTTTACCTGGGCCTTAGGAGCTGAATATGTGTATCAGGATGCCTTTATGGTGAGGACAGGATATTTTAATGAAAGCGAATTAAAAGGGTCTAGAAAGTTTTTTACCCTTGGGGCTGGATTCAAGTTCAAATCGGCACAAATTGATCTGTCCTACTTGTTCTCAACATCCCAGGTAAGAAATCCACTGGAGAATACATTGCGTTTTGGACTTACTTTTAGTTTGGGAGAAGAATATTATAACGATTAAGAAACTGTTCAAATATACAGGGGCCCGCAATTAGCGGGCTTTTTTGTTTTGTATCTTCACGGTTTAATATGACCATATGGCTAATAGGAAGAAAATCAGTTTTGATATCATTGTTTATGAATCTCTTGAGGAACTGCAAGAAAGGGATAGGAATTTATTGAAAAAATCTATAGAAGCTAGGGCAAATGCCTATGCTCCCTATTCTAACTTTCAGGTGGGCGCTGCTCTAAAACTGGAGAATGGAGAGATTGTTATGGGAAGTAATCAGGAGAATGCCTCTTACCCGTCAGGACTTTGTGCAGAAAGAGTGGCGGTTTTTTACGCAGGGGCAAAATTTCCGGATGTACCCATGAATACCCTGGCTATATCTGTTTATTCTTCAAATTATGAAGTATTGGAGCCAGCGGCCCCTTGTGGCAATTGCAGGCAGGCTATTTTTGAATATGAATACAAACAAAAATCACCCATTAGGATACTTATGATGGGAGCCAGTGGGAAAATTATTGAATGTAGCTCCCTCGCTGATATTTTACCATTGGGTTTCAATAATTCCTATTTAAAATAGGATGCCGATTCATTTCTCCAAAAAAACACTGGATTTCTATTTTTTGTTAAGGGTATAATTTCTTCTTGCTTTTGTTTCTATTATTTTCATCCATTCATTTATATGTGTATTTTTGTTCTCTTGTGATGTACTTCTTGAACATTGCTTTTGATTCCGTTTAATTTGTATTAAATTTTAAAAATCGATGGAAAAAATCACCAAGGAAACTTATTTGAAATGGTACGAGGACATGCTGTTTTGGCGCAAGTTTGAGGACAAGCTAGCTGCTGTGTATATCCAACAAAAGGTAAGAGGTTTTCTTCATTTGTACAATGGTCAAGAGGCTGTTTTGGCTGGTGCATTGCATGCAATGGATTTGACCAAGGACAGAATGATCACTGCCTATAGAAATCATGTTCAGCCCATAGGAATGGGTGTGGACCCCAGAAAGGTGATGGCAGAATTATATGGTAAAGTTACAGGAACCTCCAAAGGTATGGGGGGGTCCATGCACATATTTTCCAAAGAACATCGTTTTCATGGAGGCCATGGTATCGTAGGAGGACAGATTCCATTGGGGGCAGGAATGGCCTTTGGAGATAAATATCATGGTAGTGATGCTGTTACGCTTTGTTATATGGGCGATGGAGCCGTAAGACAGGGATCTCTTCATGAAACTTTTAACTTGGCCATGCTTTGGCAATTGCCAGTAGTATTTGTTTGTGAAAACAACGGATATGCCATGGGAACTTCCGTAGCAAGAACTTCGTTTTCTACAGATATCTGGAAGTTAGGTTTAGGATATGAAATGCCTTGTGGACCTGTAGATGGAATGAATCCTGTTACTGTGGCCCAAGAAATGAGCAAGGCCATAGAAAGAGCACGTTCTGGGGGTGGTCCTACTTTCTTGGAGATGAAAACCTACAGATATAGAGGACATTCCATGTCAGATGCCCAACACTATAGAACCAAGGAGGAAGTTGAAGAGTACAAAAAGATAGATCCGATTACTCAGGTTTTGGATATAATAAAGGAGAAAAAGTACGCAACTGACGAGGAAATAAAGAAAATAGATAAAAGGGTTAAGGATTTGGTCAAGGAATGTGAGGAATTTGCTGAAAAATCTGATTACCCTCCAGTACAGCAATTGTACGATATGGTATACGAACAAGAGGATTTTCCATTCGTTCAACATAAATTGTAATTAAATGGCAGAAGTAATTAATATGCCGCGACTAAGCGATACCATGGAAGAAGGTACCGTGGCTAAGTGGTTGAAAAAGGTAGGAGACAAAGTAGAAGAAGGGGATATATTGGCCGAGATTGAAACGGATAAGGCAACCATGGAGTTTGAGTCATTTCATGAAGGGACCTTGCTTCATATAGGTATTGAAGAGGGCGATGGTGCTCCTGTAGATAGTTTATTGGCTATCATTGGGGAGGAAGGAGAGGATATTTCCGGACTATTGAAAGGTGATAGCGGTAAAGAAAATAAGGAGGAAACCACTTCGGATAAAGCGGAGGAAACGACAGATGACTCTTCCAAAGATGAAGAGGGTGAGCCGGAAGAGGCCTCAAGTGGAGATATTCCAGATGGGGTTGAAATAGTGAAGATGCCCCGTCTTAGCGATACTATGGAGGAAGGTACGGTAGCCAGTTGGTTGAAAAAAGTTGGTGATGATGTCGAGGAAGGAGATATTTTGGCTGAAATCGAAACGGACAAAGCGACCATGGAATTCGAGTCTTTCTATTCCGGTAAATTACTTCATATAGGTATTCAAGAAGGGGAATCCGCACCTGTAGACTCCGTCCTTGCTGTTATAGGACCAGAAGGAACCGATGTGGATGCTGTTCTCAATGCGAAACCTGGGGCTAAGAAGAGCGCTAAGACTGAAGAAAAGAAGGAAGAAAAATCTAAAACTTCAGATAAAAAAGAGGTCTCCAGCGAAGCTTCGACTCCAGTAACATCAGATGGAAATCGGATTTTTGCATCGCCTTTGGCTAAAAAAATTGCAGAGGATAAGGGCATAGACTTATCCAAGGTTTCAGGTTCCGGAGATAATGGAAGAATCATTAAGAAGGATATTGAAAACTTTAAACCGTCTGAAGCTCCCAAAACTGCTCCAGATTCAGCAAAAGTTGAAAGTCCCGCAAGTTCACCTGCGGTGTCCATGGCAATTCCTGCTGGAGAAGAAGGTGTTGAGGAAACTAAGAATTCTAATATGCGTAAGGCTATCGCCAAGGCTTTGGGCAATTCCAAATTTACCGCTCCCCACTTTTATTTGACCATTGAAGTGGATATGGACAATGCCATAGCATCAAGGGCACAAATTAACAGTTTGCCGGATACCAAGGTATCTTTCAATGATATGGTGTTAAAGGCATGTGCCATGGCCTTAAGGAAACATCCACAGGTAAATACTACTTGGAATGGAGATACTACAAAGCAATACAAGCATATACATATGGGTGTTGCAGTGGCAGTTGATGAAGGATTGGTAGTGCCTGTTATAAAACATGCGGATTTACTTGGTCTCACACAAATAGGAGCTGCTGTTAAGGAATTGGCCGGTAAGGCAAGAAATAAAAAGATTGCTCCTTCTGAAATGGAGGGTAGCACCTTTACAGTGTCCAATTTAGGTATGTTCGGTATACAGGAATTTACATCGATTATAAACCAACCTAATTCAGCTATCCTATCCGTAGGTGCCATAGTGGAAAAACCCGTTGTTAAGAATGGGGAAATAGTGGTTGGAAACACCATGAAACTTACTTTGGCATGCGATCATAGGACAGTTGATGGTGCTGTGGGAGCCCAGTTTTTACAGACGCTAAGGTATTTTGTGGAAAATCCGGTAACCATGTTGGCCTAATGTAAGATTATTTTAAATACAAAGTAAAAGCATCTCTTTTCGGAGATGCTTTTTTTATCTTTATAATTCAAATAAGCATATATGAGAATCTATCTAAAAATTCTTTTGGTTCTTCTTCTGATCTCTTGCGGTTCTAAAAAGATTCAAACAGAAACAACATTAAACCCCGAAGGTCCGGATGGATTGAAAGGAAGAATGGTTGCCAATGAGAGTAAGTCATCCCAAGGTACTTCTAAGGACAAGGCTATTGTAAAAGAGGGTTTTTCAACCCCTGAGGATATTGCAGGTCTTATGGATTATTTAGCATCCGACGAATTACAGGGTAGGGGTTCGGGAACAGAGGGTATTGAACTGGCAGCCAATTTCATTGAGAAGCACCTGCGTTCCATTGGTGTAGATCCATATTTTGAAGTGTATAAGGATACCTTGGAAAATTTCGATGGTACCGCATTTAATGTGGTTGGCGTTTTAGAGGGGAATGATCCCAATTTAAAGGATGAATATATAGTACTTGGGGCACATTATGACCACTTGGGTATAATTAAGCCAGAGAATGGAGACGATATTGCCAATGGGGCCAATGATAATGCTTCTGGAACCTCTACATTATTGGAGCTGGCAAGATATTTCGGTACTACAAAGTCCAATAAGAGAAGTCTTATTTTTGCCTTTTTTAGTGCCGAGGAAAAAGGACTACTAGGATCAAGACATTTGGCAAAAAAACTAAAGGAGGAAGGTATTGATATATATGCCATGCTGAACTATGAAATGGTTGGGGTGCCCATGGTTGGAAAGGACCATTTGGTTTATCTAACTGGGTATGAACTTTCGAATTTAGCGGAGATAAGTAATGGATATGCCGGAGAAAAGGTGGTTGGTTTTCTTCCGAAGGCCAAGGAATTCAACCTATTTAAAAGATCCGATAATTATGCATTCCATCAAGAGTTCAACGTTCCATCACAAACGTACAGCACTTTTGATTTTACTAATTTTCCTTATTACCATAAAGTGGATGATGAAACCACTGAAATGGATTATGAACACATGGCCCACATAGTGAATAAAATGATTCCTATCGTTTTTGGAATTACTAATTCTGCGGAAAAGGAAATAAAATATAATTAATGGCAAATGTTATTATTACAGGTTCCAGCCGGGGTATAGGATTTGAAATGGCCAAATTGTTTGCCCTTGAAGGGCATTCCGTTTTGGCACTATCCAGAAATGAGGAGCCCGTTAAAAGTCTAAAAAATAATTCTATAAAGACCTTTTCTTTTGATTTGTCGCGTCCTTCCGACTTTGAAAATGTGGAACTATTCATAAAGCGTGAATGGAAAAAGGTAGATATTTTGATTAATAATGCTGGCAGCCTTCTAAACAAACCTTTTACCGAAACCTCTTTGGATGAATTTAAAAAGGTGTATGAGGTTAATGTATTTGGGGTTGCGGCCATGAGCAGAATGATAATTCCCTATATGAAGAAAAACGGACATATAGTTACAGTTAGTTCCATGGGTGGTGTACAGGGAAGCGTAAAGTTCCCTGGGCTTTCGGCATATAGTTCCAGTAAGGGTGCCGTAATTACATTAACTGAGCTTTTGGCTGAAGAATATAAAGAAACAGGACCTTCATGTAACGTTCTCGCCCTTGGAGCCGTGCAGACGGAAATGCTAGAGGAGGCCTTTCCGGGCTATGAAGCTCCAGTGACCGCTTTGGAAATGGCTACTTATATTAAAGATTTTGCACTTACGGGACATAAACTTTTCAATGGAAAATTGATTCAGGTTTCCAATTCAACCCCTTAATTTACATTCTTATATTCCAATATTTTCTGTCCAAGCTTTGTTAATGGAAGTCATTCCGATTAAATTCTTATTTTTTCGGGTATTTTTGTTTTAATGGAACAGGTACTTGGTAAATATTTACCGGAAAGGTCGGTCGATCTTTGTTTACAGCTCATAAAGGTCAATGGCGTACACCTTAAAATTGTAAATGAACGGGTTACAAGACATGGGGATTATAGAAGACTTCCAGATGGAAAACATTTGATTACCGTGAATGCTACTTTGAACGAATACAGGTTTTTAATAACCCTTGTACATGAAATTGCCCATTTAGTCGCTTTTGAAAAATACGGTCGTAGCATAAAACCGCATGGAGTGGAATGGAAACGCACTTTTCAATTTTTAATGCTTCCCTTCTTGCGACCTGAAATATTTCCATCCAAATTACTTCCTTTGCTGGCCTTGCATTTTAAAAATCCTAAGGCAAGCAGTAGTACAGATGCAAGATTATCCATTGCATTGCAGCAATTTGACAAACATGAAAATAATAAGACCTATGTTTTTCAATTGCCTATTGGAAGTATATTTAGGATTTATAATGGCAAACTTTTCAAAAAAGGCAATAAAAGAGTTAAAAGATTTGAATGCGTTGAGGTCAAAACCGGAAGAGTATATCTTTTTCAGCCCAATGCAGAGGTTGAATTAATAAACAATTAGAATGAATAAAAATTATTATGCCGTTTTAATGGCAGGTGGCGTAGGGTCAAGATTTTGGCCAATAAGTACTTCAGATTATCCAAAGCAGTTTCATGATATGTTGGGAACAGGAACCACGTTGATTCAAAAAACTTTTCAACGGTTAAATAAATTTGTTCCAACTGAAAATATCCTGATTCTTACCAATGAACGATACAATGATTTGGTGTTGGAGCAATTACCTATGGTAAACCAAGATCAGGTAGTATTGGAACCCGCCATGAGAAACACTGCTCCCTGCATTCTGTATGCGGCACTCAAAATCCAGAAAATGAATCCCAATGGTGTTATGATCGTAGCACCTAGTGATCATTGGATAGAGAATGAGGATGCCTTTGCCGCGGATGTGACCGCATGTTTTGATAAATGTGAAAAGGAGGAGGTACTCTGTACTTTGGGCATAAAGCCAACCTTTCCAAATACAGGTTTCGGATATATTGAGTTTGATAAATCCGATGAAGAACAATTAAAAAAAGTTAATCAGTTCCGCGAAAAACCGGATTATGAAACGGCAAAGGAATTTTTGGCTCAGGGTAACTTTTTGTGGAATGCCGGTATTTTTATGTGGAGCGTAAAGACCATCGTCCAGGCCTTTGAGAATTTTCAACCTTCACAATTTAGTTTGTTTAACAGTGGGATTTCCTGTTTTAATACATCTCAGGAAAAGGATTTTATTGCCAAGAACTACCCCAAAGCTGAAAATATTTCCATTGACTATGCAATTTTAGAAAAATCAAAGGCCATCTATGTTTTGGAAGCTACATTTGATTGGAACGATTTGGGAACTTGGGGTTCTTTATTCGACAAGTTGAATAAGGATAGTATGGGAAATGCCGTGGTCAACGCCAAGTTGTTGGCAGAAGAATCTACGGGTAATATGATTCGATCGCCCAAGGATAAGATTGTTGTAGTTGACGGGCTAAAGGATTATATCATCGTGGATAAGGAAGATGTACTTTTGATTTATCCAAAAGCCAAGGAACAGGATATAAAAAAGGTCTTAAATTCGGTTAAGGAAAACTTCGGTGAAAAGTACGCATAGCTATGGAAGAAAAATTCGGTCAAGATAATGTTACCCCAACGGACAACACCCCAGATAGTGGAGATGAGGTAAAAAAGGATTTTCAGGGACTTCTTGGAAGCATAAAGAAATTCCTTTCGGAACTCTTGGATATTAGGACCAATACGGACCAAGATGCCACCAAGGAGGCTATAATAGCCGATATCCCATTTAAGGGTCACACCTCTTGGATTCTTATCTGTTCTATTTTTATAGCCTCAATCGGCTTGAATGCAAACTCTACGGCCGTGGTTATTGGTGCCATGTTAATTTCTCCGCTTATGGGCCCAATTTTGGGTATAGGTATGTCCGTAGGAATCAATGACATCGACACACTCAAGAGGTCTTTGAAGAACTTTGGTGTTATGGTGGTGCTAAGTGTATTGACGGCCTTTTTGTTCTTTAAATTTTTCCCCTTACGTGACGAGTCTTCTGAGCTTTTGGCAAGGACGGCACCGGACATCCGTGATGTGCTGATCGCGTTCTTTGGTGGATTGGCCTTAGTAATCGCCAGGGCGAAAAAAGGAACTATTGCCAGTGTTATATTCGGTGTGGCGATCGCCACTGCGTTGATGCCGCCTTTATGTACTGTTGGTTTTGGTCTAGCGATTGGCAACTTGGACTATGCCAGCGGCGCTATGTATTTATTTACCATCAATACGATTTTTATTGCATTGGCTACCTTTTTGGTGATTAAGTTGTTGCGTTTTCCCATGGTCCGTTATGTAAATTCCAAAAGGCGAAGATTAATAGCCAGATTGGCATCTGTTCTGGCCATTGCGGTAATGATACCTGCAGGTATTACGTTTTGGAACGCATTGCAGGAATCCCTTTTTAGGAAACAAGCCAATATTTTCATAGATGAAAATGTTGCTCCTTATCAATTTTCTGGGCAGGGACGGTTTCTGGAAGATTTCACCGACTTGGAATACAACAATGGGGAAAATTCTGTCATCGAATTGGTATTCATGGGCAATGAGGCCATTCCAGATAATATAATTGCCACTTGGCGAACTCAATTAGAGGATAATCCCAGGTTAAAGGATACGGATTTACAAATAATCCAAGGAGGCCAGAGCGAAGAGATCAATCAGCTCAAGTACATAAACGAACTTTACGAAACACAAAAAAATCAATTGAGCAATAAAGATGAAAAAATCGCCTTTTTGGAAGGGGAATTGTCAAGATTGAGTAAAAGTGCAGTAGGTCAGATTCCGTTTAAGGAAATTAGTATGGAGGCCAAAACGAACTACGAAAATCTTGCTCGACTGGGTTACTCATATTTAATCGCTACAAATTTTGAAAAAACCGATACCATACCCATTTTTGAAATTACTTGGAAAAAGGAGGCAAAAAGAAATGAAACGGTTAAAGATGGTCAAAAGTTATTAGAGTGGCTAAAACTTCGTTTAAACAATAATAAAATTCAGGTAAAAGAGGTTGTAGCGGACTAGTTTCTCTCTTCAATGTACATCTGTCTAACTTTCTTAAAGAGATCGGATGAGTAGACAAAATTGGTAACGGCCTCGTTATCGGTTTTGAAAATTTCGTTTTTACTTCCTTCCCATTCTTTAAGGCCGTCTTTTAGAAAAAGGATTTTTTCCCCTATTTGCATCACGGAGTTCATGTCGTGGGTGTTGATTACCGTGGTAATATCATATTCTTCGGTAATTTCTTTTATAAGATCATCTATTAAAATAGCCGTTTTAGGGTCTAGTCCTGAATTGGGTTCATCGCAAAACAAATATTTTGGGTTCATGACGATGGCCCTTGCTATGGCCACGCGTTTTTGCATTCCCCCTGAAATTTCCGCTGGAAACTTATTGTGTGCGTCGACAAGGTTAACACGCTTTAGAACGGTATTCACCCGGTCGTCCATTTCTGATTGGGATTGTTTGGTGAACATTTCCAAGGGAAACTTGACATTTCCTTCTACCGTCATACTATCGAATAATGCACTGCCTTGGAAAACCATTCCCATTTCCTGCCTAAGATTTCTTTTTTCATTCTCGCTAAGGCTCGAGTAGTCTTTTCCATCGTAAACAATACTGCCAACTTCCGGGGCGAAAAGACCTAGAAGGCATTTTAGGAATACGGTTTTTCCAGAACCACTTTGCCCAATGATCAGATTGGTTTTACCTTTTTCAAAAGTGGTGGAAATCCCTTTTAATATATGGGCATCACCAAAGGATTTATGTATGTCGTTCACTTCTATCATTAGCCGAGTAGGAGTTGGGTTAGTATATAATTCAGAATGATAATGACAACACTGGTCCAAACAAATGATGTCGTACTTGCTTTCCCAACTTCAAGTGCTCCACCTTTCATATAATAACCGTGAAAGGAAGGTATAGTTGCTATGATAAATGCAAAAATCAGGGTTTTAATAAAGGCATAGGCAATATGGAACGGGACGAAATCCGTCTGTAAACCGGCTACGAAATCCGCACTTGTCAAGAAACCTCCGAAAACTCCGGCCAACCACCCTCCAAAAATACCCACATACATGGAAATGGCTATTGCGAAAGGATAAAATAGCATGGCTATAATTTTGGGAAAAACCAGATAATTCAGGGAATTAACACCCATGACTTCCAAAGCATCAATTTGTTCCGTTACTCGCATCGTTCCTATACTTGAAGTAATGTAGGACCCCACTTTACCGGCCATAATAATAGATACAAAAGTTGGGGCAAATTCAAGTATTACGGATTGTCTGGTGGCAAATCCTATTAAGCTTCTGGGAATAATGGGATTTGTCAGATTTAAGGCTGTTTGAATGGCAACAACGGCACCAATGAAAAAGGAAATGAAAATGATAATTCCTAAAGACCCATAAACAAGTTCATCTATTTCTTTTAATATCAAGGACTTCATTATACGCCATTTGGTAGGTTTTCTAAAAACCTCTACGACCATCATGGAATAGCTGCCAATCGACGCTAAATAGTTCATTCTTTAAAAATAGATTTCTTATCGTAAAAATAACAATAAAGGATTTGATTTAACTTCCATTTCATTTTTAAAGGGGTATTTTCTTTATTTTTACATCTTAATATTTTAAGTATGCACATTAAATTTCGGTTGGTTCTAGCAACATTTATAATTTCTTATTTTTTCATACCACAAGCCTTTTCACAGCGTAAGGACAAACCAGCTGATGACGTAATGTTAAGGGTTAAGCCCAAACTGGTAGTGGGCATCATTGTCGATCAGATGAGGTATGATTACCTGACCCGTTTCTACAATCAGTTTGACGAAGGCGGTTTTAAAAGAATGGTGGAAGAGGGTTTTAATTGCAAGAACAATCATTTTAATTATGCACCCACAAGTACAGGACCTGGACACACCTCCGTGTATACGGGAACCACGCCAGCTACGCACGGCGTAATTGGCAATAACTGGTACGACAAGGAAAATGATGTGGAGGTTTACTGTGCATCGGACGATAGGTATTCATCCGTAGGCACCACTTCAGATGCCGGACAAATGTCTCCCCATCGTATGACGGTAACAACGATTACCGATGAATTAAGGCTGAATACGGAAATGCAGGGGAAAACGATTGCCATCGCTTTAAAGGATAGAGGGGCTGTATTACCTGGAGGTCATACGGCAAACGCTGCATATTGGTTCTATGGTGGCAATGAAGGTAAATGGATAACCAGTAGCTATTATATGGATGCCCTGCCAAAATGGGTGAATGATTTTAATAGTTCTGGAATTGTGCAATCCTATAAGAAAGGTTGGAATACCTTAAGGGATATAAACACCTATGTTGAAAGTGGTGTGGACGATAATGCTTTTGAAGGACTGTTCGATGGTGAAGCGTCGTCGTCATTTCCTCATAACCCACAAAACCTATTGGATAAAAACAATGATTTTGAAATAATAAAAAGTACCCCATACGGTAATAGCCTTACTGCGGATTTTGCCATAGAGGCTCTAAAACAGGAACAATTGGGCAAGGATGAAACCACTGACTTTTTGGCCATTAGCTTTTCAAGTACAGATTATGTAGGACATATGTTCGGTGTGAATTCCAAGGAAGTAGAGGATACGTATATACGACTGGATTTGGATTTGGCCCGACTTTTCAAAGCCTTGGATAAACAAGTGGGTGAAGGGGAATACACCGTTTTTTTGACTGCTGACCACGCTGCCATAGATGTACCCTCATATCTCTTGACAACCAAAATTCCGGCAGGTTATGTGGACAATAGCACGACTAAGGACAAGTTTGCCGAGTTTTTAAAATATACTTACGGAACTGAGGATATTGTCAAGAATTATTCAAACAATCAATTATTCTTGGACCATAAGATTATTAAAAATCTGGATTTGAACATTAAGGATGTGCAGGAAGATATTGCACAGGAATTTTTGGGTTATGATTATATAGATCGGGTGTATACTGGATATCAAATGTGGCAAAACAATTATAAATCAGGGATACCCTATATTTTACAAAATGGATATAACCAAAAAAGGTCAGGAGATGTTTTATTGGTTCTAAAGCCGGGAACCATTAGTTATCACAAAACAGGTTCAACCCACGGATCGCCTCAAATTTATGATACACATGTGCCCTTGCTATTTTTTGGAAAGGGTATACAACAGGGCAGTACAGTAGAACGTACTGAAATTCCTGATATCGCCCCCACAATTTCATCTTTGTTGGGTATTGCTTTTCCTAGCGGAACAACAGGAAAACCCATTTCCGAGGTGTTGGAGTAACAAAAAGATGAAAAGCAATCCCATAGGTATATTTGATTCGGGTATTGGAGGAACCTCCATTTGGAAGGAAATTCAGCATTTGATGCCCAATGAGAATTGCATTTACTTGGCTGACAGTAAGAATGCACCTTATGGCGAAAAGTCCCACGAAGAAATTTTAAGGCTCAGTGTAAAGAATACCGAGTTTTTAATAGAAAGGAAATGCAAGTTGATTGTGGTCGCCTGCAACACAGCGACGACGAATGCAATAGATTATCTACGAAATCAATACACTGTTCCCTTTATTGGTATTGAGCCGGCTATAAAGCCTGCAGCTATTAATTCCAAGTCCAAAAAAGTTGGGGTTTTGGCTACTAAAGGAACCTTGTCCAGTGCTTTATTTTATAGTACAAGCCAAAACCATGCGAAAGGGATTGAGGTTTTTGAGAGACAGGGGAAGGGTCTTGTTGAATTGATTGAAGAGGGAGACTTGGAAAGTAAATCCTTAAGGCTACTGCTAAATCAGTACGTGGGTCCTATGTTGGAAAGGGGTATAGATTATCTGGTCCTGGGATGTACACATTACCCCTATTTAATTCCGCTATTAAAGGAAATGTTGCCTCCGGATGTGAAAATCATAGATTCCGGTCAAGCAGTAGCAAGACAGACTAAATCCATTCTTGTTAAACAAAACCTGGTTAATGATGCTGATGAAATAGGACGTCATCAATGTTATACAAACGGAAATATTGAGGTGCTCGAAAGGTTTGTTTTAAATGCGGCATCCCATGTAAACGCGGAATATTTGGATTTTTAGAGGCTGGGATTTACAAAAATGCTATCAGCTTTCTCTTCTTTTATAGGTGATGTAAGTAAAATCAAATTTGTGCTTTTCATCCTTTGGATGATATTCCGTGGCCACCACCTCCCAAATGGCTTCATCTATTTTCGGAAAAAAAGTATCAGCATTGAAATTACCGTGAACCCTTGTAAGTTCTATGACATTTGCATGCTTTTCCCCTTGGCTGTAAATTTCGCCACCACCTATAATGAAGGCGTCTTCGTTGTCTATAAGATCTAAAGCCTCTTCCAAGGAATGAACAACGGTGCAAGCTTCATATGGAACTGTATAATTCTTATCACGCGTAATAATGATATGTTTCCTGTTGGGTAAAGGTTTGGGAAAAGTTTCAAACGTTTTTCTGCCCATTATGATTTTGTGCCCAGAAGTAAGACGTTTAAAGCGCTTAAAATCATCGGGCAGGTGCCACAACAAATCATTATCCTTGCCTAGTGAATTATCCTCACCGGCAGCGGCAATCATAATAATTTCTTTCAAGTCTTTCATTTTTAATCAATCTACAAAAAGTGGACCATATAAATTGCTATCGCTATCTTTAGATAGCAAAGTTAATTAATGTGGAAAGAGATTATTGCTATAAGGCAAATAGGTCTTTTTCAAAATACAAACTATGGAAAAAATTGCAAAGGAATTTCCTGTACTCAGGAAAAGTACCTATTTAAATACTGCTGTTTATGGACCGCTTTATGATTCTTTGATAGATTGGAGGCAGGAACATGACTTGGATTTTCTTCTTCATGGCAGTGATTTATGGGATCATACGCTGAAAACTTTAACCGATACAAGGGAAACCATTGGTGAGTTTTTCAATTGTAAAAAAGAAAATGTAGCCCTGGTTTATAACTTCTCAATTGGCTTGAACCTACTTTTGGAAGGGTTGGATACCAAGAAAAAAGTACTGCTATTAGAGAATGATTACCCATCTTTGAACTGGCCTTTTGAAAGCAGGAAATTCAATACGACCATCTTAAAGATAACTTCCGATATCGAAGAAAAAATTGAAGAGGCAGTATGTAAGGATAATATTGATGTTTTTGCCTTCAGTATTGTGCAGTGGTTGGATGGGTTTTTAATCGACTTGGAATTCATTAAACGTTTAAAAAAGGCCAATCCTAATTTATTGATAATTGCGGACGGCACCCAATTTTGCGGTGCTGCGAAGTTCGATTTTAATTCTTCTGGAATCGATGTAATGGGGACTAGTGGATATAAATGGTTACTTTCCGGATACGGTAATGGTTTTATGCTTTTTAGTAATAATGCAGCCGAAGAATTTTCCGTGCCTACTACAGGTTTCAATGCGGCCAACGGAAATTATGAGAATAAGCATAATTTAAAGCTCCCCAATAAACTGGAGCCAGGACATTTGTCCAGTCTAAATTTTGGTAGTTTAAAATTCTCCTTGGACTTTTTAAATGGAATAGGGATGGATAATATTACCGGTCAGAATGAGGCTTTGTCCAGAAAGATTAAAAGGGAATTTGAAGATTTGGATTTATTGGAACCGTACGTGGTAGAACGAAAGCGGCACAGTACTATTTTTAACATCAAGGCAGATGAAAAAATGTTTAATAAGTTAATTGAAGAAAATATTTTATGTTCTCAACGGGGCAATGGAATAAGAATAAGCTTCAACTTCTACAATAGCGAAGATGATTTGAAATCTTTGGTAAGAATTTTAAAAACAGGTAAGTAGGAATTATTTACTTCGAATAAAACCAAGATAAAATTTCAATACCAAAGTTAAACTAAGCTAAATTTTTGTCATATTGATAAAAATGACTTTAAGCGTTGACAATGAGGATTTTAATGTATTATTTTTGCTTTGAATTTAAAAACTAAGATCATGGCAATTGCAAAACAATATTTAAAAACAAAGCCAGTGTGTAAGGTTACTTTTACCGTTCCCGCTGAAGACGCTAAAAAAGTAGCTGTAGTTGGCGACTTTAACGATTGGAGCCCAAAGGGAAGCACTTTGAAAAAATTGAAGAACGGTACCTTTAAAGGTACTTTTGATCTGCCTAAGGAGAATACTTACGAATTTAAGTATTTGGTAGATGGAGAATACATAAATGAAACCGAAGCCGACCGTTATCAGTGGAACGATTATGCAGGTTCCGAAAATGCGGTATTGGAGTTATAAAATAATTTTAAACCATATTTTGAAAAGGAACCCTGACAAGGGTTCCTTTTTTAATATTCGGTAATTAGGTATAGTCAAATTTAAACCTGATATCAAGTTCTCAGATATAGTAATATCATAAAAAGTTTTTCTTTATTATAAAAGGGCAGACTCGATTGGAATTATTACAAAAACCTTACATGGGGACCGAAAATGTTAACCAAAGCTGTTGTCTTCCATATTTAAAATGTGAAAACATAGTCTTTGAAGGCCTCCTTACCATCACTAAAAATCCTGTGAATCGTAAGTCTTGCCTCCTTCCCCAGCCAATGGACCATGTCGTCATCGTATTTCTGGGATATTTCTGTATGTATGGTTTCCCACGCCTTTAAATGGATTGTTAGGTTTAGCTTTTCCAAATAAACTATTTGGTCCTCTTTTGAAACTAGGTAGCTCTTGGCAGTTCCATTTTCAGGGTCGTAATTTTCCCAGTGTAAAAATTTGTCCAAGTCAAAATTCGCATCTAATTCTTTATTTATCCTATGTAAGATGTTTTTATTGAACTGCGCCGTAATACCTTCTTTATCATTATAGGCGTCCAATATGGTTTGTGGGTTCTTTTTTTGGTCAGCCCCAAGAAATAAAATATCGTTGGGTTGCATAAGTTGCCGGATTTCGCTTAAAAAGTCAATAGCTTGGTTGTGCTTCAAATTGCCAATATTGGAGCCTAAAAAGAGAATGATTTTTCTTTTTTGGTTTCTATTGCCTAGTTTTTTAAGTGCTTCAAAGTAAGTTCCTTGGAAGCCATCAATGTTTACTTGAGGCAGTTCATAGGTAACGGAATTTGTTAATTGTTCTAATGAATTTTCGCTTATATCAATAGGAATGTAGGTGAAATCAGATTGTTGCTCGCATAATTCTTCAAGTAGAACTTTGGTTTTTTTTCCATCACCTGCTCCCAGTTCTATTAGCTCAAAAGGTCCTTTACTACTGAACATTTCGGCAATCTCCACCTTGTGGTGGTTTAAAATTTTGTATTCCGCTTGTGTTAGATAATAGGTTGGCATTCCCATTATCTTCTGAAAAAGTTCGTCTCCCGTCTCGTCATAAAAATATTTGGAGGAAAGATGTTTTGGAAAATCCCTTAGGCCCTCGCATACATCTTTTTCAAAATCGGTTAGTTTAATTGTTTTTGGAGATTGTTGCATTTTAAAGGTAAAATGTTATTTGGCCAACCTAATTCCGGTAAACTGCCATCTTAAATGAGGATGAAAGAAATTACGGTAGGTGGGTCTGGAGTGTTTTATTGGTGTCGCGATAGAACTTCCACGAAGTACTTTCTGATTTACCATGAATTTGCCGTTATATTCCCCAAGGGCACCTTCGGCTTTTTTATAATTAGGATAGGGTAAATAGGCGCTTTCCGTCCATTCCCACCTTTGGCCCCAGGAAAAATGTTGTTGCGCTACTTCCCATTCGAATTCGGTTGGTAGTCTACAATTTTTAAATTGGGCATAGGCAAAGGCTTCAAAATAAGAGATATGGCTTACCGGTGCATCCATGTCAACAGGATGCAGACCTTTCAAAGTATATTGATACCACTTTCCATGTATTTTATGCCAATATAAAGGGGATTTTATTTGGTTCTGCTTTACCCAATCCCAACCTTCGGCGTGCCAAAGTTTAAAATTATCGTAGCCGCCGGATTCAATGAATTCTGTATAGTCTTTATTTGTGACCAGTCTATTGGAGATTTGAAAATCATGTAAAAAAACTTTATGTCTACTCAATTCATTATCAAAGCAAAATTCATTGGTTTTATGGCCGATTGAGTACACGTTTTCTTCAACGGATATCCATTCTTTTTCCGTGACCTCAATTTCATTTTCTTGATAAAAATCAGAATACTTTGGAAAAATGGGGTTGTTTCCTAAAATGTATTTTATATCCGTAAGCAAAAGCTCTTGGTGTTGTTTTTCATGATGAATTCCTATTTCCAAAATTTCAAATAAGTCATCAGAATCGACCTTTTCTAACAAAGCTTTCAAATGATTATCCACATGTTCCCTATACGAATATATTTTACTAACGGAAGGTCTGGATAAATTTCCACGATCTGCCCGGATTACGCGTTCGCCTACAGTTTCATAGTAGCTATTGAAAATAAATGAGAAATCCTCATCATAAACCTGATAATCATCTTGAAAAACTTTTAGAATAAATTCTTCAAAAAACCACGTGGTGTGTCCCAAGTGCCATTTGGGCGGGGAGACATCTTCTATGGGCTGTACGACATAGTCCTCAATCTCCAAGGGGGAACAAATAGCCTCTGTTTGTTTCCTTGTTTCAATTAAAAAATCCACAAGGGAGTCGGTTATAACCATCTTTCTGATTTTTTGAAAGATAATTATTAACGGGTTGAAATTTTAACTTAAGAAGTAAAGAAATTGATACTATACGGCAACTACACCTTTAATATGAGGGTGCGGATTATAGTCGACCAAAGTAAAATCCTCGAATTTAAAATCGAAAATATCCTTTACATCAGGATTTAAAACCATCTTGGGTAAAGGTCTTGGAGCTCTGCTCAGTTGAAGTTCTACTTGCTCCATATGGTTATTGTAGATGTGTGCATCACCAAAAGTGTGCACGAAGTCTCCTGGCTCATAGCCACATACTTGCGCCATCATCATGGTAAATAAGGCATAGGAAGCAATATTAAAGGGTACGCCCAAAAAGATGTCGGCACTTCTTTGATAAAGCTGGCAGGAAAGTTTGCCATCTGCGACATAAAACTGAAAGAATGCATGGCATGGAGGCAAGGCCGCTTTTCCATTCGCCACATTTTCTGAAAAAGATTTGGAAGTATTTGGAAGCACACTTGGATTCCATGCGGATACCAACATTCTTCTACTATTGGGATTATTTTTTAAGGAATCGATTACCTCTTTAATTTGATCGATTTCATCGTCGTTCCAATTTCTCCATTGGTGACCATACACGGGTCCTAAATCTCCATTTTCATCGGCCCATTCGTTCCATATTCGAACACCATTTTCTTTTAGATAAGCAATATTGGTATCCCCTTTCAAAAACCACAATAGCTCATAGATTATAGATTTGAGATGCAGTTTTTTTGTGGTAACCATGGGAAACCCTTCGCTGAGGTCAAAACGCATTTGATAACCAAATACACTTTTGGTTCCAGTTCCGGTTCTATCGCCCTTTTGGTTTCCTTCCTCCAGAACGTGCTTTAATAAGTCGTGATATTGTTTCATTGGGATACTTGCCTTGTGGGAGGCTAAAGTAGAAAAAGCCTGACTTATTACTCCATGAAATAACGTGATTTTATCAAAAGGTTATTAACCCAAAATCATTCCCGCAATAGTTGCTGATAATAAAGAAGCAAGTGAACCACCCAATACAGCCTTCATTCCAAACTCCGAAAGGGTTTTTCGTTGACCAGGAGCCAAGGAACCAATCCCTCCAATTTGAATTCCGATTGATGCAAAATTGGCAAATCCACAAAGCATATAGGTTGCCATGATGATGGATTTTTGGTAACCCAAACTTGGGGTGATGGATAAATCTTTTAATTCTGCCAATTGGGTATAGGCTACAAACTCACTAGAGGCTAGTTTAATTCCCAAAAGCTGACCCATTAGCGCAATATCTTCGTTTGCGACTCCAATAAGCCACATTAACGGTGCGAAAATGGTTCCAAGAATTGCTTCCAATGATAGTTTGTCAAAAGAAGAATGTTCGGCAACAAACTGATTAAGATTGGTTACATCTCCAATAAATCCAAAAATACCGTTTAGCATGGCAATGAAAGCAACAAAAACCAATAACATAGCCCCTACATTAACCGCCAGTTTTAAACCTTCAGTAGTACCATTGGCAATGGCATCCAATAAATTGGTGCCTATTTTTTCAGTAGAAACTTTTATGTTGGTATCCACCTCTTCAGTTTGTGGGCATAAAATTTTTGATATTACAATGGCTCCTGGTGCGGCCATTACCGATGCAGCTATAAGGTGACGAGCAAATTCCAAACGTAGGGCTTCGTCATTACCTCCTAAAAAACCAATGTATGCTGCTAATACCCCTCCGGCTACAGTCGCCATCCCGCCAATCATGACCAAAAGGATTTCCGATCGGGTCATTTTTTCCAAATAGGCTTTAATCATTAATGGCGCTTCGGTCTGACCTAAAAATATGTTTCCCGCAACAGATAAACTTTCCGGTCCTGAAATGCCCAGGCTTTTGGTCAACAACCAAGCCAATCCTTTCACTATTTTTTGAATGATTCCCAAATAGAAAAGAACGGATGTCAATGCTGAGAAAAAGATAATGGTAGGCAGAATTTGAAATGCGAATACGTATCCAATGTTCGGATTATCAATATTCATCAGATTGCCTAATAAGAACTGACTTCCGGCAACTGTAAAATTTAAAATTTCATTGAATAGTTTTCCCAGAACGGTAAAGATTGTGCGTATAAATGGAACCTTTAAAATCCCAACGGCCAACGAGAGTTGTATGGCAAGTCCTATACCTACCGTTTTCCAATTAATGGCTCTTCTATTAGAGCTGAACGCAAATGCTAAAGCCAGTAAAACAAGCATTCCAAGGATACCTCTCCATAAACTATTAAAAGAAAAACCTTCATTGGGAATCGTAGAGGATAGTCTACTTTCTGAAACGTCGTTGAGGACGGTGGTGTCCACTGAATTGGTTATTACTTCGGAAGACTCAGGTGTTTGTGAAAAAGTTATTAGAGTGAGAAAGAATAGTAAAATGGTTAGGCAGGTGTGTTTTTTCATGCGTAAGGGTTTGACCTTTCAATTCCTTTTGGATATTTCATCCCTCAATTTTGCAGCTTTTTCGTAATCTTCGTTAGCAACCGCCTTTTTTAATTCTTGTTCAAGTTCATCGATACTCAATTCTGTATAGCCATCGGTAGCACCCGAATCTATTTCAACGGTTTCGCCCTCCTGAAGTATCTCATCAACAACAATGCTTTCGTCGTTTTCTTTCTTTTCTGTCTCTTTGGAAGAAAACTTTAGGAAAATACCTGCCTTGTCCAATATGGTCTTATAGGTAAAGATCGGTGCATTAAAGCGAAGTGCCAAAGCAATGGCATCACTGGTCCTAGCGTCTATTATTTCTTCAATACCATCTCTTTCACAGATGATACTTGAATAAAAAACACCGTCCACTAGTTTATGGATGATTACCTGTTTGATGACAATATCAAACCGGTCCGCAAAGTTTTTAAAAAGATCATGGGTCAAAGGTCTAGGGGGCTTAATTTCCTTTTCCAAAGCAATGGCAATGGATTGAGCCTCAAATGCTCCAATGACAATGGGTAATTTTCGATCTCCCTCAACTTCATTCAATATAAGGGCGTAGGCGCCATTTTGTGTTTGGCTATATGAAATCCCTTTTATTTTCAGTCGTACTAAACTCATAAATCTTATAAACTAAAAAAGCTGTTCAAACACTTGGGACCCCAACTATTCGAACAGCCCTTTGTGGGGCACAAATTAACAAAAATTAGCTGTTTTGAGCTTTAAATTCCTTTAATTTTTCGATTAACTCCGGCACGACTTCGAAAGCATCGCCCACGATTCCGTAGTCTGCAGCCTTGAAAAATGGGGCCTCAGGGTCATTGTTGATTACCACTTTTGTTTTTGATGCACTTACACCTGCCAAATGTTGAATGGCACCTGAAATACCAATGGCTATATAAAGATTACTGGCAACGGGTTTTCCCGTTTGGCCTACATGTTCTCCATGTGGTCTCCATCCAAGGTCGGATACAGGTTTGGAACAAGCGGTTGCGGCTCCAAGAACATCGGCCAATTCCTCGATCATTCCCCAATTTTCAGGTCCTTTTAATCCCCTTCCGGCAGATACTACAATGTCTGCATCGGCAATAGTGGCCTTTCCTACCACCTTGTCTATATCCACTGACTTGGTTTTAAAATCGGTATCCAATGTGACGTCAAAATCTTCGATAGACGCATCGGTCTTTGTTTCAACCAGACCGAATGCATTATTGGATACCCCTATAATCTTTATATCCGTTTTTATTTCTGTATGAGCGAAGCCCTTGTTACTGAAAGCGGTCCGCTTCACTTGAAAAGGAGAAGTACTCTCCGGTGCTGCGACCACATTGGGAGCATAACCAGCTTTTAATTTTGCCGCTAAAAGTGGAGCCATATATTTGGCATCTGAACTTGAGCTTACGATCAATACGGTTGAATTTTCAGATGATATGGCTTTGGACAGTACTTCGGCCGTAGCCTCTGCGTTGAAAGGTTTTAGGCTGTCATTCTTTACGTTCAACACTTTGGAAATTCCATAAGTGCCCAAAACCTCGTTTTCACTACAGTTTATGGAAACCGCCGTAGCAGTGGTCCCCATTTGCTTGGCAACTTCCGTTGCATAGGATGCAACTTCAAATGCATTTTTTTTGAATTTTCCGTTATCGGATTCTGTGTATACTATAACTGACATATCTTTTTCTTTTTGTTTTACGGCTGCTAGGAGCGCGATTATATTACTTTGGCTTCATTATGGAGTAATGAGACAAGCTCATCCACGGATTCGGCCAATTTGATTTCTCCCTTAGGTGCAGGTTTGTTGAATTTTACATCTTCGGTGGCATGGATTCCAGATACGGGTTCCACAACGTTCAAGGCCTTTTTTCTTGCCATCATGATTCCCCTCATATTGGGAATGCGAAGATCACTTTCCTCTACCAACCCTTTTTGACCTCCAACGACCAAGGGCAACGAAGTGCTCAAAGTTTCCTTTCCTCCATCAATTTCCCTGACAGCGGTTACCTTTTCCCCCTCGATTTCCAATTTGATACAGGTGTTTACAAAATTCATGTCCAATAATGAGGCAAGAATGCCCGGTACCATTCCACCATTATAATCGATGGATTCCCTACCACCAATTACCAAATCGTATCCTCCACTTTTCACAACCTCTGCTAACTGTTGTGCCACGAAAAAACCATCGGTGGGTTCAGCGTTTACGCGTATGGCTTCATCGGCACCAATGGCCAATGCCTTTCTCATGGTGGGTTCCACATTGGCACCTCCAACGGTAGCAATATGTACGGTTGCACCTTGCTTTTCCTTTAGCCACATGGCCCTGGTGAGCCCAAATTCGTCGTTAGGGTTAATAACAAACTGGACACCGTTTGTATCAAACTGGGTGTCGTTTTCCGTAAAATTTATTTTGGATGTTGTATCCGGAACATTACTTATACAAACAAGTACTTTCATTGAATAAAATCTTTTTATGTGATGGGAACGAAGATAACCAATTATTTCCAAATTTACTATGCATGCATAGTAAATTTTATAACTTTTTTTAAAACCTGCATCCGTTGAATTGACATATAATTTCCTATTTTTGCTTGCTTTCAATTGAAAGGTTAAAGACTAATATTTCTTATTAAGATGAAAACACTACAGTTTAGAGAAGCTATTGCGGAAGCGATGTCCGAGGAGATGCGTAGGGACGAATCCATTTATCTAATGGGTGAGGAAGTTGCGGAATATAATGGTGCTTACAAGGCTTCTAAAGGGATGTTGGATGAGTTCGGTGCCAAAAGGGTTATCGATACGCCTATTTCCGAACTTGGTTTTGCGGGAGTCGCTGTAGGTTCTACTATGACCGGTAACAGGCCCATTGTGGAGTTTATGACCTTTAACTTTGCCTTGGTCGGTATCGATCAAATTATCAATAATGCGGCAAAAATAAGACAAATGTCCGGCGGGCAATTTCCTTGTCCCATTGTGTTCAGGGGACCCACGGCATCTGCGGGCCAGTTGGCTGCGACACACTCACAGGCTTTTGAAAGTTGGTACGCCAACTGTCCAGGACTAAAGGTAATTGTTCCTTCCAATCCGGCAGACGCCAAGGGTTTGTTGAAATCTGCCATTAGGGATGACGATCCGGTTATTTTTATGGAGTCCGAACAAATGTATGGTGATAAAGGTGAAGTACCCGAAGGTGAGTATACAATTCCTATTGGTGTTGCAGATATTCGAAGGGAAGGGAAGGATGTAACCATAGTATCCTTTGGAAAAATTATCAAGGAAGCGGTAAAAGCTGCCGAAGAATTGGAGAAGGAAGGAATAAGCTGTGAAATAATCGATTTAAGAACCGTTAAACCTATGGACTACGAAGCCATTGTAAAATCGGTTAAAAAAACAAATCGTCTTGTCGTTTTGGAAGAAGCATGGCCTTTTGGAAATGTAGCAACCGAGATTACATATCATATTCAGGCAAATGCTTTCGATTATTTGGATGCACCGATTATAAAAATCAATACGGCCGATACACCGGCACCATACTCACCTGTACTATTGGAGGAATGGCTACCAAATTATAAGGACGTTATAAAAGCCGTTAAAAAAGTGTTATATAAATAACTGTTAAGTAATGTAAAGGTACCTTAGCTTCTTCGACCCATGTTGAAGAAGCTTTTTTATTGGTACGCTATTTGTGAACAAGCATGGCAGAACAACCTTATATATGAAAAAACTCTTTTTCTGTTTTCTTCTTCTTATGACCATACGGGCTATGGGCCAAACCAAGGTGGGAGGTCTGGTAATAGATGAAAGTGGAGAACCGGTTGCATTTGCGAACGTTCTTTTTAAAGGCTCTACGGAAGGTACTATAACCAATGACAATGGGGGGTTTTATCTGGAATCGGACAATAATTACAACGTTCTGGTCATTTCGTTCATCGGGTATGAAACCAAGGAAATTGAGCTTGCCGGTAAGGTAAACTACGATTTGAAAATCTCTCTTTTAGAGGCGGCCGAGCAACTTAACGAAGTTGTGCTGATTTCTGGAAAGCAGTCCAAAAAAAATAATCCGGCAGTGGATATCCTTAGGAAGATATGGGCCAAAAAACGTCAAAATGGAATCCGAAAGTTTGATCAATATGCCTTTGATAAGTACGAAAAGGTAGAATTTGACCTGAATACCATAGATAGTGCCCTTATGAAGCGCAAAATCTTCAAAGGGTTGGAATTCGTATTTCAAGACTTGGATACCTCTAGGATTACCGGCAAGACCTATTTACCTATTTTTTTGAATGAAACGTTTTCTAAAGTGTATGGGGATAATGTCATAAATGAAGAAAAGGAAGAGGTACTTGGGAACAAAAATTCCGGCTTTGAGAATAATCAGGCAATCATTGCCTTTGTACAGGACCTTTACCAGAGTTATGATATCTATGATAATTACTTGAAGTTTTTTGACAAGAGTTTTACCAGTCCCTTATCAAGAACAGGAATAGATACCTATAATTATGCGTTGCGCGACAGTGCCTTTATAGATAACAAATGGTGCTATAACATTGTGTATTATCCGAGGCGAAAAAATGAGCTTACGTTCAAGGGGGACTTTTGGGTGAACGATTCTACTTGGGCCATCAAGAACATCAATTTGGAGGTAACCAAAAGTGCCAACATCAACTGGGTAAAGGAAATTTATATTGAACAGGATTTTGAGGTAGTGAACGATTCCCTGTTTCTTTTGAAGCGGGATTATATGTTAAGCGACTTCAGTTTTCAGAAAAAGGAAAAATCCAGAGGGGTATACGGTAAACGCACGACGGTCTACGATAACTATGAATTTGATAAACAGAAACCTAGGGATTTTTATAAAAAGGATTTGAACCCTTTGGATATCAACCTTATAGTCAAGGATGATGAGTTTTGGCAAAAGAATAGATTGGAATCCCTGAACAAGGATGAAGCGGGAATCTACAAATTGTTGGATACGCTAAAGACCGTTCCCAAGTTTAAATCCTATTATAACCTAGTGAGTATTTTGGGTTCGGGATATGTGGAAATTGATAAGTGGAATCTGGATATAGGTACTATTTATGACTTCTTTGGGTATAATCAGGCCGAAGGACCAAGAGTGCGGATAGGGGCAAGGACCTATCGGGGTCAAAATGATATGTGGCGGTTGGAAGGTTATGCCGCCTACGGATTTACCGATAGAAAAATGAAGCATGGATTAAGCGGTAAATTTTTAATAGAACCCAAAACAAGGTTCATTATTTCCGGGGGAAATAGGCGTGATATTGAACAATTGGGAGTTAGCCTAACGGCAACCCGCGATGTGCTCGGGAGAAGTGTGGCCTCGTCATCGCTATTGACCGTTGGAGCCAACAATAGGTTGACGAACATAAACCTAAGTGCCCTGAATTTTGAAGTAGAACCTATTACAAATTTTAGGGTTTCCCTAGGTGGTACTTTTAGGACCTTGAGTTCTGCGTTACCAAACGAATTTAGTCTGGACTATATAGATCCGGAGTCCCCAACGGGTATTTCATCGGAAATTAGACAGTTCGATTTTAATACCCTATTAATTTATACTCCTGGAAAAAAGACCATAGGATTTGGTGTGGAACGTAGGGATGTGAACGATACCTATAGTACCCTGCTACTTAATTATACCAAAGGGATGGAGGGTGTTTTGGGAAGCGACTTTAATTACCAAAAACTTCAATTTTCCTACAGTCAACCTTGGCAATTAGGTGGTTTCGGAAGATTGCTAAGTACGGTTGAACTTGGAAAGACTTTTGGCGAGGTGCCTCTAGGGCTGTTGAGCGTTGTACCGGGGAACCAAACTTTTTTCTCCAACTATGGTACCTTTCCCAATTTGGATTTTTATGAATTCGTGACGGATACCTATGCATCGGTTCATCTGGAACATAATTTTAATGGCAGGCTCTTTTCTAGGATACCTTTTTTGCGTAAATTGAACCTTCGGGAAATCGTGGGTCTCCGAGGAGTTTGGGGAAATCTTTCGGATGAGAATATCGCTTTAAGCACACCCGCGACTATAAACACCCCATTACGCGCACCGTCCGAAAAAATATATTATGAATACTCCTTCGGGGTAGGGAATATATTTAAAATCTTTAGGTTGGATTTTAACTTTAGGGGCAACTATTTGGACAATCCAAATGCAAGGCCCTTTGGAGTTACGGGCACCTTCGGATTCAACTTTTAAATACGTTGTTCCCCAAGCAATTATTGCATATGACATTCGTTACTTTAAACAAACGTAAATAACACTTAACAAAAATGGCAAGTAAAAAACCTGTGACATTTGATGTACTGATAGAAATTCCCAAAGGAAGTAGAAATAAATATGAGTATGATTTCACCCTCCATAAGATTAGATTCGATAGAACCTTGTTTTCATCCATGATGTATCCAGGGGACTACGGGTTTGTGCCTGAAACCTTGGCTTTGGACAAAGACCCTTTGGATGTTTTGGTCTTGGGTACTGAACCTACCTATCCCATGGTGGTCATGGAAGTAAAACCTATAGGGGTTTTCCACATGACCGACGAAAAGGGACCAGATGAAAAAGTTATCTGTGTTCCGGTCTCCGATCCCATTTGGAGCAAAAGAAGTGATATCAGCGATTTAAATCCGCATAGGCTTAAGGAAATCGAACATTTCTTTCAGGTTTATAAGGATCTTGAAAAAAAGAAGGTCGATACCGGTGGCTGGGGCAATCATGAAGAGGCCGTAAAAATTTATGAAGAATGTGTAAAGCGCTATGCTGAAAGTGAACATAAGGATAAGCGCACCTTTATGATATAGTTATTTTTTAAGAAGTCAAAGCCCCCTTTTAATATAATTAAGGGGGCTTTTTTTATTATATTCTATTTTACTACTTTAGCAGCCACAAAAAAATAACTAATCAAATGGAATTAATCGTAAAGTTTTTACCTGCTTTTGGTGTCTTGGCTCTTTTGTATGTTTTCATTAAAAGTGCATGGGTATCCAAACAAGATGTTGGTAATGAAAAAATGGCGAGAATAGCCAAAAACATTGCCGATGGGGCAATGTCTTTCTTAAAGGCCGAGTATAAAATTTTGGCTGTTTTTGTAGCTGCGGTCGCGGTCCTTTTGTTCTTTAAAGGTAGCAACGAAGTGGGATCTAACGGCATGGTGGCAATTTCATTTATTGTAGGTGCTATCTGCTCTGCTTTAGCTGGTTTTATTGGTATGAAAGTGGCTACCAAAGCAAACGTTAGAACAACACAGGCAGCTAGAACTTCGCTAGGTAAAGCCTTGGAGGTTGCCTTCGCCGGAGGAGCCGTTATGGGACTTGGTGTTGTAGGATTGGGCGTACTTGGTTTAAGTGGCCTTTTTATGATTTATAGTGGACAAGGTTGGTCAATAGGTGAAGTTCTGAATGTATTGTCCGGTTTTTCCCTGGGTGCCTCTTCCATTGCATTGTTTGCACGTGTAGGTGGTGGTATATATACTAAAGCCGCTGACGTTGGTGCCGATTTGGTAGGTAAGGTAGAAGCTGGTATTCCTGAGGATCACCCATTAAACCCCGCTACGATTGCGGATAACGTTGGTGATAACGTAGGTGACGTTGCCGGTATGGGTGCGGATTTGTTTGAATCTTATGTAGGTTCAATTATTGGTACAATGGTTTTAGGTGCTGCATTTGTGCAAATTCCTGCCTTTGAAAGTGCTTTTGATGGCTTGGGTGCGGTTTATCTACCATTGGTACTTGCCGCTGTAGGAATTATTATGTCCATCATTGGAACATTCTTCGTAAGGGTAAAAGACGGTGGAAATCCACAAACTGCTTTGAATATAGGAGAATTTGGATCTGCCGGTTTAATGTTGGTCGCTTGTTATTTCATTATAACCAATATGCTTCCAGAAAGTTGGACCTTCGGTGGGGTAGAATATAGTGCATTGGGTGTTTTCATTGCTGTACTTGCCGGTCTTATTGCAGGTTTGGCTGTAGGTAAGGTAACGGAATATTATACAGGAACGGGAACTAAACCTGTTAACGCCATTGTTCGCCAATCCGAGACAGGAGCGGCAACAAATATTATCGCAGGTCTGGGTGTGGGTATGATGTCAACCATGTTTCCTATTCTTTTAATTGCGGCTGCCATATTGATTTCACATCATTTTGCGGGTCTTTATGGTATTGCAATTGCTGCTGTTGGAATGTTGGCTAACACTGGAATACAGTTGGCTGTAGATGCTTACGGACCAATTTCTGATAACGCTGGAGGTATTGCGGAAATGGCCGAACTTCCAAGCGAGGTAAGGGAACGTACGGATAAATTGGATGCAGTAGGTAATACAACGGCTGCTATTGGTAAAGGATTTGCCATTGCTTCTGCCGCATTAACGGCTTTGGCCCTTTTTGCCGCCTTCATGCAAACTGCCAATGTAGTGGCTATTGATGTTTCCAAGCCAACGGTTATGGCCGGTTTATTGGTTGGTGGTATGTTGCCCTTTGTATTTTCGGCATTGTCCATGAATGCAGTAGGTCGTGCCGCTATGGCCATGATAGAAGAAGTACGTCGCCAGTTCAGGGATATCCCTCAATTGAAGGCTGCCTTGGAGGTAATGAGGGCCGTAGATTCAGATATGTCCAAAGCAACTGAGGCACAAAGAGCCACTTTTGATGCTGCCGATGGAGTCGCGGAATATGATAAGTGTGTTGCTATTTCCACACAAGCTTCCATTAAGGAAATGGTATTGCCAGGTTTATTGGCCATTGCCGTACCCGTTGCCGTAGGATTTGTTGGTGGTGCAGAAATGTTGGGCGGACTATTGGCAGGGGTTACCACTTGTGGGGTATTGATGGCTATTTTCCAATCCAATGCCGGTGGTGCTTGGGATAACGCGAAAAAGACCATAGAGAGTGATGGCCGTAAAGGTACTGATGCCCATAAAGCGGCTGTAGTCGGTGATACGGTAGGAGATCCTTTCAAGGATACTTCCGGTCCATCCTTGAATATCCTTTTAAAGTTGATGTCTGTTGTGGCTTTGGTAATCGCACCTAGTATTGCTATGAGCGGGGATAGCATGACAGCTTACAATGAGGAAAAGGTTGCTACTGAAATGGTGGCAAAGCAGGTTGAGAAAAAAGTTGAGGTTAATATGGAAGAGAATGGGGAAGGATTAGTTAAGGCCACAGTAGTAACTACACTAATTGATAATGGTGAAGAATCTGTCTCGGAACAAGTTTTTGAAGGTACCGAGGAAGAGGTTAAGGCTGAAATAGAAGCTTTCAACAAAAATTCTGAAGATATAGAAGTAAAGATTGAAAAAGTGGTTAAAGAAGTAGAGAAAAAAATCCAGTAGGAATTCTTCTTAAGACAAAAATCATTTTATAAAAAAAAGGGCTTACCGTTTTCGGTAAGCCCTTTTTTATTGGGTTTTTATTGAAGTACAAAATTAATGGGAATACTAAAAGAGACCTTTACAGGGGTTCCACGCTGTTGTCCCGGAGTCATTTTGGGCAATTTGGAAAGGATACGGATGGCTTCCTCTTCCAAAACTTTGTGCGGTCCTCTTTTTTGGATGGTTCCAATGGAACCATCACTTTTTATTTCGAATTGGGTACTTACCCTACCTTGAATTCCCATTTCTTGGGCGAGTTCTGGATACCTGAAGTTTTTTTGGATGTGCTTTTGCATCATTTCATTAAAGCACGCCCTTTTATCCTTGGCATTTTCACATCCTGGGAAAATGGGTACTTCCTCAATGGTAATCCAATTTACATGTACTTCCTCTTCCGGTTCATCGACTTCTATGTCATCAACCTCAAGAATTTCGGTCTCGGTATCCGCTTCTGTGGATAAGATTTCGGTTTCTTCAATTTCTACATCATTGTCTTCTACCTTTATTTCCGGAGGAAGTACTTGTTTAATTTTCGGCTGCTCAACCTTAAATTTCTCTATGGGTTCCTCCTCTATTTCACTAGGTGCCACATTCATGCTTACTTCATAAATAGATTTTGGTTCATAGGATTTCCATTCTAAAGCTATAAACGCCAGTCCTAAAACAAGTAAAAGTCCAAATACAAAAAACAAACTACTCTTTTTGTTGAGGTCTTTTTTGGGATTCTTTTTTGGTTTCATCTTTTTGAATTTGTGGCTTCTTTTGACAAAAGCCCGGTTACACATAGTTTTATAATTTACCTCAAGCTATGGTCTTTTACTGTAGTATAAAATGGACAATGAGTCAACTGTGGTGTTCACTTAGGGAAATGCCCTTTTATATGGAAAAGGTGGTATAATTTAAAATTGTTCTATAAGGAATCGGTTTCATTTGAAATAAATTACTCCGTTTCACCCCTACTTTTTATTCGCTATTTATAGTATATTCATGGTGTATGGACTATACCGATTTATCTACTTTAGGAATTGCCTTTGGTTTGGGGCTTTTGGTAGGGCTGCAACGACAGCGAACCGATAACAAAATGGCCGGGGTACGTACGTTTACCTTAATTTCCATATTAGGTGTAATGTCTGCCTTTTTGACCCGTGATTTGGAAAACCCCTATCTGCTTCCGGTCATTGGACTATGCCTCACCGGACTTTTGATTGTGGCCAATTTGATAAAACTTAAAAAGTTTGAGGATGCGGATGTGGGTCAGACAACGGAGGTCGCCGCCCTGCTCATGTTTGCCATTGGGGCCTATTTGGTCTTGGGAAATCAGGTAATCGGTATTATTGTAGGTGGAGTTATGGCCATACTCCTTTATGTGAAGGAACATTTACATGATTTTATTGAAAATTTAATGGAGAAGGACTTGGCCGCCATAATGACCTTTGCCGGAATTTCCCTAATTGTATTGCCCATTCTTCCCAATCAGACCTATGGTCCCTTTAATGTCATAAACCCTCATAATATTTGGCTAATGGTGGTGCTTATTGTGGGTATCAGTGTGGTGGGATATTTCATTTATAAATTTTTGGGCAAAAAGGCGGGTATTATTTCCAATGGAATTTTGGGAGGATTGATCAGCAGTACTGCCACCACGGTGAGTTATGCGAAAAAAACAAAAGATGTAGGAAGGGTCGATTTAATAGCCGCGTTTATCATTACTACGGCCTCGGCCATTGCGCTTGTCCGTGTTATGGTTGAGGTAGGAGTGGTCATACCGGAAAAACTAAATTCAATTGTTCTGCCTTTATTCTTTGAATTGGTTTGTATGGCCATTTTGTGCGGGGCATTGTTTTATTTTATAAACAAGGAAAAAAACGATGATGAAATGCCCGAACCGGACAATCCCGCTCAATTTAAAAGCGCCTTGGTATTTGGTCTGTTGTATGGCCTTATATTATTGGCCGTAGCTTTTACCAAGGATAGATTTGGTAATGAAGGGCTTTATATTGTCTCGATTATAAGCGGACTTACGGATGTGGATGCCATAACGCTTTCCCTCTCTAATTTAATGAAGAACGATGGGTTGGCCACTTCAACCGGATGGCGCTTAATTTTGTTGGCCTCCTTGTCCAATTTGTTGTTCAAGGGTGTAATGGCAGCAGTCCTAGGAACCAAACGATTGATGAAATGGATTGGCATGTCTTTTGGCATTTCCATAGTAATCGGTTTATTGATCATGTGGCTCTGGCCAGAAAATTGGCATTTTTAAATGAAAGTGTTTTGGAAAAAGGATAAGCTCCAAATTATTGCCTTTAACGGTTATGGAACCTCGAATAGATTCTATGTTAGGGGCAGGGCACTTGAGGATGAAAATATAGATCTAGGACACAAAGGTGCTTTTAAACTCTTGGTAAATACATGGAAGAGATTTGAAACTGATGAAATTAAAAACACCCCAATAAGAATCAGCTTAGATGAAGATATCGGAATACAGGGAAAGACTGACCACGAAGGCTATTATCTCATTAACGAGAAAGTAGAAGGGTTATCAAAACATATGAATGAGGAGGGGTGGGTGAAATTTGAGATTTCCTTTTTGGATACGAATTTAAAAAGGGAAATACTAAGACAAAACCGGTTCCCGGGAGAAATGCTGATTCCAAGCCAAACCGCTAGGTTTGGGGTCATTAGCGACATCGACGATACCATTTTACATACGGGGGTTGTATCTTCCTTAAAATGGAAGGTATTGATCAATACTATTTTTACCAGGGCAATCAATAGAAAACCCTTGGAGGGTGCTGCTGATTTTTACCACCAGCTACATCAAGGCAAAGAGGGGAATGAAGCCAATCCCATTTTTTATGTGAGTCATAGTCCCTGGAATTTGTACAGATATCTGGAACTTTTTTTGACGGTAAATAAGTTTCCGAAAGGACCGATTCTTTTGAGAAGTATGTCCAGCTTCAGGAGAAGGAGAAGAGAGGATGACAAACCCCAAAAACAAAAGGAGATTACCAATATTTTTAATACTTATCCGGAAATGTCCTTTATTCTCATAGGGGATAGTGGTGAAAGGGATGCGGATATTTATATTGAAATTTCCAAGTTGTTCCCTAATAGGGTAAAGGCCATTTATTTAAGAAGTGTATCTAATGCAAGAAGAATGGCGAGAGTATCCAATTTGTTTAAAGGCTACAAGAGTATTCCTTTTCTAATGGTGAATAAAACGAAAGAAGCCATTGCCCATGCGAAAAAAAATGGGTTTATCTAATCGTTAGAATAGACCATTGATTTCAGCATCAATTTTATTGATCACTGTTCCCAAGTCTTCTGGGTTATCTACAAAATCCAGTTCATCCACATCGATAATCAAAAGCTTTCCCTTATCGTAACCATGAATCCATGCTTCGTATCGTTCGTTGAGTCTACTCAAATAATCAATGGAAATACTGTTCTCATAGTCCCTACCTCGTTTATGGATTTGTTTTACCAGGTTTGGAATGGAACTTCTTAAGTAAATTAACAATTCAGGGGGATTTACTAAGGACTCCATTAACTCGAACAAACTGGAATAATTTTTAAAGTCCCTGTTGGTCATAAGGCCCATGGCATGAAGGTTGGGGGCAAAAATATGGGCATCCTCATAGATGGTGCGATCTTGTATTACATCTTTACCGGTTTCCCTTATTTGTACAATTTGTCTATAACGGCTATTCAAAAAATAAATTTGGAGGTTAAAGCTCCAGCGCTCCATTTGGGTATAAAAATCATCCAGGTACGGATTGTCTACAACGTCTTCAAAATGGGCTTCCCACTTAAAGTGCTTGGCCAATAATCTGGTTAAAGTGGTTTTACCTGCTCCAATGTTTCCGGCAACGGCAATGTGCATTTTGCTCTTATTTAGTGGTTAGTTGTTCTAAAAAAGTTGTAGCGTACAATATACAAAGTATATTAACTTTTAGAAAAAATAGTAGTTGAAATGCCTGCAATATTTTTGAAAGCCTTTGATGAAATATGTGGGGACACAAAATGATGTTAATTCATTTTTAAAACAAACTATTTTCATACTTTTGACTCAAAATTAGGAGGAAGGATTTGACTGATTGCAACCTCGTTAAAAATGCTAAAGCAGTTTTGTGTCGACCGTGTTTGACAACTCTTCAAGAGAAAAACAATACCTTCTTTAGTCAGTGCAATTTTAAATCCTTTCTAAAAATCAAAAGGAAATGGCATATTTATTTACATCGGAATCAGTTAGTGAAGGACATCCGGATAAAGTAGCGGACCAAATAAGTGATGCACTATTAGATCATTTTTTGGCATTCGATCCAGAAAGCAAAGTGGCCTGTGAAACACTGGTCACTACGGGTCAAGTAGTGTTGGCAGGAGAAGTCAAAAGCCACACCTATCTGGACGTACAGAACATTGCCCGTGAGGTCATCAATAAAATAGGATATACAAAAGGGGAATATCAATTTAGTGGGGATTCTTGCGGAGTTATTTCATTGATACATGAGCAATCCCAAGACATCAATCAAGGAGTTGACCGAGGTGCCAAAGAAGAACAAGGCGCGGGTGATCAGGGTATGATGTTCGGCTATGCCACAAAGGAGACCGATAATTATATGCCCTTGGCTTTGGACATATCCCATAAAATATTACATACCCTGGCAGAACTGCGCAGGGATGGTAAGGAAATCAACTATTTACGGCCAGATGCCAAGGCCCAGGTTACCATTGAGTATTCTGATGAGAATGTGCCACAACGTATCGATACCATTGTAGTATCCACACAACACGATGCCTTTGATAGCAATGATGAGGCGATGTTGAAGAAAATAAAATCGGATATTATCTCCATTCTTATCCCAAAGGTAAAATCGCAATTGCCTGAGGATATCCAGAAACTGTTCGATGATCAGATTACCTATCATATCAACCCTACAGGTAAATTTGTCATCGGTGGCCCTCACGGAGATACTGGTTTAACTGGTAGAAAGATAATTGTTGATACGTATGGTGGAAAGGGAGCCCACGGTGGTGGAGCGTTTAGCGGAAAAGATCCTAGTAAAGTCGATAGAAGTGCGGCCTATGCGGCAAGACATATAGCTAAAAACTTGGTCGCGGCCGGCGTTGCGGATGAAATTTTGGTTCAGGTAAGTTATGCCATTGGTGTAGTAGAGCCAACTTCCATTTTTGTGGAAACGTATGGAACGTCCAACGTTAATCTGAGCGACGGCGAAATTGCAAAAAAAGTAAGGCAATTGTTCGATTTGCGACCTTTTGCGGTCGAGGAACGCTTAAAGCTTAGAAACCCCATTTATTTAGAAACCGCTGCATATGGTCACATGGGCAAGGAATCCAAAAAAGTGGTAAAAGTTTTCGAATCCCCTTATAATGGTCGGGTTGAAATGGAAGTAGAATTGTTTACCTGGGAGAAACTGGATATGGTTGATGATGTAAAAGTCGCATTCGGGCTATAACAAATTTTCAATATTATTTAGGAAAAGGAGCCAGATATGGCTCCTTTTTATTTTCAGGAATACCGATTCTTTCCTAGCTTTAGGGGCAATTAATTCAACCATGATGAAATCTACCTTAAAGTATCTACTGACGCTCTTCATTATCACTTTCCTTTTATATTCTTGTAAAAAGGAAGTTCAAACAACAGAAACTGCAGAGGTGGTTAGCACCTACGTTGCAGATAACTATACCAAAAAAGAGGTGGATATTGAAATGCGGGATGGAGTTACCCTACATACCACTATTTATTCACCAAAGGATACCTCAAAACAATATCCCATCATCATGCAACGTACTCCGTATAGCTCAAGGCCCTATGGAGAAGGCCAGTTTAAGGAAAGCATTGCTCCAAATGTTCATATGATGAAGGAGGGGTACATCGTAGTGTACCAAGATGTCCGGGGAAGGTGGTTGAGCGAAGGGCACTATGAAAACATGAGGGCCTATATTCCCAATAAAACTTCCGATCAGGATGTGGACGAAAGTTCGGACACATACGACACTATTGAATGGTTGGTGAACAACGTGGAAAACAATAATGGAAGGGTAGGTATCTGGGGAATTTCCTATCCTGGGTTTTATTCTACCTATGCTACTGTAGATGCGCATCCTGCTTTAAAGGCGGCCTCTCCGCAGGCATGTATCGGGGATTTCTTTTTTGACGATTTTCATCATAATGGGGCGTATCTCTTAAGTTATTTTAGGGCCACCAGTCTGTTCGGTACGCCCAGGCCCAATGGGGACCAGCCCATCGATACCGCTTGGTACACTTTGCCGGATTTGGGAACTGAAGATCAATATCAATTTTTCTTGGACGCCGGACCGTTAAAAAATCTCGATAGTTTTTTTGAATATGAAACCGGGGATACACCAAGGATGGCCGTTGATGGTAAAACGGACGATTTTTTTTGGAATGAACTAAAGGAGCATCCCAATTACGATGAATTATGGCAAAGTAGGGGGTTAATTCAGCACTTAAAGGATGTTAAGAGCCACGTGGCCACAATGGTAGTTGCAGGGGAATTTGATGCTGAGGATTTATACGGACCCTTGGAAACGTATAAGACTATTGAAAAATATAACAAGGACAATTACAACACTTTGGTCTTTGGACCTTGGGACCATGGCGGATGGGCACGAAGTAGGGGTAAGAACCTAGTTGGTAATTATTATTTCGGAGACGGTATTTCGGAGTTTTTTCAGGAGAATATAGAGACCAAATTCTTTCATCATTTTTTAAAGGGCGATGGAGATATGAACAGTGGATTGCCCGAAGCTTATGTGTTCGATTCAGGGAGAAAGGAGTGGAAACAGTACGATTCCTGGCCTCCCAAAGGGGTGGTAAAGCAGAATATGTACCTGTCCGATAATCAGGAATTGACCACTGAGAAGAAAGGCGAAACAGGGATTCAATTTGTGAGTGATATCAAAAAACCGGTTCCCTATTCGGAAGATATCAAATCCGTTTTTACCCCAAGAAAATACATGACAGATGACCAGCGCTTTGCCTCGAGAAGGTCTGATGTATTGGTGTTTGAAACCGATGTGATGGAAGAGGATTTGACCTTGGCAGGCGACATTATGGCGAATTTGAACGTTGCCACCACGGGAACGGCTGCCGATTGGATCGTAAAAGTAATCGATGTGCACCCAGCCGATGCAGAAAATCATGAAGACATGCAGGACCATTTGAAGATGAGCAACTACCATTTGATGGTGCGTAGCGAGGTGTTAAGGGGTAGGTTTAGGAATAGCTTCTCCCAGCCGGAACCCTTTGTGCCGAATCAAAAAACGGCAGTGAATATCAAGTTGCAGGATGTTTTCCATACGATAAAGAAGGGACACAAGTTACAGGTCCAGGTACAGAGCACTTGGTTTCCACTCATAGATTTAAACCCTCAGACCTATGTAGATAACATCTTTGAGGCGGACGAAGCCGATTTTAATACCCAAACCCATACGGTCTACACGGATTCTAAAATCGAGTTTACGGTGTTGAGGTAATTTTTTATCAGACTTAAATGGCTGAAATGGAATGCAAAAATTGTGGTGCAAATGTTGCCGAAATATATTGTCCGAAATGCGGTCAGCATTCTAGGGTAGGAAACTAAATCTTTCCAATTTTGTTCAGGAAGTTTCAGAAACAATTTTCCAGGTTGACCGGGGTTTTTTGAAAACTGTGGTGGATTTATTTTGGAGACCCGGCTATGCCATTAAGGATTATCTTCAAGGTAAACGCAAGAATTACTAGAGACCATTGTCGTATGCACTTGCGCTTTCTACTCTTTATTTTGTCCTCACTAGACTCTTAGATTCTGAAACTTTTTTAGGGAAAGCTATTTCTGGATTCAATGCAGGGTATGATGACAGTGTTAAAGGGGATTGTAAGTTTGATGTTAATTTGATACTTGATAATTATGCAATTATTTCCATATTGTTAATTCCCTTTTATGCTTTTAGTATGTTCATAGCATTTAAAGGTGTAAGATATAATTATATAGAACATATTGCTATCCGTTCATTTGTTGTAGGGCAACAGGCCTTAATATATTTGTTCTTTTCTCTTTTAATTTATCTTTTTGGCAAAAATGATATTCTAGAGTCTATTGCTGCTTTTTTGGCCATAGGGTATGTTTTTTGGGTGAACATTGGTTTGTTCAGGCCAAATAAGGTTTGGAATACCCTTTTAAGGACAGCAGGTTTCTATTTATTATTTGTCATTTTAATAAATATATTGTTGTTTACCACAGTTGTTGCCTTAATGTTTTTACAGAAAATAGATACTTAAACAATTTATAGGGGTGGTATGAAGTAAGCTTGTGAATACTTTCTTTTCCAAAGAGGGGTGATTTGGCTATGCCGAATCGGGGAGATTTTTTAAAAGACTGTGTTCGTAAAGTTGTTCTTGATTTCTTCCAGTACTGAAGGTAAATTTTCAAACACCATTTTGTTTTCAAATCGGATTACCTTCAAACCAAGATTCTCAATGTGTTCGGTGCGTTTTTCGTCATAGGCTTGGGCTGCGGAATTCATGTGAACTTGGCCATCCAATTCAATGATCAACTTTTCGGAAGGGCAATAAAAATCGACAATATACCAATCGATGCTGTGTTGTTTATGGAATTTTCTGCCTTCCAATTGTTTTGCCTTCAGATGTTTCCAAAGGAAAGCTTCGGCGGAGGTAAGGTTTTTCCTGAGCTCCTTCCGTCTTTCCAGAAATTCCTTGCGGTTATGGTGTTTATTCGCCATAGTTAAAAATACAAAAAAGCTCTGCTCTTTATTAAAAAGTGATGATTCGGCTGTGCCGAATCGAGGAGATTTGTTTTTTTAGTTTGATTTTTTCTATCCCTCCGACCCGATACTTTGTATAGCGCCACCTCCCTTTTCCAAAGGGAGGAGCTTTTTTCTGGAACTGGGTTAAATATGCTTTTTTTGCTGCCTACAGTAGTAATAACAAGCTCCCCTCTTTTCCAAAGAGGGGTGATTCGGCTTTGCCGAATCGGGGAGATTGGGTTTGTTCAAAATTTTCTATCCCTCCGACCCGATACTGCGTATCGCGCCACCTCCCTTTTCTAAAGGGAGGAGCCTTTTTTAGCTGTGCCAAATCGGGGAGATAAATTAAAACCTATCATTTCACTAGGGTTTTGTTAATTTTTATGGTTTGATTAGGATTTTAAAACATACCCCCCTTATATTTGCATCCACTAAGTTCAAACACGTATTGAATAGTTATCAAGAAAGGTGGAGGGATTGGACCCTTTGAAGCCTTAGCAACCCTTGTTCTCCCGATGATTATCGGAATCAAGAAGGTGCTACATTCTACCCTTAGGGGAAGGATAACAGTCATCGAAATTTAATCGATTTCACTTTCTTATAACTTATTTGATTTTACCTAACCGCAATGTCGGCAGGTTGGGGTTTGGCTTTTTTAATCATTTTTCACGTCCCATATTGGAATTGGGCTTAACTATTAAAAAACAAAAATCATGAGCGATCAAAAATTAGCAACAAACGCCTTACATGCTGGGCATGACACAACGCAAACTGGTGGAACCCGTGCCGTACCTATTTACCAGACGTCATCCTATGTATTCAATAATACGGAGCATGCCGCGAATCTATTTTCTTTGGCGGAATTAGGGTTTATCTACACCCGCTTGAACAATCCTACCAACCAAATTCTTCAGGACCGTTTGGCCGCTGTGGAAGGTGGTGTTGGTGCGGTGGTCTTTTCATCGGGAGCGGCTGCAATTTCTACGGGACTTTTAACCTTGTTAAAATCAGGAGATCATATCGTAGCCTCCAGTAGCTTGTACGGAGGTACGTTTAACCTTCTCAATGTAACACTACCTCGTTTAGGAATTCACACCACGTTTGTAGATGCCTCCAATCCAGAGAACTTTGGAAAAGCTGTAAAAGAAAATACCCGGGCCATCTTTGTGGAATCCTTGGGTAACCCAAAGTTGGATGTATTGGATTTGAAGGCGATATCCAAAGAGGCAAAAGCTGCCGGTGTACCCTTTATTGTAGACAATACGGTTGCAACACCAGTTTTGCTGAATCCGATCGAGCATGGGGCGAACTTGGTCATACATTCTTTAACCAAATATATTGGCGGACAGGGAACGTCATTGGGCGGTGCCATTATCGATGCCGGTACTTTTGATTGGGCCAACGGAAAATTTCCAGAATTTACCGAACCATCGGCAGGTTACCACGGTCTGGTATATCATAAAGCCTTAGGTGCGGCAGCCTTTACCTTTAAATTGATTTTGGAAGGTCTTAGGGATTTCGGGGGAGCTTTAAGCCCGTTCAATGCCTTTCAAATTATTCAGGGATTGGAAACCCTACCGGTGCGTATCAAGCAACACAGTGCAAATGCCCTGGAGCTTGCAGAATGGCTGCAAAGCAGGGATGAAGTCGCTTGGGTAAAATATCCGGGTCTTAAAGGGGACGAGTATTATAATTTGGCACAGGAATACCTGCCCAAAGGGCAAAGTGGATTGGTCACTTTTGGAATCAAAGGAGGATTTGAAGCGGCCAAGAATGTAACGGATGCCACCAAAATATTCTCTTTATTGGCGAACATTGGAGACACCAAATCCTTGATTATCCACCCGGCGAGTACAACCCATCAGCAATTGACGGAAGAACAGCAATTGAGTGCGGGTGTAGGTAAGGATTTGATCCGACTTTCAGTAGGGTTGGAAGATATTAACGATTTAAAGGCCGATTTGGAACAAGCTTTTGCCGCGGCCAACATCAAAGCATAAAAGAGCAGCAGTTTTGCACGGCAAACCACTGATAATTAATAATTTTGGCATCCTATGCTACATCATTTACATATAAAGGAGTACACGACCCTTTCCGGAGTTACCCAGGATATTGAGCTATCCTATGAACTCTTTGGGGCCAAGCTCCATACCGCGCCCGTTATTTTGGTGAACCACGCCTTGACGGGAAATTCCAACGTTACGGGTGAAAATGGGTGGTGGTCCGCGTTGATCGGTGAGGGAAAATGTATCGATACAAAAAAGTACACTATCCTTTGCTTTAACATTCCTGGAAACGGATATGATAAGTTTGTCATTGAAAATTATAAGGATTTTGTGGCGGGTGACATCGCCCGGATTTTCCTTTTGGGATTGGAAAAATTAAAAATCCAAAAACTCTTTGCCATTATTGGGGGTTCATTGGGTGGTGGAATTGCCTGGGAAATGGCGGCCATCAACCCTAATTTGACGGAACATTTGGTGCCCGTAGCTTCCGACTGGAAATCGACCGACTGGCTGATTGCTAATTGCCAGATCCAAGAGCAGTTCTTGGTAAATTCCAAACAGCCCGTCCACGATGCGCGTATGCATGCCATGTTATGTTATCGGACACCGGAGTCTTTTAAGGAGCGTTTTAAACGAAGTACCAACGAAGAGCTTCAGGTGTTCAATGTAGAAAGCTGGTTGATGCATCATGGCGAAAAGCTACAGGAACGTTTTCAATTATCGGCCTATAAGCTGATGAACCAGTTATTGAAAACCATTGATGTTACGAGAAATGATGAGGAGAACTTCATCAAACTACAAAATAGCGACACCAATATTCATATTGTTGGAGTGGATTCCGACCTGTTTTTTACGGCTAAAGAAAACAAGGACACTTTTAAGCAATTGGCACAGGCCAATAGCAATGTAACCTATGGAGAAGTTCAATCGCTACATGGACATGATGCCTTCCTAATCGAGTTTGAACAAATGGAAAAATTGCTCCATTCCATATTTAATGCGAATGGTAAATCGGGCAAGGTAAAAGTCTTGAAATTTGGCGGAAAATCCTTGAGCAACGGTGAAGGTTTGGAACGTGTGTTGGATGTAATCGCCACCAAGGTAAAGTCCGGGGAAAATATTGCCGTAGTACTTTCGGCACGTGAAAAAGCAACGGACCAACTGGAAAGTATTCTGGAAAAGGCTTCAAAAGGAAAGCCTTATAAAGAGGACTTCGAGGCTTTGGAGAGTTATCAGCAACATACCTACGGCAATGTAAATTTGTCCAAGGAATTCAAAAGCTTGGCCAAATTGTTCGAGGGAGTATCCCTGTTGGGAGATTACAGCGCCAAAATCAAGGATGAGGTATTGGCCCATGGTGAGCTGATTTCAGCAAAATTAGTGACCAAACTCCTGATAGGCAAAGGCATAAACGCCCGCTTTTTGGATTCACGGGAATTGATTGCCACCGATGCTACTTTTGGAGATGCCAAGGTGTTGGAACATGTTTCCAAGGAAAAGGTGTTGTTGAAATTTTCTGAACTGCCCCATGATGCCGTACCGGTGATTACCGGATTTATTGCAGCCACGGAAGAGGGGGAAACCACAACGTTGGGTAGAAATGGCAGTAATTATAGTGCCGCACTTTTGGCGAATTTCCTGGATGCCGAAGAGTTACAAAACTATACGCATGTCGATGGTATTTTTACCGCCAATCCGGATTATGTGAAGGAGGCCAAACGTATTAGCAATCTGAGCTATGCAGAGGCGAATGAGATGGCCAATTTTGGGGCCACGATTTTACATGCCAAGACGATTATTCCGTTGATTGAAAAGAACATTCCGTTACGGATTTTAAACACCTATAACGACGATAATGAGGGTACGCTGATCAGTGCCAAGTCCAGCAAGGAGGGTATCCGGTCCATTTCTGTAATTGAGGATGTTGCCCTGATTAACCTAGAGGGTCGTGGACTGTTGGGTAAAGTGGGTATAGATGCCCGTATCTTCAAAACTTTGGAAGCTATCAACATCAGCGTGAGTATCATTTCCCAAGGTTCTTCGGAACGGGGTATTGGATTGGTGGTAAAGCGCGACAAAGCAGAGCGTGCCAAGCGCGCCTTGGAAAATGAGTTTTCGAGCGATTTCCAAAGTCAGGATATCAACATGATCAAGGTCGTTGCCGATGTATCGGTAATTTCCGTGGTGGGCCAGGATTTGAGCACCTTCCACAAACCCTTTAATGCCCTGATCAAAAACCAAATCGTACCGTTGTTGTTCAACAATACGGTATCGGGTAAGAACGTAAGTTTGGTCGTCAGGAAATCGGATTTGACCAAAGCGGTCAATGTAATGCACGGCCAGATTTTCGGGGTAAGTAAAAAAGTAAATCTGGCGGTATTCGGGCATGGAAATGTTGGCGGCACCTTAATCGACCAAATTTTAAAATCGGCTAAAAATATTGAGGACCGAAAAGGTATCGACTTAAGGGTCTTTGCCATTGCCAATTCCCGGAAAGTCTTGCTCAATGCGAAAGGAGTAAGCGGAAAGTGGAAGACCGATATCAAAAGCAAGGGAAAATCCTACGCCGTAAAGGATATTATCGATTTTGCCAAAAACAACCATTTGGAGAATCTGATTGTCATCGATAATACGGCCAGTCAGGATTTTGTAGCCCATTATTTCGATTTTGTGGAAAACGGATTCGATGTAGTTTCTTCCAATAAGATTGCCAATACCCTTGGGTTCGATTATTACCAATTGCTACGGGAGGAGCTGGACAAACATCAAAAACAATATTTGTACGAGACCAACGTGGGCGCGGGGTTACCCTTGATAGATACCATTAAGTTGTTGCACCTGTCCGGAGAGAATATTACCCGTATCAAAGGGGTTTTTTCAGGTTCCTTGAGCTATATTTTTAATACATTTTCGGAGGTGGACACTTCCTTTTCGTCGATTTTGAAGGATGCCAAATTACAAGGCTTTACCGAGCCTGATCCGCGGGAAGACCTTTCCGGGAACGATGTAGGTAGAAAGTTGTTGATTTTGGCTAGGGAACTGGATCTGAGCAATGAATTTTCCGATATTAATATAGAAAATCTAATTCCATCATCCTTGGAAAAAGGGGATGTAAATTTCTTTATGGAAAATCTGGAGGTATTGGACGATAAATTCAACGAGATAAAAAAGAACCAAAAACCGAACCATGTATTACGTTATGTGGGAGATTTGCATGGCGATTTACAAAAGGAAAAAGGAATCTTGGACGTACAACTGGTTTCTGTTCCCAAGGAGAGTGCATTGGGTCAGGTGAAAGGGTCGGATTCCATTATTGAAATCTATACGGAATCCTATGGGGAAAACCCATTGGTGATTCAGGGTGCCGGGGCAGGTGCCGCGGTTACCGCCCGAGGAGTTTTCGGGGATATATTACGGATTGCGGAGAAAAGCTGATTTTTAGGGTTAGGCTTGATGATTTTTGCATCCATGATTTTAATTTGTCAGGTCGAGCTGTCATATCGAGCGCAGACGAGATACGAGACCTAATTTAAATATTTAATTAGTAAGACCTCTCGACTGCGCGCGAGGAGACATTTGGTAACGATTATTGATAAAGGTTAAAAGTGATTTTTTCTTTTACCAACAACCAACAACCAACAACCAACAACCAACAACCAACAACAAATAACAAATAACGAGGAACGAACAAGCAATGAGCAACAAAAAATTCGAAACGAACGCCATACGAACGCAGTTAAAACGAACGGAAAATTTGGAACATTCCGTTCCCTTGTACCTCACTTCTAGTTTTGTCTTTGAAGATGCGGAGGATATGCGGGCATCTTTTGCAGAGGAAAAGGAGCGGAATATTTATTCCCGATATTCCAATCCGAATACCAATGAATTCGTTGAAAAAGTGTGCCAAATGGAAGGAGCCGAGCAAGGCTTTGCCTTTGCATCCGGAATGGCGGCCGTATTCTCTACCTTGGCGGCGTTGTTGGATAGCGGGGACCATGTGGTTTCGGCGGCAAGTATTTTTGGGTCTACCCATTCCCTGTTCAATAACTTTTTTCCAAAATGGAATATTTCCCATAGCTATTTTGATGTCCATAATCTGGATTCCATTGATGATCTTATTCAACCCAATACTAAGTTGATTTACGCCGAAACTCCCACGAATCCGGGGGTGGATGTGTTGGATTTGGAAGAGCTGGGTCAGATAGCGAAAAAGCACAATGTATTGTTGGTTATCGATAACTGTTTTGCATCGCCCTATTTACAACAGCCGATTAAATTTGGGGCCGATTTGGTCATTCATTCTGGAACCAAGTTGATGGACGGTCAGGGCCGTGTTTTGGCCGGAATCACGGTGGGAAAAAGGGAATTGATGGATAAGGTATACCGATTCTCCAGAATTACGGGACCTGCACTGTCCCCATTTAATGCATGGGTACTGAGTAAAAGTTTGGAAACCTTGGCCATACGGGTAGACCGCCACTGTGACAATGCCTTAAAATTGGCTGAATTTCTAGAAGGCCACGACCAAGTGAACTGGGTAAAATATCCTTTCTTAAAATCACACCCAAAATATGAAGTAGCCAAAAAGCAGATGAAGGCCGGGGGTTGTGTGGTCGCTTTTGAAGTCAAAGGGGGCTTGGAAGCCGGGCGTACATTCTTCGACTCCATCAAATTACTGTCTCTCTCCGCAAATTTGGGGGATTCCCGAAGTATTGTCACCCATCCTGCATCAACGACACATAGCAAACTATCTGTGGAGGAACGCGCCGCTAGTGGAATTACCGAAGGTATGGTGCGTATTTCCGTCGGATTGGAGCATATTGACGATATCATTGCCGATATTTCTCAGGCCTTAGGGTAAATTAGTTGGGTCACTGAGCAGCCTGCCCTGAGCGTAGTCGAAGGGGAGTCGAAATCCAAGGAACTAGGTGTCGAGAACATCTTGATCTAATCGAGTTCTACTTCTCGATACAAAATCGCACTACGATTCCACTCGAATTGACATTGGGAACAAACTTTATAAAACCAATAGGTGCCTTCGACTTACCTTATAAAAGAAGGGAGTTTTTGGAAAAATATTTTTGTGTCAAACTGTAACAAAAAAAAGGAACCCAAGACCAATCTTAAAAGCAATATAATGATGAGAAAAATAACGAAAAGTAAAGCCATGATTTTAATGGCGGTGAGTATGTTCATTATAGCGATGTCCCAAATCGCTTCCCGCTTTATAACCTTAAACGATTTTACAAAGGGCTCTTTCATTGGAGTGGGTATAGGACTTTTACTGATTACCTTGGTTTTTGGTGATTTTAAGTCGGTTCGAAAATAGGTTGACGTGTAACGGGAGAAACCCTTAACGCGATGTACTTCCTTACTTCTCGATACAAAGTCGCGATGCGATTCCACTCGAAGTGACAGGTAACTTTAAAAACGCTTGTCAGTTCGAGCGCAGTCGAGAACAGTTGTGCAAGCAAAAGACTGTTTCATGCACTTATCAAACCGAGCCTATCGAAGTTTTATTAAGTGAACTCTTCAGTTCATTTTCGATGTACCCAAACTGACATACTTACTTTCACCTACTTAAACCATACCCCATCTGTATCTTCCATCCGGGCGATGATACCCCAACCGTAGAAATAATTGGATAGGCCGATTAAAAGTTCATTGTCCCCCTCCTGCAAGGGTAGGGTAAAGGCGGCATTTTCAATACTGGCACGTCCCTTGGGGAATTTCATCCCGGGAGAGCCATAAAAGTTTCGGTCCTGATACAGAGGTTTGCCGTTAATGAACACCCAGACTTCATCGCTAAAGCCCAAACGCAACAATTTTTCGATATCCTTTTCAGCTTTGATGGTGGTTTTGAGCCATACCAAACGTCGGTTGCCATCCTTCGGACCGCCATACTCCGGGGTCAGGTTTACAAGGGCCCTTCTGCCCGCCCATACCGTTTTCCAAGTGGCATTTTCATCCAGATAAGTGGAGTCGATCTGTACTCCCGGACTCACTGGAATCCCTTCCAAAAGATCTTTGCCAAAGGGATAGTCTACAGGCTCAGTTACTTGCCACTCGCGGAGGTATCGGGGGTCGTTATAGGTTGGGTCATATCCCGCCACGGCCGGCAAATCTTCGGTCGCATTAGGGGTGATTTTTACATTGGCGTAGATAACATTGCCTTCCAGACCTATTGCACCATTTTCGGTAACACCTTCCATAGCAGGCACCCAAAGGACAGGCTTTTTTATATCGTTTACATACACCCGCATTTGCTTGCCATGGATGACCATTTTAATGTGGTTCCAACCCGTTTCGTTGAGGTTAACCGCCGCTTGATAATCGTCTGTCATGTCCCAAAGGTTAACCTTGTCCACCACCGCCGTATATTGTGTGGCAAAGCGCAACTTAGGGTCGGGGGTACCAAAATAACGGACGTAAAAAGTTTCGAAATTCAGGGTATCGGGGCTGATGCGGTAATAGATACTGGGAAAACCCTGTCCCTTCAGTTCCATATCATACTCTATGGTACCGTCCGAAAATTCAAAATCCTTTAGCCATATGGTAAAAGGTTTGCCGTCAGTGCTTTGTACGGCTTGGGTGCCTTTGTAGGGAACAAATTCGGTGTTGTCCGTGAGTTTGGCCCAGTGGTTTTCCGTCATGGGAAAATCCATAGTTCTTGTTTGGGATTTGCGCTGTCCATAAGAAAATAGGGTGATGCATAATGCCGCTGCGAGGGCCATGTTCGTTTTTGATGTGATGTTCATGCTTGTGGTATTTATCATTAAAAGTTATTTTTGATTGGACTAAAAGTAGTGGGCGTTTCATTTTTTTCGCCTGTTCAAGTTGTTCAATCCTGTTTAATCCTATTCAAAAATCCCCGTTCGCAAGGCACGATGTAGTTTTATGGACAAATCAAAATTCTATATGGTGGATGATCTAGTGGCCCGTATCGAGGCCCAATTGGGTTGGGGCGATGGAAAAAATTGGAACAATGGCGATTTTGAGGAACTTAGCGAGCGCATCTTTGCCGAAACCAAAAAACGGCTAAGCGTTACCACCTTAAAGCGTATTTGGGGCCGGGCGGAGCGAGTGGCGAATCCCAGTTCCAGTACCTTGAACATCCTTTCGGAGTTTGTGGGATATGACAATTGGCGGATGTTCGTACAGGCACAGGTATCCCAAGAATCAACCGAGGCACCACAGATTGAAGCAAAAGCACCCTTTCCTTGGAAAATTCCCTTGGCGCTTGGTTTTGTGATGTTGATAGCCCTTTTGTTGGCCTTTTATGCGTCCGATACGGAACAGCCCTCTATGCCAACGCCATCTTTGGAGAAGACCGACTTCCATTTTAGCCGCCGCACCCTTAGCGAGGGCCTGCCCAACTCCGTGGTGTTCGCCTATGATGCCACCGCAGCCCCTGATGGGGCTAGCATTGAGATACAACAGAGTTGGGACAACAAAAAACGCATGACTGTTTCCGCGACCGATAGCATTGCCACCAGTATCTATTACCGCCCCGGATTTTTTAAGTCCAAGTTGGTGGTGGGCGACACCGTGGTAAAGGAGACCGATGTCTTTATTCCCACCCAAGGGTGGTTGGGAATGGTGGAAAATGATTCCATGCCCATTTATTTGGAAACTAGGGAGATTCAAAAAGACGATTATCTTGCCATTACCCCGGAAACCGTGGCAGCATACGGATTGGACCCACGTACCACCGAAGTGGTCACCAGCCTGTACCATGTGGCCGATTATGGCGAGCTCTACACGGACGATTTTCAACTTTCGCTACAGCTGCAGAATACTTTCCCCCAAGGCCGAACCGGTTGCCAATGGGTCAGGATGTTTGTACTGTACGATGGTGGGGCCATAGGCATTCCCCTCGCCAAAAAGGGCTGTGCGGCGCAGCTGGACCTTATGCTCTTTGGGGACTATATCAGCGGTAAGACGACCGACCTTTCCGGTTTGGGCGTGGATTTTACCGAAGCGGCGACCTTACAATGCAATTCCAAAGCTGGTATGCTGGAAATTTTGGTCAATGGCCAAACTGCCTATACCGCTAAAGTACCCATAGCCGCTAAAAAGCTTGTGGGAGTGGTCGTTCATTTTGAAGGTTCAGGATTGATGAAAGAGGTCTCCTTGGGCAATACCCAAGGCCTGTACCACGCTTTATAAATTTCTCCCTTTTAGATAAAAACATATATTTTTTATAGGAAAAAACTTATATTTAGTGATTCCCCCTAGTATTTAATAGTGAATTAAACACCTGTATGACTATTGAATCGTATAGTGTGTATATGACCAATGATCATATACAATTGTTGGCAGCAAGTGTTGTCAGAAATATAAAACTATAATCAATATATGCCAATAACAGGAAAGGATTTTGAAATATTAGTAAAGCCATTCTTTAGGGAATTATTTGAAGAAATGGGATTTACAGTTATTGAAGTCAGAAATCAAGATTCAGGAGATTAAAATGGATTTGATATTAGTGTATTATTTTTCGATGAAAATGACGTTGAAAGACATATTTTCATTGAGTGTAAATATTACACTGCAGCTAAACTCTATTGGGCAGATATATTTAATAAAGAAATGCAACTTGATTCTGCAAATTATGATCCTACAGCATTTATTGCTCTCTCTCCACTAAAAAATTTAAGCAATATTGATCATAATATACAAGCAAAAAGTATTAATAAGTTTAGATTCCCTGTGGATTTTTGGACTCCGGATAAAAATGTCGAACAACTATTTGCATTAGATGAAAAATTATATAAAAAAGTATATGACAAAAAAACCTGTAATATATCTATTGACAGAGAAAACGAAATAAATAGGATAAAGTGTCTGATAAATAATTTTATTCAAAAAAAAGAACACTTAAAATTTGCTAACTGGATATCTATTCAAGATAGTGATGAGGAACTAGAAGAAGATGAGAGTTTGAAAACAACTCTTGATGAGAAATTAAATACGTTATTTGAAGAAGATGACGAAAGAAGAATTGAATACCATAGGTTGCGGGCCAATTATAAGATTTATTTAGCTAGTCTAGAAGATTTATCTCCAGCTCTCCGAGCAAATATATTGAACTGGGAATATAACCTTCGAATTAAAGCCAAAAGGTTATCCGATAAGTTTAGTATTGATGAATCATATTCCGCTCATAAATTTTTTTACGACTTCTTTGAGATTGCAGAAAAAGAAATTATAAGTTTTTATAAAGATTACGATCTTAAAGGAGATAAAGAAAAGCTGTTAAATGGAGTTGTATTTGAGCTTGCTGCTCAATGTCCACTAGATTGGAGGGATAATGGAACCACTTAAAAGACTTGTTGAAACCATTGAGGAAAAGGGACTGAAACCAAGTATAAATTTGGACAGGCCAACATACATCCAACCTGAAGACCGTATTCAATATCGGGCTACTCGAATAGCTGTAATTTTAGGAATATTAAATACAAAATTTGGTTTAAGTAAAAATGTAATTGCTTGCGTAGATTTTCTATTAAGAAATGATGAATTTCAATCAAAATTTATCGCAGAATATTTCAAGGGTCAAAGAAATATTTTGGATAAAATATCAGAGTTTAAAAAAGGAAGGCAAACAGAAATTGATTTTAATATAGTTCAATATAAAAGTGTTCCTTGGGATATTCGTTTTAACGATATGTTTTTGTATTTATTTATGAGGGGTTTTATAGAGTATAAAACTGATTCAAATAATAAGAATATCAGATTAAAATTAACTGAAACAGGAAAGATATTTTTTTCCAAAATAAAAGATGTTTTTCCAACCGAAATAAATTTTTTAGAACTTTTTGGAAACCGTTTAGCTGAAGATAAAACAATAAATATAATCACGGAAGTTATTCCAAATTCATACTGGAAACAAAATGTCGAGATTGAAGATAAATAAGCTTGTTTATAATATAACAACTCATTCAATGAAAAAATATGGTTCTGAGGTAAATTTCAAGGAGGGACTTAATATTATCTTTGGACCAAACTCGGTAGGAAAAACAAGTATTATAACAGGAATAGTATATGGTTTAGGCGGTGAAAAAAGTCTAGGAATTTTTAAATCTGTACAAAACCCATTTAAACCTGAGTTTTATAAAGCAATTGAAGGTGAGTCAATTGATAAATCATATTTACTCTTGGAGATTTCTAATGGATCAGAAGTCAGAACTATTTTTAGATATATAAAAGGAACTGATATCAATATAGCTGCGATAAAAAAATGTACAGCGGATAATTTTTTCAAAATTGAAGATTCAGAAAAACTGATAATTTCTGGTGAAGGAGTTTTCTCTGAAAATGGATTTCAATCTTTCCTTTTTGACTTTATAGGTCTAGAACAAGTATTACTACCCACATATGATCAGAAGTTTTCAAAACTATATTTTGAAAACTTACTACCGCTATTTTTTGTTGAACAAAGAGCTGGATGTGTAAGCTCCCCTTAAAACCGAACTGTTTAAAAGTAGAATAATAATCTTAATTTTAAACAGCATTATGAGGAAGAGCAAATTTTCACCAACACAGATCGCGAAGATTTTAAAGGAGTTCGACAACGGCAAGTCCGTTGCAGAGATAACCCGTGACCATGGGGTCAGCTCCGCCGCATTTTACAAGTGGCGTTCGAAGTACGCCGGTATGAGCGGGAAGGAGCTCAAGCGCATCAAGGAGCTCGAGGAGGAGAACCGCAAGCTCAAGCAGATGTACGCCACCTTGGCCCTGGACCACCAAATGGCCAAGGAGATCATCGAAAAAAAGCTCTGAGGCCCTGCCGAAAGCGAAGCATCGGAAAGGATCTTGCCCATTACGGCATCAGCAGGGCGTGCCGTGTCCTTAACATGAGCAAGAGCGTATATTATTACAGTCCGTTGCCAAAAGATGACGACGATATAGAGGAGGCACTTCGGGAAAAGGCCGGGGAACATCCGGAGGAGGGTTTCTGGATGGCCTATCACCGTTTGAGGGCGGAGGGGAGGCCATGGAACCATAAGCGCGTTTACCGTGTCTACAGAGCACTGGGACTGCCCTTGAGAAGAAAGGCGAAGAAACGCCTGCCGTCCCGTGTAAAGGAACCTTTGGAGGTCCCAGCGGAGGCGGACCATACTTGGAGCATGGACTTTGTTACCGACGTCCTGGAGAACAAACGCCGTTTCAGGGCACTCAACATCATGGACGATTACAACAGGGAGGCGCTGCACATCGAAGTGGACTTTTCCCTGACAAGCAACCGGGTGGTATGGGTCCTGAACCACTTGATAAACCGAAGGGGCAAGCCCAAGCGCATACGCATGGACAACGGCCCGGAATTCATAGCAAAGCTCACCTCCCAATGGAGCGAGATGCATGGAATAGAGTTCAAATATATACAACCGGGAAAACCGACCCAGAACGCTTTTGTGGAACGGTTCAACGGCAGTTTTAGGAGAGGGGCCCTCAATAGGTTCATCTTTGAGGACATTAATCAGGTAAGGGAACAGGCACGGATTTGGATGGACGATTACAACAATTACAGACCACACAAGGCCCTGGGATATGTGTCCCCCAAACAATATCTGGAGCTTAATTCCTTGTGCGGTACCGCACAAGGAATTAAAAACGATAACTTTGATGAAGTATTAGAAAAATGAGCAGTTCTATCTAGGGGAAGCTTACAGATGGTCTCAAATTCAAGCTAGACAAGTATCTAGATATAATATTAAAGACGTTAAGAAAGTTACTTTTGAATATCTTTTTGGGCTAGATAGGTTTAATCTTCACCTCTCTGAAATCGAATTGAGGGAAAAATTGTCTGAATTAAGGGAGTTAAAAGATCACCAGGAAAAAAAGGAAGAAAATTTATTGATAATTGGAAATGCAGAGAAAATTGATGGAATACCCATCGTAGATTCAAGTGAAATTGGAAAAACGAGTATTTATGATTACATCAGATATCTTACTCAAAAGTATAAAACTGAATCTCAATCAATCAATCAACTTTCTAGTCAGAATAAAAAATATGAAGAATCAAATCTCAAGTTAAGAGATAGTCTTAAAACTTTAGATTATCAATATCGAAAAATTTCATCCAGAATTGATAAACTCAATATCGAAATTTCCGGTTATGAAAATTATTTGGACAGAATTCAAAATAACAAATACAAAAACAAGCAATTAAAAAAAATACAGGAGTTTTCAACTGATTTGAATATTAAAACTTGTCCAATTTGTGAAGCACGATTAGAAAAAAATGAAGAAGGTGAATGTATATTATGTCACACTGATCTGAGCAAAAAAATCTCTACTCCTGAGCAAAACCTAATTTTTTTGGAAGATGAAGAAAAAACTTTTAAAAAAGTTATTTCTCAAAGAATTTTTGACCGCAGAAAGTTAATCGAAAAACGTAGTAATATTAAAGATAAAATTAAGGAGTATGAAAGTCAGTTAGAGCATCAAACAAAAACATACGCAGGAAAAGAATTTGCAAACTTAAGGAAGAGAATTCTAGACATTGATGCTACACACAAGAAAATGGAAAGATATACGCGTATTTCTGTAAGATGGGAGGAACTTGAACCCATTCGAAAAAAGATAGACAATTTAGAAAATCAAATTGAAAAATTACGAGAAAAAATTTCCCAATACCAGCAAACAGAAAAGGATATCTTAATCATTAATACAATTCAAAATTTGGTTAGGTCTTATGTATCAGAACTTGGTTTATTTAAAGGTAATAAAGGGTTGATAGATAATATCAGGGTTGATGAAACAGATAATTACACTCCCTATTTAGATAATTTTGACATTTACAACATCTCGAGTTCAAGTGATAACATTCGAATAATTCTCAGTTATTATTTAGCATTATTGCAGACGTCAATTAAACTTGATCAAATTAATGAGATTTGTTATCCAAAATTACTGATCCTAGATGAGCCAAAACAACAAAATCTTGATAGTGATTCTCTTATGGATTGTGTTAATTTAATAGAAAATATAACTTACAATAGCAGTCAAGTCATTTTAACAACCTATTCAGAACTTCAAACTGATAAAGATAAATTTGATGATCATATTATATATGAAATGAAAGATAAAAATGATTATCTACTAAAAAGAATAAATTAGGGCAACACCAGCTGTCAACAATAGATAATCGCAATTACGGCGGATTCGATTAGATCCAAATCCACTCGGAATTACTTAAGTCTGTGCTAAACCGAAAATTAAGGCATATTAATCCGTAACTGAAAGTTATTCTAGACAGTTGTGAAATTAACAAACTAAAAGATGAAAACAGAAATAGAAAAATTAATCCCACATAGATTTCCTTTTTTATTTGTGGACAAAATTGAAATAGCGAATGAAAAAGAGGTGGTAGGTTTTAAAAGTTTTAATGCGGAAGAAGATAAAATGCTTACGGGAAGCTTTCCTAAATTCAATTTTATCCCTGGAATGATATTGATAGAATCAATGGCACAATGCGGGGGAGCGGGAATTAAAAAAGCAGGATTGGCAGATGGGTTTTTCGGTTTGGTGAGTATGGAAAAAGTAAGTTTTTTGAGTGGCGCAACGTATGAAGAGGAAATTAAATACGTAATCAAAAATTTAAGAGTAAGTAATCGATTAATAAAGCAGTCTGGAGTTGCGTATGTTCAGAATAGACCAGTTGCAGAAGCCACATGGTTATGTGCTAGGATTGACTAAATAAAAACCTTGGATATCTGTAGCTATAAGTATTTTCCTGTTCTCGCCTACTTCTGATTTCGATGGATATCGGAACTTTCTGATTTTCAGATTTGTATACTTGTATTGTTAAGCGCTAAACCACGCAACTACTTGTATCCGAAAATGTTGTACTACATTGTAATCAACCAATAACCAATGATAAAATTCTTTAGAAAAATTCGGCAAAAGTTACTCTCCAAAAATAAATTCAATACGTATTTACTTTATGCCATTGGTGAAATTGTTTTGGTAATGATTGGTATTTTACTTGCCTTGCAAGTGAGCAATTGGAATCAGGATAGGAAAGACCGCATTAGCGAGCGTAAACTATTGGACAATATTCATAGAGATTTTATTCAGAATAAAATTAGTTTTGATTCTGTTAAAGCAATTAACTATCGTAGTCTCGCAGCCTTGGACGGCATGATTGCTCTGTTCCCTTTACAGAGAGATAGCCTAAAAAATGCAACCTTTTGGAAATACTTCTCACAAATACAAGACCATACCTATAATCCATATTCTGGCTCTATAGCATTGGTAATTAATTCAAATTCGCTTCAATTAATACAAGATGAAGACTTACAAGAATATCTAGTTTCTTGGGAAGATGTTTTACTGGATTATCAAGAAGAAGAAAATTTGTACTATAAAATGATGAATGACCATTTTTGGCCTTATTGGAGGGAAGTATTAGATTATTCAGGATTTGACAATGAAATAAGTCTTACAGGAACTTCTACCGTAAAGTTTCAAAATTACATCATAGACAAAAGGAATTATTTAAGAGCCATTGTCAAAGCTATTGAGGAAGAACCCATTGAAAATCACATCAATGAAATTATCCGATTAACTGAACCAAAAGAATAATGAAAATAAAATTATTCATATAAAAATAGCGAAAGTACAACATAGGTCTTAAGTAATAGCTTGTTCTAAATACTTCTAATCCCGATAGCTATCGGAACTGGAGGATTTTCAGTTAGGTTTGTACTTGCCTACCAGCTGGCAGGTAAGCAAAGTTTAACGCTAATCAATACAACTTTTTATCATCGAGCATGGTAGCACATTTAGAAAATCACAAATGAAATTTAAAACAGTAATACTCACCTGTGTTCTTTTGGCAATTGTTGGATACAAACAACCTGTCAATAAAAAAGAAAATACCATCAATTCCCAAACCGAGGTAGTTCAATCCGAAGACTTTTCCGATAACCTCAAAAATTGGGCAGAGGGCATAAACAATAATGACATTAATGCCATAAAAAATCTCTACGATCCTAATGGCGTTAAGATTATTTCTTCGGATAGTATACTTGAGAATTCAGCCCAAATAGCGGATTACTACATGATTCGCAAAGGAAGCATTACGTCAGCTGAATCAATATTCACTATAGAGGCAAACAAGGAAAGAGGAATTAATTATGAACTGGTCAGGTATACACGGGATAACCTAAAAGAATTCGTTGGAATTGTAATTTGGAGCATGGAAAATGAAAGGATAATTAGGGAATTTGAATATACCGAAGAATATACTTCTGAATCAAAAAAAATTGACACCACAAATATAGCCCAGAGACGAAACTTATGGGTCGAACTCTGTAATACAAATAACCCGGAAAACCTGGTGAAACAACTCTACAGCAATAATACGATGTATTTTAACCATAAACCTATAGTACAGGGAACCGAAGCATTGATTAGGGAATATGGCTATATGAATAATGAAAACTACGAGTTAAACTTACATCCAATGAAATTGGAGGTAGTAAATGCCAGCACGGCCTTTGAAATTGGGCAATGTAGTGGAAGTTATAACGGAAAATATATTTTGGTCTGGAAAAAACAAACAGACGGAAATTGGAAAGTATTTATTGATTCCAATATTTAAAAAAAGAAGACTAACAATATGTAGAAAAAGGTGGTTAAGCGGTAAGATAAAAGTTTGGTATTCCGTAATCGCCAACTTTTCATATACTTGAACGCTAATTTTAATATAAAACGATATTCTCGAAAACAAGGAAAATGACCCAATCTGAACTCATAATTTTAAACTTTACGGAGATTAGGAGAAGAAGCATAAAACTTTGGGAGGGACTTCCGGAGCGCTATTATGATTGGAAACCCGATGAAAAGGCCATGACGGCCATAGAAATGGTCAGGCACGTTTTGGAAGCCGATTATGGTTGGAATAAAATCATCACTAATGAGAGTATGGCAGATTTTCAAACACCTTGGAAAAACCGACCCTTTGTTAGCGTTGCTGACGAACTTGAATTTGCCGAGCCCTATAGAAATTCATTTTTGGAAAGCGTTCGCCAATTTTCCGACAGGGAATTAAGCGAAACGGAAATCATTCACCCCGGAAATGGAAAGAAAAAAATCCTTGGGAACTATTTATTACGGATTGGATATCATGAATCTGTCCATGCGGGACAGTTCCTTTCTTATTTGCGGGCAATGAAAATAGATCGTCCGGAGATATGGGACTAAAAAACAGAAACACTAAAGCCAATTATAACAACTTAAACCAATAACTTAAGCAAAAGGTAATTGTATTTTTAGGGGACGGGAAATCCTTAGGATTTCACTCTGTGACCAGAAGGAAAGTATATAACCTATTAGTTTTGCGCTATGGATTGCAAGGAATAGGTACGGGTTTTATCCCGTAATTTGCATTGGGATAGGATCTTGGTAATCCGTTGAAGATACAGCATGAACGAATTGAAAACAGGCGAGTTTTACGGAGCACATTATCAAAAATCGGCTTTTGAAAATGTACTCATTACGGATACCGAATACACCCATGAAAAAGTGGATTGGCACTATCATGAAAATCCATATTTCACCTATCTGCTTCAGGGTAAACTCTTTGAAGCAAACAAAAAGGAATCTTACTATTTAGAACCGGGAAATCTACTATTCCATAATTGGCAGGATGCACATTACAATATAAAACCACCTGAGTTTACGAGAGGGTTTCACATAGAACTCAATACCGAATGGTTTTCAACTTTTGATATTCAAATATTGGATTTTGAAGGGAGCATCAATTTAAAGGATCCTATAGCAAGGAACCTGATGAACCACATCTTTGTCGATTCTAAAATCAACGACCCGTATTCAACATTGAGTATTGAAAGTAATTTGATCGCTTTGTTCAGTGCGATGGAAACATCAAAAAAAGACAGTTCCAAAAAGCCGGTGTGGGTGGGCCAATTAAAGGAACTGTTACTGGAGGAAAAAATCGATTATTCCTTACAAAATTTAAGTGCATCCTTAGGATTGCACCCGGTTCATTTGTCCCGAGAGTTCAGCAGATATTTTGGCACCAGTTTAGGGAATTATATACGGTTGCTGAAAATCAATCAGGCTTTTAACCTTATCGTTTCGAATAAATTTTCATTAACGGAAATTTGCTACCGATGCGATTTTTACGACCAAAGTCATTTCATCACCAACTTCAAACGTATTTATGGCACAACCCCTTCAAAAATCCAGACGAAGATTTCCGTAGGTTAATTTTATACAATTTTAGGGGCTTAATTAATCGCAACTTTGGTGTTCATCAAAAGTCAATCAAAATGCGTAGTATGAAATCAAATTATTTATTAATTCTCCTGGTCTGTGTGGTTATATCGTGCAAGAACAGCGATGTATCGAGCAGCTCCCGTTCAAAAGAAATTGAAAATTTATATTTTTCCAAAGATGACATTTCCAAAGGGGATGTTTCCAAAAGGGACTACATCAATAACTTCACGTTAAACAAAGATGAATTCCTGAATATTCACTTTACATTGGACAACCCGCTCGTAGAAAGTCTACAAGACATTGCGCCAAATTTAACCGTGGATGAATTATTGGAAAAAGGGAACTTTCAATTTTCCTTTTTAGTGGATGGGAAAATCATCTATGTAGAAAACCTGAACAAGGGCGCAGGACTAAGAGCCTCCAAAACAGAGCAGCTAGAGCACACCATACGCTTGGCGGCACCACAACAGTTAGATTTTTGGGGTTGGTTCATGTGGCTCAAATTCATGAAGCTAGGGGGTGGACAAGATGTTCTTGAGGATGGAAAACATACTTTAGGTATTGAGGTTAGACCGTATGTAAAACAGGCTTCGGTTCGTGTGGGCAAACTATTTGCCAAAGGGGAAGTTGCTGTTGAAGTTGCAGAAATACCCGTGGATGAAAGCCTAATCCCCATTCAGGAAATACAACCCAATAGCGGCTGGAAAATATCCAAGGATACGTTTGATAGAAGTAAAATTGAAGCCTTAAATAGAAAAATAGCCGAAGGTAGATTTGAAGCTATCAATGGAATTGTGGTCATAAAGGAGGGGGAACTTTTAATAGAGGAATATTTTAACGGAGAAACTAGGGATAGTTTACACGACCCAAGGTCCGTTGGAAAATCAATCGCCTCTACCATGTTGGGTATCGCTGTTGAAGAGGGTTACATACCTAATGAAAATGCCCAATTAAAGGATTTTTACAATTTAAAATCTTTCCAAAACTATAGTTTAAAAAAAGATTCCGTTACGCTTAAATCGCTCTTGACCATGAGTTCCGGATTTCTTGGTAACGATAATGATTTCAGTAGTCCGGGTAATGAGGAAAATATGTATCCAACGAAAAACTGGGTGAAATTTGCCCTTGATTTACCCATGCAAGATGACAGGGTAATGGGTAAGGATTTTGCCTATTTTACGGCAGGGGTAGTAGTTTTAGGGGATATCATTGATAAAGCGGTCCCTGGGGGGTTGGTTTCATATGCCGATAAAAAGTTATTCGAACCACTGGGTATAACCAATTATCAATGGGAATATACCCCGCAAAAAGTGGGGAATACCGCTGGGGGAATTAGGTTAAGGACCATTGATTTTGCAAAATATGGTCAATTATATAAGAACAAAGGTCTTTGGAATGGTAACCAAATTTTAACTGAACAATGGGTGGAAAAAAGTTTGGACAGGCACATAGAACAATCGCTTGACCATGGATACTACGGTTATTTATTTTGGAACAAAACCTTTTCCATTAACCATAAGGACTATGAGGTGTCCTATTGTAGCGGTATGGGAGGAAATAAAATTTACATCTTTAAAGACATTCCTTATGTAGTTGTCATTACGTCTTCGGCATATAACGTTCCAAATGCACATGCCAACGTAGATAAAATGATGACCGAATATATATTGCCGGCAATCCTAGGGAAAGAATAGAGCCCGTTATAAGAAGGTGTATATGGAAAAGTGAGCATAAAGCTTTTTTGAGGTTTTCCGAGAATATTTCAAATGGAAAAATAACATTTACTGCACTTTTTTTGGTGCCCTATAATCATTGGTTTTTTCCAGAAAATAATCATTAAATTTAAAAATGGCAAAGAAGGATACAGAAATACAAATCGATTTTTTAGACCATGTCGCCATTCGTGTCAAGGATTTGAAGGTTTCTGCCCAATGGTATCAAAAGGTTTTGGGACTTAAAAAGTACCAACTGCCAGAATGGGGCGAATTCCCCATTTTTATGTTGGCAGGCAAATCCGGTATTGCTCTCTTCCCAGCAAATAACGATGATCCTAAATTGGATTTGAGTTCAAGAAATGTGAAAATAGATCACTTTGCCTTTAATGTGAATCAAGAGAATTTTAATAGGGCGAAACAGCGGTATGAGGAATTGAATCTGGAATTCTCCGTTCAAGACCATCATTATTTTGATTCCATCTATACCCAGGATCCGGACGGGCATACGGTGGAGCTCACTACCATTAAAGTGAACCCTGAGGAATTTTACCAATAGTTTTGGTAAGTGCTACAAAACACAGAAATATTTAATATTTATCTTAAAATTCGTAAACATGAAGAGACCTCAAAAAATGAAAAGGTTAGGTGGTGTTTTTTTGTTTACTTGGTTGGTAATGTTCATTTTTAAACAATATCAAGGTGATGGTATCAAGCAAGATGGTGTTGGTACCGTTTTTTTGGTTTTGGGCCTGGTGTTTCTAATTGCAGGGTCGTTTCAGGAAGGTAAAGAGCAGTAAATACCGGCAGGAATTCTTCCATAGTTAAGCAACCATTTTTTTAGTTTTGCATCTTTACGTTTAAATAAAGGTCATGAATAAGAGGGCTTCTTTTAAAATGGGTTTGTGGGCACTGCTAACTTTTTTTGTGAGTTTAGGTTGTTCCAAGGACGATGATATCTCTTATGATTTGGTAGGGAGCTGGAAGGTTACATACTATATTACGGCGGGCGACCTTAGCATTACCAAGGAACAAAACCCTACATGGCCGGAAGTTAACGGGGGCGAAATCACCGCAACATTCGGCGAGCCAGGTGATGGGGGAGAGGGAATACTTTCTGGATTTACCGTAAGCAATTCTTACACCGGAAGTTATACGGCTAAAAAGAATGGCGAACTGTCTATTGGTCCGGTGGCTACTACATTGATCAATGAACCGGAATGGACTTCTTTGTATAATATAAGTGCCGCACAAGAATATGAAGTCAAGGGCGATGAACTTTTTATCTACTATAACGATAGGACAGACGCCATTGTGTTTGAGCGTAATTGAGTATTCATTTTCTTTCAAGTAAAATAACTTCCTTCTAAATTTATTTCCGGTGCATTTTTATAAAGCATGACATTCCTCATGTTTTAACGCTCCTATCTTGAACATCTTTGCATCTTCAAATAAAACACCATGAAGATAGTTAGTAAAGAGGAGGCCGTAGCACTAGTAAAGTCAGGAGACCGAGTGTTTTTACAGGGAGCGGCCATGACTCCGAATACATTGGTTGATGCTTTGTGCGATAGATACCAAGAGCTAAAGGATGTCGAAATTATTTCCATCCACACAGAAGGGGATGCCAAATACACTAGGGAACCCTACAACCAAAGTTTTAAAATGAACAGTTGTTTTGTGGGGAGAAACGTTCGTAATGCGGTCAATAGCACGCTTGGGGATTACATCCCTATTTTTTTGAGTGAAATCCACCTCTTGTTCCGACAGGAAATTTTGCCTTTGGATGTTGCTATTGTACAAGTTTCCCCGCCCGATGTTCATGGCTATTGTTCCTTGGGAGTCTCTGTCGATGTGGCTTTACCGGCCATTGAAACAGCGAAGAAAGTCATTGCCCAAATTAATCCCTTTGTCCCAAGAACCCATGGGGACGGTATTATCCATATCAAGGATATCGACTGTGCCATTGAAGTGGAAAGCCCCATTCACCTACATGGCAAAATAGAAGTATCGCCCGTGGAAGCGGAAATAGGTAAACATGTGGCGGAACTCATCGAGGATGGCGCTACCCTTCAAATGGGTATCGGTAGTATTCCCAATGCTGTCTTGGACAATTTGGGCAATCATAAACAATTGGGTATCCATACTGAAATGTTTACGGACGGTATTCTTCCCTTGATCGAAAAAGGTGTGGTGACCGGAGAAATGAAAAAGGTGAAAACAGGAAAGATTGTGACCTGTTTTGCAGTAGGTTCCCAAAAACTGTACGATTTTGTGGATGACAATCCCTTGGTTCACTTCAAGGAGGCCGCCTATACGAACGATACCGCAATTATTCGAAAAAACCCAAAGGTAACGGCGATTAACAGTGCTATTGAAATCGACCTTACCGGACAGGTTTGCGCAGATACCATTGGGAATAGGCAGTTTTCCGGGGTAGGAGGTCAGATGGATTTTATCCGTGGAGCCGCCTTGTCGAAAGGTGGTAAACCTATTTTTGCTATGCCATCCGTCACCGCGAAGGGAATCTCCAAGATAACACCGTATCTAAAACATGGAGCAGGGGTAACGACTACTCGCGCACATGTACATTACATTGTTACGGAATATGGCGTAGTGGATTTGTTCGGGAAAAATTTAAAGGAACGCGCAAAGGCACTTATCAATATTGCCCACCCGGATCACAGACAAGATTTGGAAAAGGCTACCTTTGAGCGTTTTAGTAGTTAAAATCGATGAAAATAGGTGAAACCAATAGACTTGTTATCTCAGAGGCTAAAAATTCTGATGCCGATTTCTTTTACGCCCTTTTAAACAGTTCATCTTGGTTAAAACATATTGGGGACCGAGGGATAAAAAATAAGGAAGATGCTGTTGGATATATTGAAGGAAGTTTAATGAAATCCTACCATGAAAATGGATTCGGACTATATAAAGTGTCCTTAAAGGAAACTAATACGCCCATAGGTGTTTGTGGATTTCTGAAACGGAATTACTTGGATGCCCCCGATATCGGGTTTGCCATGTTACCCGAATTTGAAGGGTTCGGTTATATGTTGGAAGCGGCTTCGGTAGTAATGGAGTATGGAAAGAATAGCCTGGGCTTTACCAAAATCCTTGCGGTCACAACGGAAGATAACGAGCGCTCCAAAAAACTATTAACCAAATTGAACTTAGAGGAAATTGGGACCGTAAAGGCCCATGATAAGGGTGTTCCGTTTCTACTCTTTCGGAATCAAGTTCAATAAAGGAAACAATTTTTTATCCTAAAATTTCCCGGTCCCTTAAAAAAGGCTGATGATACTGCCTTTTTCCAGTGGCTTTATATATGGCATTCGCCAAAGCGGCAAAAATGGGAGGGAAGGTAGGCTCTCCCAATCCGGTCGGACTCACCTCGTTATCTACAAAATACACGTCAATTTCCTTAGGTGCCTCGCTCATACGAATCATTCTGTAGGTATCAAAATTGTTTTGTTCCGGCACCCCATCCTTAAAGGTGATTTCTCCGTACAGGGCATTTCCAATACCGTCAACGATACCACCTTCCGCAAGATTGGTCGCTGCATCGGGATTGACAACAATACCACAATCAACGGCACAGGTTACTTTTTCTATTGTAGGTTTATTATTCTCCCATTTTAGGTCTAACACTTGTGCGGCATAGGAATTATGACAAAAATAGGCGGCTACCCCTCGGGATAGTCCGTCCTCCGTATTCGCCCAACCGGATTTTTCCTTGACCAGTTTCAGTACCCCTGCATAGCGTTCGGGATCATAGTCGTTGTTTTCTCCAACAGGATTTTTCTCTGCACGTTCCAAAAGCTCTAACCGGAAATCAATTGGGTCCTTGCCTGCGGCCTCGGACACTTCATCTAAGAAGGATTGCTCCGCAGCCGCCATAAAATTGGAACTTGGTGCCCTAAAGGAACCTACGGTCAAATTACTGTTTATGGTCCAATCTTCCGCCAAATAGTTTTCCACGGCACCTGCGGGGAAACGGTTTTCATGCAAGGGGCTTTGTGGAATTCCACCTGTTTTTACATGAAAGGCGATGAGGTTGTTGTCGGCATCCAATGCAGCTCTATAGGTGGCGCTATAAGATGGTCTGTAAATACCGTCGGTCATATCATCCTCACGGGAATAGACCAGTTTTACGGGCGCCTTCATTTTTTGGGAAATTAGGGCGGCCTCCACCAACCAGTGGGCATAGGACCTTCGGCCATAGCCCCCGCCCAAACGGGTCATTTGGATATCGATATTTTCTACGGGCATGCCAAAACGTGCGGATAGTGTTTGCTCGGTCAATTCGGGTTTTTGAAGCGGCCCTATCAGTTCTGCCTTTTCATCGGTGACATGGGCAAAGAAGTTCATGGGCTCCATACAATTATGGGCCAAGAAAGGAGCCGTATAATTTGCTTCGATGATCTTGGCTGCATTCTTAAATGCTTTTTCGGGTTCTCCGTCTCTACGTTTTACGGTTGCATTTTTGGCCGTCATGGCCACCATTTCCGCATAGTGTTTCTTTGTGCTCTCCAAACCTGAAGGCGTATGTTCCTTCCATTTGCGACCAAAGCGGTCCCGACTTTCTGTCGTACTTTCTATGGGCTCACATTCAATTTTCAATGCTTTTTTGGCCTGCATCACCTCCCAAGTGGAGTTTCCAACAACAACCGCCACTTCGTTGAAGGTTCTTGTATCAAAAAAGGCCTTCTCATAATCGTCGTTAAATACCTTAATGGTAAAGACATCCTTGATACCGGGCATTTTTTTGGCCTCGCTATCATCAATGGATTTTAATTTTAATCCGAATGCAGGCGGATGTACGATCATGGCGGTCAGCATACCTTCTTTATAGGTATCTACCCCAAACAAGGGTTTGCCGGTAACGATTTTGTGTCCGTCCACATTTTTTTGGGATGTGCCAATAATGGTAAAATCCTTGATGTCCTTTAATTGCACTTCATCCGGTACCTTCATTGTTGCCGCAGCTGAGGCCATTTCCCCATAGGAAGCACTTTTGTCACTTCCGGTATGTGTTAAAATGCCATTACGTGCACTAATTTCTTCTGAGGGTACTTGCCAATCTTGGGCCGTAGCCGCAATCAACATGGCCTTAGCCGAAGCTCCGGCCATACGCAGCCCTTCCCAGCCTCTTCGAATGGATTGGCTTCCTCCCAAAAATTGAAATGAGAAGGCATTTGTGTCCAAGGGTGCTTGTTCAACAATGACATCTTTCCAATCAACTCCCAGTTCATCCGCAACAATCATGGGCATAGACGTCTTTACATTTTGGCCCCCTTCTGGATTTGGGGATAGAATGGTCACCTGACCATTGTCCGCTATTCTTAAATATCCGTTGATTTTAAACCATTCCTTGGGTAGTTGGTTCACTTCTTCCGCTGACATTTTGCACGAAGCTAACCAGTTAAAGCCCAGTACCATTCCACCGCCGGCCAAGGCGCTACTTTTTATAAATGATCGACGTCCAATTTTGGTTTTAACGGTAGTCACTTATTCGGATATTTTAGATTCGTTTTGAGCCTTATCCCACCAATGGCGGTTTGTCCGTTATAAAGGGTTGATGATAATGTCTTCTGCCCGTGGCCTTATACAATGCATTCGCCAAGGCCCCCATGATTGGCGGAAATGGCGGTTCGCCCATTCCCGTTGGGTCTATGTCATTTTTCACAAAGTGCGTTTCAATGGATTTTGGTGCTTCGCTATGCCGAATCAATCGATATCGGTCAAAGTTGTTCTGTTCTGGAGTGCCATCTTTAAAGGTAAGGCCACTATACATAGCATGGCCAATTCCGTCAATAGCTCCCCCTTCAGATAGGTTCGATGCCGCATCCGGATTTACAACAATGCCACAATCGATGGCAGCCGTAACTTTTTGAACGATGGGTTTGTTATTTTCCATAACCATATCCAATACTTGGGCAACGTAACTGTCGTGGCAGAAATAGGCTGAAACCCCTCTGTGGACTCCCGCTTCGGATTGGCCCCAATTCGCTTTTTCCTTCACCAATTCCAGCACGCCTGCATATCGGGCCGCGTCATAATCATTGGATTCCTTTTCCCCGACTGGGTTCTCTTGGGCACGTTTTAGTAGTTCCAATCTGAAATCGATGGGGTCCTTGCCCATTTCCTCGGCCAGTTCATCTAAAAAGGACTGTTCCGCCCCGGCGATAAAATTGGAGCGTGGCGCTCTAAATGCACCGGTGGTAATGTTGGAATCAAGGGTAAAGTCTTCAGCTAAATAATTGTCAATGGCTCCGGCAGGGAACCGATTGGCGAATACTGGACTTTCCGGAATTCCCCCGCCCTTTACATGAAAGGCTATCAAATTGTTATCCTCGTCTAAAGCTGCACGGTAGGTGGCATAATAAGCAGGGCGATAAATCCCTTGCGTCATATCATCTTCCCGGCTATAGACCAATTTTACGGGAGCTTTCATTTTTTTGGATATCAAGGCGGTTTCCACCATAAAGTGACCGTACAACCTTCGGCCAAAACCTCCTCCTTGTCGCGTCATTTGTATATCGATGCTCTCCAACGGTAATCCCAAAACTTCGGAAACAGCGGGTTCCATCCATTCTGGTGTTTGTGTAGGACCTAATAATTCCGCATGGTCTTCCGTTACATGGGCAAAGAAATTCATGGGTTCCATGGTATTGTGCGCCAAAAACGGACAACTATAACTCCGCTCAATAATTTTGGCGGCATTTTTAAAAGCGGTTTCAGGGTCACCATCTTTGCGTGTTACCTTTCCTTTTGAAGTTACCAGTTCCTTTAATTTGGTGGTATGGGTTTCCGAATCTTCCATACCTGCGGGAAAGGTAACTTCCATATCATTGCCGAACATGGTAACGGTTTCTGTAATATCGGAAGCGTTTTCCCATTCGGCATTCAAGGCCTTCTTGGCCTGAAATACCTGCCAAGTACTTTCCCCTACCACCGCAATCAACTCATTGAAGGCCGTAAAGTGAAAGGTGTTTTTTTTGTAATCTTCATCGTATAGTTTGATGGAAAAAACATCGTGAATCCCCGGCATTTTTTTGACAGACTCTGCATCAAAGGATTTTAGTTTCATGCCAAAGGCAGGCGGATGAACCAATGAGGCGATCAACATACCTTCCCGCTGTACGTCCAATCCAAATAGGGGTTGGCCCGTTACTATTTTTTTACCATCCACATTTTTACGTGATGTTCCGATAATGGAAAAATCCGCAATCTCTTTTAATTCTATTTCTTCGGGTACTTCCAAGCTCGCCGCAGCCGATGCCATTTCGCCATATCCGGCGGAATTGCCGCTTGCCTCGTGCGAAAGTACACCTTCAATTGCAGTGATTTCCTCAACGGGCACCTGCCAAGCCTTGGCCGCTGCCTCTTTTAACATATGCCGTGCCGTTGCTCCTGCCATACGTAGATTTTGCCAAGAGCTGCTTATTGATCTACTGCCACCGGCCACCTGCCAACTGTACAGATTTGTATTTAGGGGAGCTTGCTCAACGACCACATTTTTCCAATCCACTTCCAGTTCATCTGCCACAATCATGGGCATAGAGGTTCGAACGTTTTGTCCGATTTCAGGATTGGGGGACATAATCGTAACGACCCCATTATCCCCAATTTTTAAATATCCATTGATTTCATACCATTCCTTGGGCATTTCCAATTCCATGGCCACGGCTTCCGCACCTTTAGGTTTACAGGAATTTAGCCAACTAAATCCAAGAACCAGTCCACCTCCCGCAAGACTGGTGTTTTTTATAAATGCGCGTCTTCCTAGTTTTGTTTTGATATGGGTCATCTGATTTATGAGTTTTGATTCGTAGTGGCAGCCATTTTTACGGCTTTTTTAATTCGGGTATATGTACCGCAACGGCAAATATTTCCGTTCATGGCATTTTCAATTTCATCGTCAGAAGGGTTAGGGTTTCGTTTGAGCAAAGCAGATGCCGTCATAATCTGACCCGCTTGGCAATAACCACACTGAGGAACGTCTACTTCCAGCCAAGCTTCTTGAACCGGATGGTCCCCATTTTCCGATAGGCCCTCTATAGTGGTAATTTTTTGGTCGCCCACGGATGATACCGGTAACTGACAAGATCGAACGGCGTTGTCGCCAAGATGTACCGTACAGGCACCGCATTGTGCAATACCGCAACCGTATTTGGTTCCAACCATGTTTAAATGATCTCGAAGGACCCAAAGCATGGGCGTTGTTGGGTCAACATCGATTTCATGTTGTGCTCCGTTGATTTTTAATGAGAATGCTGCCATAATTTTTGATAAGTTGTTGTCCTTGTTGAAATTACAAAATATTGATATACAAAAGGAAAACTAAGGCAGGGAAGTTCAAAATAATGTAGGCTATATGATTTTTAGCTTTGGTTGACATGGAATTAAAAAAGTGTTACCGAAAAAATCTTCGATAACACTTTTTACATTTACGGCCGTGGGGTCGTAACGGTAATACCTAGCAATTATAGGCCAAGCAATATACTATCCCACTATTTCCTTTTCAAGAATAAAGGGTTGATTGTAGACACGTTTTCCGGTAGCCTTGTACATGGCATTCGCCAATGCCCCGATGACCGGTGGCAACGAAGGTTCTCCCAGTCCGGTAGGGTCTATACCGTTGTCCACAAAATAGGATTCTATCTGTTTGGGCGCTTCGCTATTTCTAATTAAATGATAGGAGTCGAAGTTCTGCTGCTGCGGAACCCCGTCCTCAAAGGTCATTTGAGAATAAGTAGCATGTCCAATACCGTCTATGATACCCCCTTCAATCTGGTTTTTGGCACTTATCGGATTGATTACGATTCCGCAATCAACAGCACAGACAACCTTGTCTACCATAGGTTTGTTACCGTCCATGGTAAGATCCAATACCTGGGCTACATAGGAGTTGTGGCAGTAATATGCCGAAACTCCCCTTGCTTTTCCGTCATTAGTATTGCCCCAATTAGATTTTTCCTTGGCAAGTTTTAATACTCCCGCATAGCGTTCTGGATCATAATCGTTTTTCTCAGGAGGGCCAACGGGATCTTTTATGGCCCTGTCAAACAATTCCAATCGGAATTCGATAGGATCTTTACCAGCCAATTCGGCTACCTCGTCCATAAAGGACTGCTCCGCACCGGCCATAAAGTTGGATCTAGGTGCTCTCCAAGCCCCTGTTGTAATTTTGGTCTGTAGGCTGGTCTTTTCGGCCAAATAATTATCTACAGCTCCCGCGGGGAATCTATTTTCAAAAACTAAATCATCATTGGTTCCAACTCCCTTCACGGACCAAGCTATTAGATTGTTGTCCTTGTCCAACCCTGCTTTAAACCTCACTTTGTAGGCAGGGCGGTAGGTTCCTTGGGTCATGTCGTCCTCGCGGGTATAAACCAATTTGACTGGAGCCTGCACTTTTTTGGAAATAACGGCCGCCTCTACACCAAAGTGCCCGTAGAGCCTACGTCCAAATCCACCACCCATACGGGTCATGCCAACATCTATTTTATCAATGGGCAATCCTAACACGGAGGATAAGGTCTTTTCCAAAAACTCAGGAGTCTGTATAGGGCCCTTAACTTCTGCCTTGTCCGCTGTTACGTTGGCAAAAAAGTTCATGGGTTCCATAGTATTGTGCGCCAGGAATGGAGCACTATACGTACGTTCTATAACCTTTGCAGCTCCTTTAATAGCCTTATTGAAATCACCGTCGCTTCTAGCAGGTGCCTCAACTGGAGCCTCTATCAGTTTCTCGAGGTCTTCTTCGTAGGATGCCGTGCTTTCCAAGTTGGACGGGCTTTCCCATTCTACCTTCAACGCTTTTTTGGCCTGCATACATTGCCAGGTACTTTCTCCGACAACGGCCACTAATTCTGCGATTCCGCCACCATCGGACCATTGTTTTTCAACGCCTTCCGGATATACTTCCACTGGAAATACATCTACGATTCCCGGCATGGATTTAATGGACTCCACATCCATGGATTTATACGTCTGTCCAAACGCCGGAGGATGTATGATCATAGCAGTTAACATGCCTTCTTCTTGAACATCGATTCCGAACAATGGTTTTCCTGTAACTATTTTTGGTCCGTCCACATTTAATCTGTCCGTACCTATTATTGTAAAATCTTTAATATCCTTTAATTCCACTTCTTCCGGAACTTCAATATTTTCCGGTGGGTCATTGGGAGAAGCTACGCCCACTGCTGCAGATGCCATTTCCCCATATCCAGCGGACTTGTTGCTGGCTTCATGGTAAAGCATGCCATTGGAAGTAGTAATTTCATTCTCTGGAACCTCCCAAGCCTTGGCAGCTGCCTGTTTCAACATTTTTCTTGCTGTAGCACCAGCCATTCGTAATCCTTCCCAGCCCGCTCTAATGGATTGACTTCCACCTGCCAATTGACGTTGGAAGACTTCCAGGTTTAAAGGAGCCTGCTCAACAATGACTTTTTTCCAATCCACGTCCAATTCGTCAGCCACGATCATCGGCATAGCCGTTTTTACGTTTTGGCCAATTTCTGGGTTTGGGGACATGATGGTTACCATGCCGTTATCACCTATTTTCAGAAAGCCATTTATGTCAAACCATTCCTTGGGAAGGCTATTTACTTCTTCAGGGGTCATTTTACAAGAGGCGAGCCAACTAAAACCCACCATCATACCCCCACCGGCAAGTGCCGAAGTTCTTATAAAAGATCGTCTTCCTATTTTTGTTTTTACGAGTGTCATTTCTTTGTTTTTAGGGTGTTAGGTACGCTTTAAGCATTTTCAGTTGCAGATGCTGCCGTCTTGATCGCTTTTTTAATGCGCGTGTAGGTTCCACATCTACAGATGTTTCCGTTCATGGCGGCTTCTATTTCGGTATCGGAGGGTACTGGATTTCTTTTCAAAAGGGCCGATGCACTCATTATCTGACCCGCTTGACAATATCCACACTGGGGAACATCAATTTCCAACCAAGCCTGCTGTACTGGATGATCACCATTTTCGGACAAACCTTCTATAGTAGTGATTTCTTGGTCCCCAACAGATGAAACAGGTATTTGACAGGAACGAACGGCATTATCTCCTAGGTGAACGGTACAGGCCCCACATTGAGCAATGCCGCATCCGTATTTTGTGCCCACCAATTTGAGATGGTCCCTAAGTACCCAAAGCATTGGTGTGTTTTCGTCCACATCGACCTCTTGAGTCTTTCCGTTTATTTTTAAGCTGAATTTTGACATAATTGATTTGTTTTTGAAAGGGATGTTACAAGTTAAGAAATATTAAAATGTAATGGAACTGTAAGACAGAAGATTAACAAAAATTATCTTTTAACACCAAATGCTCTAAAAGTTCAATCAATTAAAGGGTTGGGCTAAAATAATTTAATGTTTACATTTTTTCGGACAATTTCCGGATTCCAGTTTTGGAACACTCAATTCCAATTTTAAGTATCTTAGCACCATGCTCTCCAAAAAGACAAAATATGGACTAAAGGCATTGGCCTATTTGGGTAACCAAAAGGATCGAAAGCCGGTTCAGATTTCTGAAATTGCGGAGCATGAGAATATCTCCCAAAAGTTTTTGGAAAGTATTTTATTAAGTCTTCGCAAGTCGGGTTTCCTGAGTTCCAAAAAGGGTAAGGGTGGGGGATATTATCTTTTAAAGAATCCAGACCAAATATACATGACCGATGTTATGCGGGTACTGGAAGGGCCCATTGCCATGGTACCCTGTGTAAGCCTTAATTTTTACGAAAGCTGTGATGATTGCCCGGATGAAAGGACATGCTCCGTCCACAAATTGATGCTCCAAGTTAGGGACAGTGCCTTGGCGGTATACCGAAACAATACTTTGCAGGATATTCTTTGCAATCAACCCTAAGACGAGAAATAAGCTTGCCCATCTAAACCTCTTGTTGGAAATATCTCAATTTCACCCCTGTTTTGTTAATAATCTACTAATTCTATAGGGTAATTATAAATTTTATGGATTTCATTGGTGACAGGTAAAAATTAAATTCTATTTTTGAAAACTCTACTAAATAAGTAGGGTAATAAAAGAAAGCATTTAAGATGATTGCAGATCAACTTGTTTTAGATAAGAAAACCACAAAAACAACCTACGCGGAGGATAAAAAATCCGAAAAGCCGATACGAAGTATTGCCAAGGCATTTAGCTGGCGTATCATAGGAACTCTGGACACCCTCGTTATTTCATACATCCTTACGGGTAAGATTTCAATTGCGGCATCCATAGCCTCCATTGATTTTGTTACGAAAATGATTCTCTATTTTTTTCATGAAAGGTTGTGGAACTTAATAAAATGGGGCAAATAAAAAAGGTATGGCATTAACAACATCTCAAATTCAACAATTGAACGCCCAATTCAAGGGTATACCACCAGAGGAAATCATCTCTTGGGCCGTGAAACACGGTAATACGCCAGTGGTTACTACCAATTTTAGGCCTTATGAAGTCGCTATTTTACATGCGGTATCGCAAGTAAGTCAGGATATTCCTGTGATTTGGTGCGATACGGGGTACAATACCCCAAAGACCTACAAACATGCGGAGGAGCTAATTGAAAGGTTACAGTTGAACATCAAACTATATGTTCCCAGACAGACCTCTGCCCATAGGGATGCCATAATGGGAATTCCACAAATAGATGATCCCCGACATGAGGAATTTACCAAGCAGGTGAAATTGGAACCTTTTGCCAGGGCCATGGCAGACTTTAAGCCGGATGTTTGGTTTACGAACTTGCGCAAAGGTCAGACAGCTTTGCGCGATAGTTTGGATATTTTAAGTTTGAGCAAGGACGGAGTGCTAAAAGTAAGTCCTTTCTATCATTATAGTGATACCCAATTAGATACCTATTTAAGGAAGTTCGATCTTCCCAATGAACATAACTATTTTGATCCCACCAAGGTTTTGGCCAATAGGGAGTGCGGATTGCATACATAAAAAATACCTATGGAAGTAAAAGAATTGGAAGTACCAACGGAAATCGGTGAGAATACCGCCCATATCAATGCCCTAGAGAACGAGGCCATTTATATTTTGAGGGAGGTAGCTGCACAATTTGAAAAACCGGTTTTATTGTTTTCGGGAGGAAAGGACTCGATTACTTTGGTAAGGTTGGCCCAAAAGGCCTTCTGGCCCGCTAAAATTCCCTTTCCCTTGATGCATATTGATACTGGGCATAATTTTCCAGAGACTATAGAATTTAGAGATCGCTTGGTGAAGGAAATGGGATTGGAACTTATCGTAAGGAATGTCCAGGACTCTATTGACCAAGGAAAGGTCAAGGAAGAGTCTGGAAGATATTCCAGTAGAAACAGTTTGCAGACAACGACGCTATTGGATGCCATTGAAGAGTTTAAGTTCGATGCTTGTATCGGAGGTGCCCGTAGGGATGAGGAAAAAGCAAGGGCCAAGGAAAGGATATTTTCTGTTCGTGACGATTTTGGACAATGGGACGAAAGAAACCAAAGACCGGAATTGTTCGATATGTTAAATGGTCAGATCGAGTTGGGTCAGAACGTACGTGTTTTCCCTATTTCCAACTGGACGGAGCTGGATGTTTGGTCCTATATAAAGTATGAAGGAATAGAAATTCCTTCCATCTATTTTGCACATAAGCGTAAGACCTTTCTTAGGGACGGTATGATATGGTCTGCCGAGGATGGAATTGTATTCAGGGACGAGGATGAGGTCGTGGAAGAACGGATGGTTCGTTTTAGAACGGTAGGGGATATGTCCTGTACGGCAGCAGTTCTTTCGGATGCCATTAGTATAGATAAGGTGGTAGCCGAAATTAGGGATTCGTCCATTTCAGAACGTGGTGCCCGTATAGACGACAAACGTTCCGAAGCCGCCATGGAAAAAAGAAAACAACAAGGATATTTTTAACCTGGTTGATAGTTGTTGGTTGTTCGTTGATAGTATTTGCGAATAACACCAACAACTATGAACTAACAACGAACAACGAAATTGGAAGTACTAAAAATAGCAACGGCAGGTAGTGTGGATGATGGTAAAAGTACCTTGATTGGAAGGATACTTTACGATACCAAATCCCTGACTTCGGATAAACTCGAAGCCATAGAAAGGACCAGTAAGCAAAAAGGATATGATTATTTGGATTTTTCCTTGGCTACGGATGGGTTGGTAGCGGAGCGGGAGCAGGGAATTACCATAGATGTAGCCCATATCTATTTTTCCACTGCGAAAAAAAGTTATATCATCGCTGATACCCCAGGACATGTGGAATATACCCGAAACATGGTAACGGGTGCCTCTACCTCTCAGGCGGCCATTATTTTGATTGATGCCCGTAAAGGGGTCATTGAGCAGACTAACAGGCATTTTTTCATCAATAACCTTCTTCGTATTAAGGAAGTGGTGGTGGCCATTAATAAAATGGACTTGGTCGATTTTTCTGAGGAGCGATACAATGAAATTAAGGCCGATTTTGAAAAATTGATGGAAAAACGGGATTATGCCGATCAAAAAATCACCTTTGTTCCGGTCAGTGCACTAAAGGGTGATAATGTGGTGAATAAATCCGAAAATACTCCGTGGTATAAAGGGGAAACTTTATTGGAGCATTTGGAAGGATTGGATCTTGCAGCGGTTTCAAATGTGGGTACGCCACGCTTTCCTGTGCAATATGTTATTCGTCCAAAAACGGAAGAACATCATGATTTTAGGGGATTCGCAGGTAAGGTGTACGGAGGTGAGTTGAGTGTGGGTGATGAGGTAGTCGCCCTACCTTCACAAACAAGGTCCAAAATCAAGGATATTTATGTTTACGATAAAAAATATAAAACGGCTTCCAGAAGGTCATCTGTGACCATAACGTTGGAAGACGAAATTAATTTAAGCAGGGGTGATATGTTGGTCAAGGCCAATGACCTCCCAACCATAGAAAAGCAATTTACTGCTACCATTTCTTGGATGGATTCCAAGCCGTTGGCGGCTGGGAACAAATATGTGGTTCAGCATGGGGTGAATAAGGTATTGGCCAAGGTAGATCAAGTACATCATAAAATTGCACCTGATTATTCCGGCATAGATACCCAAGCCAAAGCTTTGGGAATGAATGATATAGCGGAGGTAAGTTTCCGATTGAACAAGCCCATATTTTATGACAAATTCAAAAATCATAGGACCAATGGTTCTTTTATTCTTATCGATACCCAATCCAATAATACTGTAGGAGCAGGTTTTATAAGTTAGTCGTGGCTCCTGTAATGAATTAAAGTCCAGTATGTTTTGATTTAAAATATATTAAATCGATAGGATTAGTATTAAAGTAATAAATCGAAGGGGTGCGACAAGATTAAATAATTAAAGAGCAATGCAGAGTTTTAGAACAGAAATAGAAAATCCGATTGTTGAAAAGGATATCCTGGAACTGGAGCGAAAGATTCATGAATTCCATGGAGGCAAGTTGGACGAGGAGAAATTCCGAAGTCTACGGTTGGCCAGAGGGGTTTATGGACAGCGCCAACAGGGAGTGCAAATGATCAGGATTAAGTTGCCTTATGGCAAGGTGACATCTAAACAATTGCACCGTATTTGTGAGGTTTCCGATGAGTATTCCAGAGGTAGGCTACATATTACGACAAGGCAGGATATTCAAATCCATTATGTGGATTTGAACAGAACTCCTGAACTTTGGGCGGAGCTGGAAAAAGACGATATTACCTTGCGAGAAGCTTGTGGAAATACCGTAAGAAATGTCACGGCCAGTGAAACTGCAGGAATCGATGTCATGGAGCCTTTTGATGTATCGCCCTATGCCCATGCGCTTTTTCAATATTTTCTTAGAAACCCCGTCAGTCAGGAAATGGGACGAAAATTTAAGGTGTCCTTTTCCGCTTCGGATGAAGATACCGGACTTTCCTACATGCACGACCTTGGTTTTATTGCCAAAGTCAAGGAAGGTATAAAAGGCTTCAAGGTGATGTTGGGAGGTGGTTTGGGATCTCAACCTAGACATGCCGATATGCTGTATGAATTTTTGCCTTCGGATAAAATAATTCCTTTGATGGAAGTAGTGGTCCGTGTTTTTGACCGTTATGGGGAACGAAAAAGCAGGGCAAAAGCCAGAATGAAGTTCTTGTTGAAAGATGTGGGCTTGGATGGTTTTAGAAAACTGATTGATGAAGAATGCAAGGCAATTCCCTTTAAAGCCTATCCTATCGATGCCTTGGCATATCCTAAAATAAAAGTTTCCGAGCTCGAAGCTCCAAAAGTAGAAATCGACGATATCAAGGAATTTGAGAAATGGAAATCGACCAATATTGTACCACAGAAACAAGGTGGTTTTGTAGCTATTGGCATAAAGGTACTTTTAGGGGATTTTTATACTGATAAGGCCAGATTGTTGGCGGATTTGGTGCAGAAGTACGCTGCTGGTGAGTTTAGGTTGACCTTGCGCCAAAACATATTGATTCCCTATGTAAAGGAGGAAGCCATTCCATTTTTCTTCACGGAACTAAAAAAACTAGGTTTTGCCGAGGCAGGTTACAATAAGGCACTGGATATTACCGCCTGTCCTGGAACGGATACCTGTAACCTGGGTATTGCGAGCAGTACGGGAATAGCGGAGGAGCTGGAACGGGTAATAAAAGCAGAATATCCACAATATATTGAAAATCCGGATGTCGTCATTAAAATAAGCGGATGTATGAATGCCTGTGGGCAACACAATATGGCCAATATAGGTTTTCAGGGGATGTCCGTTAGAACCAAGGATAAATTGGTAGCTCCTGCTTTGCAGGTATTATTGGGAGGCGGAAATTATGGAAATGGAAATGGAAGATTTGCGGATAAGGTTGTAAAAGTGCCAAGTAAAAGAGGACCTGAAGCCTTACGATTAATATTGGACGATTTTGATGCTAACGGCAACGGAAAATCTTTTCCTGATTATTATGCCGAAAAAGGACAAATGTATTTCTACGATTTCTTGACCCATTTATCCAGTGTCGATGATTTAACTGCCGATGATTTCATCGATTGGGGAAATACTGAAAAATATGAAAAAGCTATCGGAGTAGGTGAATGCGCAGGGGTAGTCATCGATTTGATTGCGACGTTGCTTTTTGAAAGTGAGGAAAAGATTCAGAATGCCCAAGAGAAATTTGAGGAGGAAAAATGGGCGGCCAGTATTTATTATGCCTATGCCTCCATGGTAAATTCGGCCAAGGCCTTATTGACATCAGAAAATACGAAGGTGAATACACACGCAAGTATCATCAAGGATTTTGACGAGAAATTTGTTGCGGATGGTAGAATTGCCGTAGAGGGTGGGTTTGAAACTATGGTGCTACAAATAAACAAGAATGAGCCAACGAAAGAATTTGCCACATCATATTTGAAAAATGCAAGATTGTTTTTGGAAACCGTTGAAAAGTATAGGGAACAAGAATTAGCGCAAGTTTAAAATGCAGTTTAACAAACAACCCAATCAAAAAACAATCGCAGCAGCAGTAAGCACTCCCTTCCAAAAGGAAGGGAGGTTAACTGTTGTGGGAGCGGGACCGGGCGATCCTGAATTGATAACTTTTAAGGGGATAAAGGCCCTGCGAAGTGCCGATGTGGTTTTGTATGACGCCCTGGTTAACGAAGAACTTTTGCAATATGCCCAACAGGCGGAAAAGATATTCGTTGGAAAACGAAAAGGGTGTTATACCTATCAGCAGGACCAGATAAATGAGCTTATTGTTTCCAGGGCCAAATCCCACGGACACGTAGTCCGGCTAAAAGGAGGGGATTCCTTTGTTTTTGGGCGTGGGGCCGAGGAAATGGAATTTGCAGCTTCCCACGGTCTGGAAACGTCCATGGTTCCTGGGATTTCGTCCAGTTTAAGTGTTCCTGCCCATCAAAATATTCCCGTTACTAAAAGAGGGGCATCGGAGAGTTTTTGGGTCATTACAGGAACAACAAAACAGCATAAATTATCAGGAGACGTAGCCTTGGCGGCCAAAAGTAATGCTACGGTGGTCATTCTCATGGGCATGTCCAAGTTATCTGAAATCGTTTCGCTTTTTAAAAAAGAAGGGAAAGACGAAACACCCATTGCCATTATTCAAAACGGAACGACGAGAGACGAGAAAATAGGTGTAGGAACTATTTCCAACATAGAAGACGAAGTAAAGAAGAATACATTGTCCAACCCTGCCATCATTATTATTGGGGAAGTGGTTCGACATCGGCAAAAGCTTATCGAAATAAAAAAACGATATGTAGATAGTAAAGAGTCAAAAGTTCTAAGTGAATAGATAAAAGATTTTTTTAGCTAAACAGCTAACTCCTAACCACTAAATCCTAATTAAGAAGTATGATAAAAACAGATATTGTAATCATAGGTGCAGGCCCAACAGGATTATTTACCGTATTTGAAGCAGGACTGCTAAAATTAAAATGCCATCTTATCGATGCATTGCCACAGCCTGGTGGTCAATGCTCGGAGATTTATCCCAAAAAACCGATTTATGATATTCCAGCTTTTCCGGAAATATTGGCGGGTACATTAGTGGATAATCTTATGGAACAGATAAAGCCATTTGAAGCCGGATTTACCTTGGGAGAACGGGCGGAAACCTTGGACCAACAAGAAGATGGTTCCTATATTGTTACTACCAATAAAGGTACTCAGCACCATGCACCAGTTGTGGTGATCGCAGGCGGTTTAGGCTCTTTTGAGCCTAGGAAGCCTCCTATTTCCAATATTGTGGATTTTGAGGATAAAGGCGTGGCCTATATGGTCAAAAATCCTGAGGTCTATCGTGGTAAAAAGGTGGTTATTGCCGGTGGAGGAGATTCTGCCCTAGACTGGGCCATTTTCTTGGCAGATGTCGCTTCGGAAGTATCCTTGGTTCACCGTAGAAATGAATTCCGAGGAGCCTTGGACTCTGTTGAGAAAGCATCGGAATTGGCCAAATTGGGTAAAATAAAATTATTTACGGAAGCCGAGGTTAAAAAATTATATGGCGATGAGAAGTTGGAAGCCGTTGTCGTTAAACATAATGACGCAGAAAAGGGCGAGACCTATTTAGAGGTGGACAATTTTATTCCGCTATTCGGATTGTCCCCAAAATTAGGGCCTATTGGGAATTGGGGATTGGAAATTGAGAGGAACGCTATTAAGGTGAACAATGCCAAGGATTATCAAACCAATTTGCCTGGTGTTTTTGCCATTGGGGATGTAAATACCTATGAAGGTAAATTGAAATTGATACTTTCCGGTTTTCACGAGGCCGCTGTGATGTGTCAGTATGCCTATCAAGTTGTCAATCCTGGAAAACGCTATGTTATGAAATATACAACTGTTGGAGGTGTGGAAGGATTTGACGGTTCCAAAAAAGAAGCAAAAAAAGAAGTGGTTCAAAGTATAGCATAGTAATTTTTAAAACGACTAAGGAACCCTTCAAGAATACTAATTGAAGGGTTTTTTGTTATGGAAAGGTCTTTACAAAATGATTATTTGGTTTTGAACGGGTAGAGCCGTTACTTTGCCCCAGTTCTTTTAAAAACTGTATTGTTATCAAGAAAGGTGGAGGGAATAGACCCATTGAAGCCTTGGCAACCCTTGGTCTAGTCTGATTTGGTCAGTAGGTAAGTAGGTGCTACGTTCTATCCCGAATGCTATCGGGAAAGATAACCCCAAAAGGCTTAGCTCAAATTCCTATTCTTGATTCCTTACGTTACATTTAATTGATTTAAAATAGGAGGTTATAACGTCCAATATGAAACAGAAATGAGCAATATAAAAGAGGAAATTCAAAAAAGAATTTTGGTATTGGATGGTGCGATGGGCACCATGTTGCAGCAATATAAGTTCACAGAGGTGGATTTTCGTGGTGAACGATTTAAGGATTGGCATATTGATGTTAAAGGCAATAACGATATGTTGGCCCTTACGCAGCCAGAAGCTTTGGCGGAGGTACATCGTAAATATCTCGAGGCCGGGGCGGATATCATTGAGACCAATACTTTTTCCAGCACCACCATTGCCATGGCGGATTATGAAATGCAGGATTTTGTGTATGACTTGAATTATGAATCGGCCGTCATCGCTAAAAAAGTCGCCGAAGAATACACGTTGAAAACCCCCGAAAAACCACGTTTTGTGGCAGGTAGCATGGGACCTACAAATAAAACAGCCAGTATGTCCCCGGATGTAAACGACTCTGGTTACAGGGCCATCACTTTTGAAGAATTACGCGTAGCGTATAAGCAACAAGTGGAAGCGCTGTTGGATGGTGGTGTGGATGTTTTGCTGATAGAAACCATAACGGACACTTTAAATTGTAAGGCCGCTTTATTTGCTATAGAAGAGGTGAAGGAAGAACGAGATATAGACGTTCCTATCATGATTAGCGGAACCATTACCGATGCTTCCGGTAGAACGTTAACAGGACAAACGGCAGAAGCTTTCTTGATTTCCGTATCCCATGTATCCCTTTTATCTGTTGGATTTAACTGTGCCTTGGGAGCTAAGGACTTAGTACCCCATTTAGAGGTCCTGTCCCAAAAAAGTGAATTCGGAATATCGGCCCATCCCAATGCGGGACTGCCCAATGCTTTTGGAGAATATGACCAAAATCCGGAACAAATGGCGAGTCAAATTAAGGAGTATCTGGATAAAGGGTTAATCAATATTATTGGAGGTTGTTGTGGAACTACGCCCGCCCATATAAAAGCAATTGCTGATTTGGTTAAGGATTACAAGCCAAGACCATTAATGGTAGAGCAGGTATAGATATGGAAAGCAAACAAAAAAAATACCTTAAACTTAGTGGTCTGGAACCTTTGGTGGTGACACCAGAAAGTAATTTTATTAACGTAGGGGAAAGGACCAATGTGGCAGGTTCCAAGAAATTTCTGCGGCTGATAAAAGAGGAAAAATTTGAGGAAGCTTTGGATGTTGCCAGGGAACAGGTGGAAGGAGGAGCCCAGATTATCGATATCAACATGGACGATGGTCTAATCGATGGGAAAGCAGCGATGGTCAAGTTTTTGAATCTGGTCATTGCCGAACCTGATATTGCCCGAGTGCCTCTTATGATCGATAGTTCCAAATGGGAAATTATTGAGGCAGGATTACAAGTTGTACAAGGAAAATGTGTGGTTAATTCCATAAGCTTGAAGGAGGGCGAAGGCGAATTCATACATCACGCCAAATTGATAAAGCGATATGGGGCTGCGGTCATCGTTATGGCTTTTGATGAGGTAGGCCAGGCAGACAATTACGAAAGACGTATTGAAATCGCCAAACGTTCCTATGATATTTTGGTGGACCAGGTTGGTTTTCCGCCAGAGGACATCATTTTCGACCTCAATATCTTCCCGGTAGCCACGGGTATGGATGAGCATAAACTCAATGCGTTGGACTTCATAAAAGCAACTAAGTGGGTGCGGGAAAATTTACCCTATTGTAGTGTTAGTGGAGGAGTAAGTAATGTTTCTTTTTCATTTCGTGGTAATAATCCAGTTCGGGAGGCCATGCATTCCGTGTTTTTATATCATGCGATTAAGGCTGGCATGAACATGGGTATCGTAAACCCAACAATGTTGGAGGTTTATGATGATATTCCCAAAGACCTTCTGGAGCATGTTGAGGATGTAATGTTGAATCGCAGGGAGGATGCAACCGAACGATTATTGGAATTTGCGGAATCCGTTGTAGGTAAGGCCAAGGAAAGCAAAGTGGATAATTCTTGGAGAGAGGAACCCCTGCAGGAACGAATTACAAGGGCCTTGGTCAAAGGAATCGACCAGTATATAGAGGTGGATGTAGAGGAAGCCAGACAGGCATCTGACAAACCTATTGAAGTCATTGAAGGTCATTTGATGACCGGAATGAATGTTGTCGGAGATTTATTCGGGAGCGGTAAAATGTTTTTGCCCCAAGTGGTGAAATCTGCCCGGGTCATGAAAAAAGCCGTTGCCTATTTATTGCCCTATATTGAAGAGGAGAAATTGGCCAATCCGCAGGAAGGGGATTCGGAAGGCAATGGAAAAATACTGATGGCGACCGTGAAGGGGGATGTCCACGATATTGGAAAGAATATTGTCAGTGTTGTATTGGCATGTAACAATTATGAGATTATTGATTTGGGGGTAATGGTACCACCGGAGAAAATCATTGCCGAGGCCATAGCACAAAAGGTGGATATTATTGGTCTTAGTGGGTTGATTACGCCTTCCTTGGATGAAATGGTACACTTGGCCAAGGAAATGCAGCGCAATAACTTCAGTATTCCGTTGTTGATTGGTGGGGCAACCACCAGTAAGGCACATACGGCCGTAAAAATAGACCCACAATATAAGGAGGCCGTGGTCCATGTAAACGATGCTTCCAGGGCCGTAACCGTCGTTGGCGATCTTTTACAGAAAGAAACTTCCGCGGCTTACAAAATGAGAATTAAGGAAGACTATGATGACTTTAGGGACAAGTTTTTGAAACGTTCCGTGAAGAAGGAATATAAAACGATAGCTCAGGCCCGTGAGAATAAGTTTAAAATCGACTGGAGTAGTACTAAAATAAAGGAACCTCATATGTTGGGGACACAGGTGATAGAGGATCAAGAGCTGGATAAATTGGTTTCCTTCATTGATTGGACCCCTTTCTTTAGAAGCTGGGAATTGCATGGAAAATATCCCGATATATTGACCGACGATGTCGTGGGGAAAGAGGCCACCAATCTCTTTGCCGATGCCCAAAAGATGTTGAAGGAAATTTTGGATAAGAAACAGCTAAAAGCAAAAGCTGTATTTGGATTGTTTCCGGCAAATACGGTGAACACCGATGATATCGAGGTCATGAACCCCAGTGATGGAAATACCTATGTATTTAGAACCCTGAGACAACAGTTACAGCGCAGGGAAGGCGTTGCAGATTACGCATTGGCCGATTTTATTGCGCCAAAGGAAAGCGGTGTCCAAGATTATATAGGGACTTTCTGTGTTTCTACAGGTTTTGGAACTGCTGAAATTGCCGCTGAATTTGAAAAGAACTTGGATGACTATAATTCCATTATGGTGAAGGCCCTGGCGGACCGTTTGGCCGAGGCCTTTGCGGAATATTTGCATAAGGAGGTGAGAACCAAGTACTGGGGCTATGCCAAGGATGAGAATTTAAGCAATGAGGAATTGATCAAGGAGTCATACAAAGGAATTCGTCCGGCACCGGGATACCCGGCCTGTCCGGATCATTTGGAAAAACTGACCATTTGGGAACTACTTCAAGTAGAGGAAAGAATAGGGGTAAAGCTAACGGACAGTCTGGCCATGTGGCCGGCAGCATCGGTTTCGGGATACTATTTTGCAAATCCAGAAGCAAAATATTTTGGTCTGGGAAAAATTAAGGAGGACCAGGTGGCCGATTTTGCCCAGAGAAAAGGAATCAGTTTGGAAAAGGCTAAAAAATGGCTCGCACCAAATATTGCGGATGATTGATATGCGTTAGGGATTGAAGCGGCATCTTTTATAAATTGTAGATTTATAAAAATATAGCGTAAAGCCCGACCTTTAGGGAACGCCAAAAAAATAAAGTGATAAGTTATCTTACTAAATGAAAGTAACGGAACATATAAAACAGGCTAAGGGAAAGACCTTATTTTCTTTTGAATTGATACCGCCGATTAAGGGGAAAAGTATACAGGAACTGTATGATAATATAGATTCTCTGATGGAATTTAAACCGCCTTTTATTGATGTGACCACATCCAGGGAAGAGTATGTATATATTGACAAAGGTGGACTTTTGGAAAAGAAGGTGACCCGTATGAGACCTGGAACGGTGGGGATTTGTTCTTCCATTCAGCATAAATACCATGTGGATACCGTTCCACATTTATTATGTGGTGGTTTTACCAAGGAGGAAACCGAATACGTTTTGGTGGATTGCCATTATTTGGGTATTGACAATGTGATGGCCCTCAGGGGAGATTCCATAAAGGAGGAACGATATTTTACCCCTACGGAAGGCGGACATTGTTATGCCAAGGAGTTGGTGGAACAGATTCGGAATTTAAGTCATGGTCAGTATTTACATGAAACAATTACCTCTGATGATTATCCCGATTTCTGTATTGGAGTAGCGGGATATCCCGAAAAGCACTTGGAGGCACCATCATTACAAACAGATTTAAAGCGCTTAAAGGAAAAGGTAGATGCCGGAGCCGATTATGTAGTAACTCAAATGTTTTTTGATAACCAAAAGTATTTTGAATTTGTGGAGGCTGCCAAAAATTTGGGTATCAATGTACCGATAATACCGGGAATAAAGCCGGTTGCGGTTAAGCGACACTTGCAATTGTTGCCACAGGTATTCCGTATTGATATTCCTCAGGATTTGATTGATGCAGTGGAGAACTGCAAAAACAATAAGGAAGTACGACAAATAGGAGTAGAGTGGGCCATTCAGCAATCCAAAGAGCTTAAGGCGGCAGGTGTACCCGTTTTGCACTATTATTCTATGGGAAAATCGGACAATATTAAAGCCATTGCGAAAGAGGTTTTTTAAGTTAGGCCCTTAGTTATAGGACTCTTTAAAGGAGTACAAGTAATAATTTCAGTTTTAATTGGGAAATACAATCAACCAATAACTAAAAACTAACAACCAACTTTACTACCTTTGACCCCCATGAAACAGCAATGTTTTTTGTTAATGTCCCTTTTGGGAACGCTATGTTTTTCCCAAAATTCGGAAATCAAAAAACATACCTTGGATTTTAGCCAATTCTATGGCTCGATCTTACTTCATAACCCTGATATTTCCCATTTAATTGCCAACCACCCCGGTGGTTTTATTTTGGGTTACAATCGGAAAACCTATGGTTCCCAAGAATGGGAGGAACTCTATAATTATCCGGATTATGGTGCCTCGTTCATTTATCAGGATATGAATAATGCTACATTGGGGAGGAATTTTGGGCTATATGCGCACTATAATTTTTACTTCCTTAAAAGAAATATCCAGTTTAGGATAGGACAGGGTATTGCCTACACGACCAATCCGTATGATAAAGTCGAAAACTTTAGGAACAATGCTTATGGCTCGGACTTTATGAGTTCTACCTATCTCATGGTCAACTACCATAAAGAAAACATTATTGCAGGATTGGGCTTTAAAGCTGGGGTTTCTGTCATCCATTATTCCAATGGTAATTTTAGGTCCCCGAATACTTCCACGAATACCTTTGCTTTAAATATGGGCCTTACCTATGATTTGGACGGAGGAGAGGAATTGTCCTATATCAATACTTCGGATAGGGAGAAAATTAGCGAGCCCGTAAAATATAATTTGATTTTAAGGGGAGGACTTAATGAGAGTGATGTAATCGATTCAGGGCAATACGGATTCTTTATTTTCTCCGTCTATGCGGATAAGCGATTGGGGAGGAAAAGTGCCATTCAGCTGGGAGGGGATGTGTTCTTTTCTAATTTTTTGAAGGAGTTGATTCGGTTTCAGGGCACGTCATTTCCTGAGATGGACGTAAGGCCCGATGATGATTATAAAAGGGTTGGCGTTTTTTTAGGTCACGAACTATTTATCAATAGTATGTCTATTATTACCCAGTTAGGTTATTATGTGTATTATCCATTTGATTTTGAAGGAAGAATGTATAATAGAATCGGATTGAAAAGATATTTTGGAAACAAAATATTCGGTGCCATTACCCTGAAATCGCACGGGGCAGCAGCCGAGGCCGTGGAATTTGGTGTAGGAATTAGATTGTAATTCATGAAAAACCTAAATACAAACATAAAAAGGGTATTTGTTTCCATAGAAACAGTTTTTATGGTTTTGATGCTTTGTATTAATTCATCCTGCAATTCGGAAAACGCACCGGATTGTTTACAAACAGCTGGTGATTTGGTGCGAGAGGAAATAGTGCTGCCTGAATTCACCAAGATAACGGTATTCGAAAAAGTAGCGCTTGTTCTATCAGAAGGGGATACGCAAAAAGTGGAACTCGAGACTGGTGAAAACCTTAGGGAGGAAGTCTCCTTAGCGGTGGAGGGTGACCGACTTATTTTACGCAACGCGAATGGCTGTAATCTTTTTAGGGAGTATGGTTTAACAACCGTTTATGTGACCTCACCGAACATTACGGAAATTAGAAGTAGCACGGGTCTTCCCATAAAAAGTGATGGGGTGTTGGCCTATCCAAGTTTGACTTTACTTTCAGAAAGTTTTGTAGTCCCGGAAGCTGAAACCACGGATGGGGAATTTAATTTGGATTTAAATACGGGGAGTTTAAATATTGTCGTAAATGGTATAGCCTATTTTAACTTGCGAGGGGCTACCCAAAACCTAAACATGAACATTGCAGCGGGCGATTCTAGAATAGAGGCACGGGAGTTACTGGCCCAGACGGTCTCAATTAATCACAGAGGAAGCAACGATATGTTGGTCAACCCCCAAGAATCCATTTCTGGAACTATTCGTGGAAATGGCGATGTTATTTCCTTTAATCGCCCTGAGAATGTGGATGTCCAAGAAATTTTTAATGGTCGGTTGATTTTTAGGGATTGATTTATCAACCTGAACTTCTTGTTGGGTCCGTACAAGATGGACAATGAGTCATATTTTGTAACTTTATGGTACCTAATTTTTAGAAAAGTGAAAACACCGCTTTTACTTTGCATGTTATTGCTCGGGGTCTACCTTAGCCCAATTACGGCCATATGCAGTTCTGGTGGCATGGCTTCTGCACGAAATACGTCTGGTTCCAATGAAATGGCTTTCCCAATACAGGAGGAAGAACCTATGGGCCGGTCGGTAGAGGATACAATAACCGAGGCATATACGGCAAAGTTGGAGTTTTACAAAAAGGATTCCCTGAAAATTTTAATAGTCAAATTAATAGGAATTCAACAATTGGCAGAAAAGGGACTATTGGACAAGGATATAGCCGAAAACCCAAAATACTACACTTCCCTTTTAACGGAATTACAAAAAAGCGATATGAAGCCAGAGGAGTATCAATTCTTATCCCGTAGGATGGCTTTTTTAACACTTGCCGACGTAGAGCAAAAATATAGTTGGAGTAAAATGGCGAATCTAGGACTAATACTATTGCTTTTCGGACTAACGGTAGCGTTGTTTCGGTTCAAGAAAAAAGGTTTCTATCCCAAGGAGTCCCTTACCAGACAGGAACAGAATATTCGCCAATTGATTCTAATGGGCAGGAGTAATAAGGAAATTGCCAGTGAACTGTTTATCAGTCCGAGTACGGTAAAGACCCATATCACCAATATCTATCAAAAGCTGAATATCTCCTCAAGAACGGAATTGCTGAGAAAATTCAAAAATTAGTACGGGTACTAGTCTATAAATACAACGTTTTTTAATTTGCCTTTTTCCCTTCGTTGAAGTCCTTTGAGAAAAGGATTTGGTATATGTTGGAAAATAAATTTAAGAAGTGGAATACCGTTCTAGGGTGGACGGTTTTTTCCGTATCACTTGTCGTGTATTCCTTAACGGTGGAACCCACTGTAAGTTTTTGGGATTCGGGTGAGTTGATTTCCGCTTCCGCAAAACTGCAAATAGCCCATCCACCTGGGGCACCTTTTTTACAAATGCTTGGAGCATTTTTTTCCCTATTTGCAAAAGATGCGTCACAAATTGCCTTCATGGTAAATTATGTATCCGTGCTGTCAAGTGCCTTTACCATACTATTTCTTTTTTGGACCATTACGCGCCTGTTAAAAGACCTTTTGCACAAATCGACCCATAATCGTGCTTCGGATATCATGGTCTTGGGTAGTGGTGTGGTTGGTTCTTTAACCTTTACTTTTTCCGATAGTTTTTGGTTTAATGCTACCGAAACGGAAGTGTACGCCACGGCCAGTCTAGTCCTGTCATTATTGTTTTGGCTGGGCCTTAGATGGGTTGATGATATAGGGGATTCTAGAGGCAATCGCTGGTTGCTACTTATTTCATTTGTTACGGGGCTAACCTTTGGTATTCAGTTTATGGGGTTTTTAGTAATTCCGGCCATAGGCTTACTTTTTTATTTTAAGAGATATAGAGATATTACCTTCAAGAATTTTGTGGCTGCCCATTTTTTGGCAGTGGGTATGCTTATGATGGTCTTTAAGTTTTCGTTCACCCTGTTGCTAAAGTTCTTTGGATGGGGAGAGGTGTTTTTTGTAAATACTTTTGGCCTGCCTTTTCATTCTGGAAGTTTACTTTTCGGACTGGTTATTTTATCCGTCTTTCTGGTGGTGGTCCGTTATACGATAAAAAGAAGGCTTTACAAGCTAAACACAATACTACTTTCCATAATGTTTTTGTTGCTGGGCTGCTCTACTTGGTTCATGTTGCCGATAAGGGCGAATGCCCAAACGGTAATCAATGAGAATGACCCAGCCAATGCCAAGGCTTTATTGGCGTATTACAATAGGGAGCAATATCCCGCGGCCGAAAGCCCTTTTTATGGAGCCTATTATTCGGATAAATACGCATCTAATCATCCGGATAAGGACGATAGCCCTAAATATGAAAAGAATGTAAAGACGGGTAAATACGAAATCATAAATGATTATAAAGAGGCCTTGCAGGGCACAAGCGAGGCCCATTCCGGGTGGCTGCCCAGAATGTGGAGCGATCAAAATGCAGAGAACTACATGCGCTATTACGGTTTGTTGGATTTTTCAATAAAACCTGAATATGTAAAAAACAGGGAACTGCAAGAAGCCGTTGGGAATATTAGGAAGCAACTGGAAAATAATAGGATTGGAGTGGAGGAATATATCAAATTTTTGGAGGATGCAAAGGACTATTTGGAGGTACACCCACCAACTTTATGGCAAAATTTAGAGTATCTCTTTCATTTTCAATTCGGATATATGTATTGGCGTTATTTTATGTGGAATTTCGTGGGTAGACAAAATGATGTACAAGGACGTTTTGACGGTAATGGGGATTGGTTTTCGGGCATTGCTGCAATAGACGGTTTTCGTTTGGGAAACCAGAAAAAATTGCCAGATGCGCAACTTCAAAACAAAGGAAGGAACACCTATTATTTTCTACCTCTTATATTGGGTCTTTGCGGATTATTTTTTCATGCCTCAAAAGACCGGAAACGGTTTTGGATACTTTGTGTTTTTTTTCTCTTCACCGGATTGGCAATACAATTTTACACCAATCCACCCATATTTCAACCTCGGGAACGGGATTATTCCTTGGTGGGTTCCTTTTACGTGTTTGCGATTTGGATCGGTCTGGGAGTTTATGCTGTATTCAAAATTTTAATAAACTATATGAAGCCAAAGTTGTTGGTTCCGGTTGTTTTATTAGGGTGTTTTGTGGCGGTACCTATGCTTATGGCGCAGGAAAATTGGAATGATCATGACAGGTCAGGAAGGTATACAGCACTCACAATGGCTAAAATGTACTTGGATTCCACCCAAAAAGATGTGGGTTCCATTCTTTTCACCATTGGTGATATAGATACATTTCCATTGTGGTATGCGCAGGAGATCGAAAAATATAGAACGGATACCCGTGTTATTGTAACAACCTATTTTAATGCGGACTGGTACATAGATCAAATGAAAAGACAGGCATATGAAAGTCCGGCCATACCCTCCCAACTTACCCATGAGCAGTATCGCTACGGAACCCGGGATGTGGTATATTATGCTCCGGTATCGGATAAGCGATGGTCCATACAGGATTTTATGAAATGGATTTCCAGCGATGCTCCACAAACTAAAGTAAAATATCTATTGCAACAACAAGGACGCGATATCAGTGGTTATTCCAATGGCTATCTCAACGCCATATATTATCCCACCTATAAGTTACGTGTTCCTGTAAACAGAGAAAAAGTTTTGGATAGCGGCCTTGTAAAAGAGGAGGATGCCTTAAAAATTGTGGATTACATAGATATTGACTTGCCACAATCTGGAATAGGAAAAGGGAGTCTTTTAATGCTGGATATTATTGCGAACAATAATTGGGAACGGCCCATTTATTTCTCCGGTGGTAGTTTTGATGATTCCGAGTATGTTTGGATGACCGACTATTTGCAATTGGATGGTCTGGTCTATAAATTGGTGCCGATAAAAACCAAGTCTGAAAATATTTTCGATAAGGGAAGAATAGATTCTGATTTAATGTTGGACATAGTAAAAACATGGGACTGGGGAAATTCTGGTAGTGCGGATATTTACCATGACCCACAAACAAGGAAACAGTTTGGGGTAACCAATAGGATTGCCTTGGCCCGTTTGTTGGAAAAACTATTGGAAGAACATAAACCCAAAAAAGCAAAAGAGCTGATAAACATGACCATGGAAAATATTCCTTTGGCATTTTATGGTTATCCCACTTTCGTAGAACCGTTTTTGTCCGGTTATTACAAATTGGGGGAAAAGGCAAGAGCAGATGAATTATTTATTGATTTGTCGAAAAAATATAGGGATAATCTGGAGTATTACCTATCCCTAGATGAAGAGGACCAATATGCCAAGGCACAATTGATTCTCTCGGATTTATATGGATATAATAGATTGATAGATATTTTATTGGAAAATGGACAAGAACAAAAAGGAAAGTTGGAAACCTCCATTTTGAATGAATATTTGGATAAATTGGGAAATGTATTAGATTGAAGCATATTAAAAACATGTTAAAGCCCACCAAACATCATTTTGTTTAATTAATGTTATTTAACTTTAAACAAAAAAAACATGAAAAAAGTAATATACATTGCGTCATTATTATCAATACTATTTTATACAAATCAATCCTATGCCCAAGAGATTACCGTTTTTCAAGGTATGTGGGGTGATGAGTTTTATCAGGATAAGGATAAAATGACTTGGAAGGAATTTGGAATGGCCATGGATTCCAATCCAGCTTCGGAAGTGTATTGGTCGAAATCCAAAAAACAATTTGGGGTAACCTTCGCGGCCGCAACCGCCAATTTGGGTTTTGGTATTTGGTACTTGGTCAATGAGAACAATGACAAGGAAACGACGGCCCCAATCATTGGTTTTGCAAGTACAGCAGTGGTAGGTTCCATTTTTTACTGCCTTGCCAATAAGAATAAGAAAAATGCTATTTTGGAATTCAACGATAGTTTAGGAAAGACTACCTACAGGTTAGTTCCTTCCGATAAGGGAATTGGATTGGCCTTAAAGTTTTGATTCTCGCTAAAATCAAATTTTCACTTCTTTTTCTAATTTTTTAAAAAAGTCTAAGGACTTTTCTTGGCTATTTAAATATAATTACTACATTAGCCGCGGTTTTAAAGATTATGACAAAGCAATATTTCTGGAACGGTTTTTATTTTTACTTCTTTTTTAAGAGAGGTGCGGGACTGTTGTAGTGTATTGAAAAAAATATAATATAAAAGTCCCGTGAAAAACGGGACTTTTTTTTTAGGAAAAGTTGTGGCGTTACGAATAGCTATACAGGGAATAAAAGGGTCCAATCATCATCAGGTAGCGAAGGACTATTTTGATGGGGAGTTGGAATTGGTAGAATGTCTATCCTTCGATGCGGTAGTGGACCAATTACTACAAAAGAAGGCCGATAAGGGTGTAATGGCCATTGAGAACTCCATTGCCGGCTCAATCATTCCCAATTATGCGTTGGTGCACCGTAATAACCTCCATATTATCGGGGAATATTACTTGAACATCCATCATAATTTAATGGTGTTGAAGGGGCAAAAATTTGAGGATATAAAAGAAGTCAGCTCACACCCTATGGCGCTACTCCAATGTAAAGAATTTTTTAAGGATTACCCCGGTATAAGGTTGATAGAGGATGTGGATACGGCCGAAACGGCCAAGCGAATCCATGAGCAAAGATTGGAACATGTAGCGGCCATAGCACCCAAGGTTGCGGCCGAATTATATGATTTGGACATCGTAGCAGATAACATCCAGACCATTAAAAATAATTCTACTCGTTTTATTATTGTAAAGACAAAAAATAAGGAGCTTCCCAAGGAGGAAATAAACAAAGCTTCCCTGCGGTTTCTTACGGACCATAAGCGCGGCAGCTTGGCTACGGTGCTGAATGTGATGAGCGATTGCAACCTAAACCTGACCAAGATTCAGTCGCTTCCAGTTATAGAAACCCCATGGAAATATTCATTTTTTGTGGATGTAACCTTTACAAAATATAGTGATTTCGCCAAGGCCAAATCACTATTGAATATCATGTTGGAAGATATAAAAGTTTTAGGGGAATATAAAAATGCCATGATATGATTGAAACGGCCGAACGATTAAAATCGGTAAAGGAATACTATTTCTCTAAGAAGTTAAGGGAAGTACGGGGACTAATGGCCAAAGGTAGGCCTATCATCAATATGGGTATAGGAAGCCCTGACCTGGCTCCTTCACCAGAGGTAATTCAAAGTGTTCAAAGTGCTATTTTAGATGAAGGTGCGCACCAGTATCAGAGCTATCAAGGATTGCCGGAACTAAGAAATGGTATAGCCAAATTCTATAAGGAAAGGTTTGGGGTAATGGCAAATCCAGCAAACGAAATACTGCCCTTAATGGGCTCCAAGGAGGGTATTATGCATATTAGCATGGCATTCCTCAATAAAGGTGATGGCGTTCTAGTACCCAATCCGGGATACCCAACCTATACCTCGGTTACTAAATTGGTAGAGGCTGAACCGATATATTATGATCTTACCGAATCAAATGGCTGGTTTCCGGATTTGGATATATTGGAATCACAGGATTTGAGCGGAGTAAAATTGATGTGGTTGAGTTATCCGCATATGCCTACTGGGGCCACTGCCACTGAGGAACAATTTTCAAATCTGATTGCTTTTGCGAAAAGAAACCAAATTCTCTTGGTAAACGACAACCCATACAGCTTTGTGCTCAATGACAAACCCAAAAGCATTTTGGCCATAGATGGCGCCATGGATGTTTGTCTGGAACTCAATTCCTTGAGCAAAACCTTTAATATGGCAGGTTGGCGTGTCGGTTTTGTTTTGGGCCACTCCACCTTTATAGAGGCTATTTTAAAGGTAAAGAGCAATATGGATTCCGGTATGTTTTATGGAATTCAAAAGGGAGCTGTGGCCGCGTTGGAAAGTACGGATGTCTGGTATAGCAACCTTAATGAAGTCTATAAAGAGAGAAGAGACCTAATCTTTAAACTGGCGGATAAATTAGGTTGTAGTTACGATGAGCATGCCGTTGGAATGTTCGTTTGGGCCAAACTGCCCATGAGTGTTAATTCTTCGGAGGAATTCATAGATAACGTGTTATATCATAAGGATATCTTCATTACCCCGGGAACCATTTTTGGAAGTAATGGAGAGGGATATATTAGATTTTCGTTATGTGTGACCAAAGAAAAAATTCAGGAAGCCATAGATAGATTATAATATGAACGTTTTTGTAATCGGTATAGGATTGATAGGAGGTTCCTTCGTAAAGGATATCAAGGCAAAAATGCCAGAGGCTAAGATTTTTGGAATCGATGCCAATCCGGAACATTTGGAAGAGGCCTTGGCATTGGGTCTTATTGAATACAAGGCGACGTATAGTGATTTGGATAAGGCCGATTTTGTGATTGTTAGTATTCCGGTGAATGCCACAGTGAAGGAATTGCCAAAAATATTGGACATAGTACATGATGATTGTGTGGTTTGTGATGCGGGATCTACCAAGGAACTTATTTGTAGGGCATTGGCAAATCACCCTAAAAGAAGAAATTTTTTGGCTTGCCACCCCATTGCGGGAACGGAGTTTTCCGGTCCTTCGGCGGCCATAAATGGTCTATATCAAGGTAAGACCAATATTATTTGCGAAGTGGAAAAAACAGCGTTTAAGCTTCAGGAAAAGGCCTTGGAGGTTTTTCAATCCTTAGGAATGCGAATTCGATATATGAATCCCAAGGCGCATGATAAACACATAGCTTATGTCTCGCATTTGTCACACATCAGTTCATTTATGTTAGGAAAGACGGTTATTGAAAAAGAGAAAAACGAACGTGATATTTTTGACATGGCAGGCAGTGGATTTGAAAGTACCGTGCGTTTGGCCAAGAGTTCTCCGGCCATGTGGACACCTATTTTTGAACAGAACAAGGAGAATGTAATAGACACCCTAAACGAATATATACAGAATCTTACGGATTTCAGGGAGCTTTTATTGGCCGATGATTTTGAGGGTATCTACAAAGAAATGAACAATACGAATAAAATAAAATCAATATTAAAGGGAATACCGCTAAATAAGAAGTAATGGAGAACAAGAAAGAAATGAGATCCTGGTTAGATGATATGAAGTTGGACCATCCACTGGTCATTGCAGGACCTTGTAGTGCAGAAACAGAAGAACAAGTGTTAAAGATTGCACATGAATTAAAGGATACCGATGTAAATTATTACCGTGCCGGTATCTGGAAGCCAAGAACCCGACCTGGTAATTTTGAGGGGGTGGGAGCTTTGGGCCTTAAATGGTTGCAGAAAGTACGAGAGGAAACGGGTTTAAAGACCGCTACGGAAGTGGCAAACAGGGCCCATGTGGAATTGGCCTTGGAGTACGATGTTGATTTGTTGTGGATTGGTGCACGTTCCACCGTGAGCCCGTTTATCATGCAAGAATTGGCGGATGCTTTGGAAGGAACCGATAAAATAGTTTTGGTGAAGAACCCTGTAAACCCAGATTTAGCCCTTTGGTTGGGTGGAATAGAAAGGCTGTACACCGCTGGGATTAAAAAATTAGGTGCAATTCATAGAGGTTTTTCCACGTATGAAAAGACCAAATATAGGAATATTCCAGAATGGCAGATGGCAGTTGAGTTTCAGGATAAATTTCCGGATTTGCCTTTAATCAATGATCCTTCCCATATCACGGGCAAGCGAGATATGATTTTTGATGTTTCCCAAACAGCGTTGGATTTGAATTTTGATGGTTTGATGATAGAGACCCACCACGATCCTGACAATGCTTGGAGTGATGCTGCACAGCAAGTCACACCACAAAGATTGGTCCAGATTATGAAAGACTTAAAGATTAGAAAGGAAACCGATCCCGAAGCGGAATACAACTCTAAATTGAGTAACCTTAGGGCACAGATCGATGTCATTGACAATCAATTAATAGAAACTCTGGGTAAAAGAATGAAAATTTCTGACAGTATCGGGGCACTTAAAAAGGAGAAAAATGTTGCGGTTTTACAATCCAACCGATGGAACCAGATTTTAGGAGCTATGATTTTGGAAGGTGAAACCAAAGGACTCAGCGAGGAATTTATCTTGAGAATGTTCAAGGCAATTCACCAAGAATCCATCAATCACCAAGAAAAGATTGTAAATGGATAAAATAAAAAAGCCCGGTCAATGACCGGGCTTTTTTATTTTTTAAATACAAATCGGGTTACAAAAATTCCCTGTCCATCTTTTTCACCAGCATCTGCCTCAACACCGCTGGTCACAAAAACGAGTTCCCATCCCTCGGCGGCCATGGCCGTAAGTTTAGAAGAAATCAGGGCATCGTTGGCAGCAATATTTTGAAACCGGATACCAGCAATATTATAGAAATTAAGAAGTTTTGTCTCTTCAAAATCCTTCACCCGAATATCGGAGCGATCAGCTTTGTTCCTTGTATTGTCATCGGCTGTTTGAACCGATGAAAATTCTTTATAATCCCGGTCTGCATTCGCATCGATAATTCTTGATCTTCCCAATCCACTGGGTACAATGGATTCAACGGTTGTGATAATTTTGTATTCTTGGGCTTGTGCGGTTATCATCGTAAGTACCGTAACAAATAGAATGTTAACAACTCTTTTCATGATTTTTTAGTTTTAAAGGGTGGTTAATTGAATTTAAAAGTAGCTTAAAAGTCCAAATTAGGAAAGTACTGATTTTCAAAATTTTGGTATGTTCAAAACAATGCTTTTATTCTGTTTCTAAAAGTATTATTGTTTCTTTGTATTTGGTACGTTAAGCATGGAAGGAACAGTTTATAAATCAACGGGAAGCTGGTATACCGTTAAGGCCAAGAACGGAACGTTCTATGAATGCAGGATAAAGGGCAAATTTAGGATTAAGGGAATTAAAAGCACCAATCCAATTGCTGTAGGCGACAAGGTCCTTTTTGAGTTGGACGACAAGGGTGAGGAAAATGTCGGCGTTATCCATGGCATTGTAGACCGTAAAAATTATATCATTCGAAAATCGGTCAACCTATCCAAGCAAACACATATCATCGCCGCCAACCTTGATCAGGTTTTTTTATTGATTACCCTAAATAATCCAACGACATATACCATATTCATTGATAGATTTTTGGTAACTGCCGAGGCTTATGAAGTGCCAACCGTCCTGGTCTTCAATAAAATTGACACTTATAACGATGAGGAAACGGACGAGATAAAATATCTTGCCGAATTATACCGAAAGATTGGTTATACCTGCATAGGCATATCAGCCAAAACGGGTAAAAATGTGGATAAAATTAAGGAAATGATGGTGGGGAAAACCTCCATGTTCTCGGGGCATTCCGGGGTAGGGAAATCAACCTTGATCAATGCCATAGAGCCCAATTTGGAGATAAAAACCGCTGAAATATCCCAACAGCACTTACAAGGACAGCACACTACGACTTTTGCGGAAATGTTCGACCTTAGTTTTGATGCGCAAATCATAGATACTCCAGGAATAAAAGGGTTTGGCATTGTGGATATGGAACGGGAGGAGATAGGGGATTATTTTCCGGAACTTTTTGAATTGAAGCAGGATTGTAAATTTAATAACTGCATCCATCTGGATGAGCCTAAATGCGCGGTCAAGGATGCTTTGGAAAAAGGGAAAGTTTCATGGAGCAGATATAGAAGCTATTTACAAATGATAACGGGGGAAGAAGAGAATTATAGAATGGACATACACGGGGAAAGGAAATGAGAACGGTAATTCAGCGGGTAACCAAGGCCAGTGTAAAGGTAGAGGGAAAGTTGATTTCTTCTATTGGAAGCGGATTACTGTTGCTTTTGGGGATTAGCGATGAGGATACCACGGAGGATATTGATTGGTTGGTTAGAAAGGTGCTTAATCTTAGGGTTTTTAATGACGAGGATGGGGTGATGAATAAATCCGTTTTAGAGATAAACGGCGATATAATTGTGGTTAGCCAATTCACACTCCACGCTTCCACCAAGAAAGGAAATAGACCTTCGTATATTAAGGCCGCAAAACCTGAAGTTGCCACACCCATTTATGAAGCTTTTGTTAAGCACATGGAAAAAGAACTGGGTAAAAATGTAGGTACGGGAATCTTTGGGGCCGATATGAAAGTGGAACTTCTCAATGATGGTCCTGTCACTATTATAATCGATACAAAAAACAGGGAATAATGAATATCAAAAATGCACAAGAAGCGGTAGATGATTGGATCAAGGAACACGGGGTTCGTTATTTTAATGAGCTTACCAATATGGCACAACTTACAGAGGAAGTTGGGGAGGTTGCACGAATCATTGCCAGAAGATATGGGGAGCAAAGCGAAAAGGAGTCCGATAAAACCAAGGATTTAGGGGAAGAGTTGGCCGATGTGCTTTTTGTTGTACTTTGCTTGGCCAACCAGACCGGAGTAGATTTACAACAAGCTTTTGACAAAAAGTTAGATTTAAAAACAAAGCGTGATCATGACCGGCATCACAATAACAAAAAGTTGAAATAGTGCTATCTTTGACGTTTGTTTTTAATAGCTAGCATCTTGAAAATTCACCTTACCGGCCCAAAGAATCAACTACTTAAAGAGACCTTTAAAATAACGGGGTCCAAAAGCGAATCAAATCGCTCCTTATTGTTATCAGCCCTGTATCCGGGAATACAAATTTTAAACCTTTCCAATTCTGATGATGCTCAGGTGATGGAGGCCGGATTAAAGAGGACGGAAGGAACGGTGGACATACATCATGCGGGTACTGCAATGCGTTTTTTGACAGGCTATTTTTCGGCTATGGAAGGTAGCGATGTCATTCTTACCGGATCAAAGCGAATGACGGAAAGGCCCGTGCAAATTTTAGTGGATGCCTTAAAGGAACTTGGTGCGGATATTTCCTATGTTAAAGAAGAGGGCTATCCCCCCCTGCATATCAAGGGAAAAAAATTATCGAAACATAAAGTTAGTCTTCCGGCGAACGTTAGTAGCCAATATATTTCTTCATTGCTACTAATTGCGCCAAGCCTGGAAAATGGACTTGAACTTGAATTGACGGGTAAAATCACATCGGTTCCCTATATAAAAATGACTTTGGCCCTTCTAACTGAAATTGGGGTAGAAAGTAGCTTTCAAGGCAATAGTATCACCGTAAAGCCAAAAACCGAGGTAAAACCAACTACTTTGGTGGTGGAATCAGATTGGAGTTCTGCTTCCTATTTCTATAGTATCGTTGCCCTTTCTGATGAAGGCTCCCAAATTACACTTTCCGCCTATAAAAAAAATAGTCTTCAGGGCGATAGTGTACTTCATAAGTTGTATGGGGAATTTGGAGTGGAAACCGAATTTGGCGAGAACCAAATCACCTTGAAAAAAGTTTCGGAACCTACAAAAGCAACGGTAAGTTTCGATTTGGCGAACGCCCCGGATATTGCCCAAACCATAGCGGTCACCTGTTTTGGCCTTAGAATGGGCTGTTATTTGACGGGACTTCATACCCTGAAAATCAAGGAGACCGATCGCTTAGATGCCCTACATACAGAATTGACCAAACTGGGAGCGGACATATCCGTTTCGGATAAGACGCTTACTTTGAAACCCGCGAAAAATATAAATAGCGAGATTGCCATCGATACCTATAACGACCATAGAATGGCCATGGCCTTTGCACCTCTGGCCTTGAAAACTTCATTGATTATTAACGAAGCCATGGTGGTCACCAAGTCTTATCCGGATTTTTATGAGGACCTAAAAGCTTTACAATTTGGTATCAAGGAATTATAATTACCCATTTACTTGACAACCCCCTGTTGTGGGTCGTATATTTGCAGCCGCAAAAAGCTGTACTCTGATTGCATCAAGTGATAAACGATAATTGCATTTCTGACCTTAGTACATTTTTGTGCGAAAGTTACATCCGGCCTTAGCGGTCCATAAAAAGAATTAAATGAAACATTCAGAAAAAAATTTCAATATTCAAGGAAATTTTTATTTGGGTGTTACATGTGACCAAAAACAATAATTATCTATACATGAAATTATCCAATTTTAATTTTGAGCTTCCAAAGGAGTTATTGGCAGAACATCCGTCAGAAAATAGGGATGAGTCCAAATTAATGGTCATAGATACCAAAACAGGTAAAATTGAGCATAAAATGTTCAAGGACATGATCGATTATTTTGATGAAGGCGATGTGATGGTCCTTAACAACACCAAGGTTTTTCCGGCACGTTTATATGGTAACAAGGAAAAAACTGGGGCTCGCATAGAGGTGTTCTTGTTGCGAGAACTTAATGAGGAGCAGCGATTATGGGATGTTTTGGTGGATCCAGCGCGTAAAATTCGTATAGGGAACAAATTATATTTTGGTGATGACGAAACCCTTGTTGCAGAGGTTATAGACAATACCACTTCCCGTGGTAGAACCTTAAGGTTTTTATACGATGGTGCCTATTTGGATTTTAGAAGAAAACTAAGGGAACTTGGAGAGACTCCGTTGCCAAAGTATATTAAAAGGGATGTGGAACCTGAGGATGAAGAGCGGTACCAGACCATTTACGCCAAACATGAAGGTGCCGTTGCGGCGCCCACTGCCGGGCTTCACTTTTCCAAACATCTTTTGAAGAGATTGGAAATAAAGGGAATAGATTTTGCAGAATTGACATTGCACGTTGGTTTAGGTACTTTTAACCCTGTAGAGGTGGAGGATCTTTCCAAGCATAAAATGGATAGTGAGGAATTGATTATTGATGAAAAGGCTACAGAAATCGTCAATAATGCGATTGAGAAAAAAAGGCGTATTTGTGCGGTAGGTACTACAGCCATGAGAGGATTGGAAAGTGCCGTATCTTCCAATCATACCTTGAACACGTTTGAAGGTTGGACCAATAAATTTATATTTCCTCCTTATGAATTTAGCATTGCTAATTCTATGATTACCAATTTCCATTTGCCAAAATCGACTTTATTGATGATGATTTCGGCTTTTATGGGCCACGATTTAATGAAAAAGGCATATAAGGAAGCCATTATGGAGGGCTATAAGTTCTACTCATATGGCGATGCCATGCTCATTTTAAGATAATATTCTCCATCTTTTGAGGAGAAAAACATGAAGGGTCCCGCTTTATCAATGATTTGGAAAAGCGGGATTTTTGTAGATAATGACATCTGTTATTGATGGAAACAATAAAAAAGGACATTAGGGCATTGACCAGGGACCAATTAAGGAATTTTTTTGTTTCCCAAGGCGATAAGGCTTTTCGGGGCAATCAGGTGTATGAATGGCTATGGCAAAAATCAGCCCATTCCTTTGATGTTATGACCAACCTGTCCAAAGAAACCCGGGACATGCTACAAGAGAACTTCGTTATCAACCATATTAAGGTTGATCAAATGCAGAGAAGCTCGGACGGGACAATTAAAAATGCCGTACGGTTACATGACGATTTGATAGTCGAATCCGTTCTTATTCCCACCAAAACTAGAACAACGGCCTGTGTATCCAGTCAGGTAGGATGTAGTTTGGATTGTAAGTTTTGTGCCACGGCCCGTTTAAAGCGAATGAGAAACCTCAATCCAGACGAAATTTACGATCAAGTGGTGGCCATAGACAACGAGAGCCGACTCTATTTTGATAGACCATTGAGCAATATCGTTTTCATGGGCATGGGAGAACCCCTAATGAACTACAACAATGTACTCAAGGCCATTGAAAAAATCACATCTTCGGAAGGTCTGGGTATGTCCCCTAGGAGGATTACGGTTTCCACATCGGGAGTACCAAAACTGATAAAAAAAATGGCGGATGATGAAGTCAAATTCAAATTGGCCGTTTCACTGCATTCGGCTATCGACGAAACCAGAACTTCCATAATGCCGTTTAATGCAACCTTTACCCTAGCAGATCTTCGCGAGGCACTGGTTTATTGGTATCAAAAAACAAAAAGCCGTATTACTTATGAATATGTGGTTTGGGAGGGAATAAATGATAAACGGGAAGATGTAGATGCCTTGGTGGATTTCTGTAGGTTTGCCCCCTCCAAGGTCAATTTGATAGAATACAACCCCATCGACGATGGTCAATTTCAACAAGCATCCAATAAGGCCATAGAGATGTATGTAGAACGACTTGAGAAAAATGGTATTACGGTTACAGTAAGGCGTTCTCGTGGAAAAGATATTGATGCGGCCTGCGGACAATTGGCGAATAAGTCTTGATGAGTGCTTTAAAAGCGATAAAAAAGGTTTTTTCCAAATACCAAAACCATAGATAACCGAACCCTTTTCGCTAATTTTGAAATTCTAAGCCAAACTGCTTGAAAATTGTATCTCAAATAAAGGAACCGGTAAGCCGGGAGATGGATCTTTTTGAAACCAAATTTCGGGAGTCCATGACCTCGAAAGTGGCGCTTCTCAACCGAATAACGTATTACATTGTCAATAGAAAAGGAAAGCAAATGCGACCTATGTTCGTATTCCTTACGGCAAAATTATTGAATAATGGCGAAGTCAATGAACGTACATATCGTGGAGCATCGGTCATAGAATTAATCCATACGGCTACTTTGGTGCATGATGATGTGGTAGACGAAAGTGATAAACGTAGAGGTTTTTTTTCCATCAATGCGCTTTGGAAAAATAAGATTGCCGTTCTCGTTGGAGATTACCTCTTGTCCAAAGGATTATTACTTAGTATAGACCATGGGGATTTTGATTTACTTCGGATTATATCCGTGGCGGTAAGGGAAATGAGCGAAGGCGAGTTGTTGCAAATTGAAAAGGCCCGTAGATTGGATATCACGGAAGAAGTGTACTACGATATCATTCGCCAAAAAACGGCCACATTGATAGCAGCCTGTTGTAGTTTGGGTGCCTGTTCGGTTAAACCGGAAAGCGAAGATGTGGAAACTTTTAGAAAATTTGGTGAATTGTGCGGTATGGCCTTTCAGATAAAGGATGATCTCTTTGATTACGGAGAGGAAAAAATAGGCAAACCGACGGGAATCGATATCAAGGAGCAAAAAATGACCCTTCCGTTAATTTATGCCCTGAATAACTGTTCCCAAAAGGAAAAAAGCTGGCTCATTAACTCCGTTAAAAACCACAATAAAAACAAAAAGCGTGTAAAAGAGGTCATAACTTTTGTTAAACAAATTGGTGGCTTAGATTATGCTGTTGCGAAAATGCTCCAATTTAAGGACGAAGCATTATCCTTACTGCAACAATACCCAGAATCTGACTACAGGGATTCCTTGGAACTTATGGTAAATTATGTAGTAGAGCGTAAAAAATAATTTATAGTTTTCCTTCTTAAATTACTTTTTTTTAATGGGTTAAAAAATATTCTTAATCACAAGACAACTATATTGTGCCTGAATGCGTCTATTTCATAGAAGACTTTAAAAAGGTTTGAAAATTTGTCGTTTTTGATTTAAATCAAAGTCGGCCAATTAAAATAATTCTGTTTATTAGATGAACGACCTCCGCTATGGTAAAATCCAATTTACACTGGTTGTAAGCCTACTACATGTTAGTATTTGCTTAGCTCAAACCTATCATGCCGGATTTAAATCTTTCCAATTAAAAGACAGTACAAGAATATACAAACCGGATACAGAACCAACCGACATCCTACATTATCGTCCTGTCGATTTGGACATTTGGTATCCATCAAGCGAAAAAAAAGAAAAAGCATTAAAGTTCGGAGATTTGTTCGGTCTATTTGAACAACGGGCGGTCAACTATCAGGATAACCAGGATTATTCCGGAATAACTAATGAACTTGCACAGTTTTATGTTTCCGAATTAGGTGTAGGTGCGGATGGTCAAAAATTATTGAACATTCAAACAAACAGCTTTTCTAACGTCGAACCTTCCTCAATTAAACATCCTGTCATCATTTATATGGCAGGTTTTAACGGAATGGGATTTGAAAACTATAAAATCCTTGAAAAACTTGCGGAAAATGGGTTTTTAGTCGTTTCTGTTTGGTCCGTTGGTCGCTACCCCGGTGATATGACCAATCAAAAAGAGGATATGTTAGAACAAGTTTATGACGCTGAATTTGCCATTCGATATCTAAAGCAAAACAGCTTTTTTAATGTAGATTTCAATACTATCGGTGTAATTGGTTGCAGTTGGGGAGGAATGAGTACAGCGGTTTTTGTCAACAGAAATCGATATACAAAAACCTTTGTTTCATTGGACGGGACAGAAACCCATTATTTTGGGGAAGAAGAGGAGAATGACCGATTTATTCAAGAAATCCACGATTCAAAACTTTTAGAACCAAAGAGTCAAAACATAAAATATCTTTACCTGGAAAGTGGCAATAAACTTGATGAGTTCCAACCTTTAAAAGACTTTAATTATTTTCGGGAACTTAATTCCGAAAAATACTATTTGCGTTTTACAAATAGTACCCATTCTGACTTTACTTGTATTCCTTCGATACTTGATGCTTCAGAAAATTCTATAAAAATTTTTAGAGACATTGAGCAATTGACCATTGCCTTTTTTAAAAAGACATTAGAAAATAAGGGTGTTTTTAAACCAGTTTGGGAAGACATAAGTACATTAAGCTATGTCAACAAGGAACTATATGACATTTCGATTAAGCCCAATGCAGCAACTGAAATAACGGGTATTGTTCTAGATAATAAAAATGATACGCCTTTGCCCTACGTAAATATTGGGATTTTAAACAAAGAAATTGGAACAGTTACAGATACCGAAGGTAAGTTTACTCTCAATTTAAAAGAGGGATTTGAAAACGATACCATAAGAATTTCATCAATAGGTTATAAACCTGTTGAGTTTTTGATCAGGGGCATAGCTCAAAAAACACGCCCGATTTCAATAAAACTTAAAGAACAAATAAATGAATTGGAAGAGGTTGTCGTTTCAGCAAAGGCATTCAAGAAAAAAATACTCGGGAACAAAACCGAATCGAAATTCATCAGTACAGGGTTTAGTTATGACCAGCCTGGTGCAGAAATGGGCGTTAAAATCAACATTCGAAAAACTCCGACATTTGTGGATGCTTTTAACTTCAACGTTTCTTATAACAGGTTAAGTTCAAAATCCACTTTTAGAATCAATTTTTATAACGTTGAAAACAATAAGCCAAAAGAAAATATCCTTTCTGATAATATTCTTGTTTCAATGGAACCAGAACAGGTTGGAAAAATAACTGTAGATTTAAAACCCTACAACATAGTTTTGAATAATGATGTAATCGTTTCTCTTGAATGGGTAGAAACAGAAAGGGAAAATAAGAAGGATGAAGCTATATTTTTTTCTCTTGGAATGTTCAACAGTGGGACACTTTTTAAAAAATCAAGTCAATCGAAATTCAAGAAATATAATAATATGGGAGTAGGATTCAACCTAGATGTCAGATATTAAAATTATTTTTTAACTCGGGCAACCAAAACAATTTTACCTGCGTCTATGTTAATAGAAGACCTTAAAAGATTTGAAGATTATACCCTTTTATAAAAACGAACGGCAAATTATAAAGAAAGCCATTGATGGGAACAGGGAAGCCCAAAAGACTTTATATGCCAAACATGCTCCCAAGATGCTGGGTGTATGTAGACAGTATATAAAGGATATCCATTTTGCCGAGGATGTAATGATTCAGGGGTTTGTAAAAATGTTCAAACATTTGGAGTCCTTTAAATTTGAGGGAAGTTTTGAAGGATGGGTACGGAGAATTATGATTAGGGAGAGTATCTCCTTTCTTAGGAAGCAACAATTTGTGGTATATGATGATGAGGTGTTTGAGAACAATCAATCTACAAATTCTGAGCAAATTTCGGATTTGGATACGGAGCACATTCAACAACTTATAGATGCCTTGCCTCAAGGATATAAAATGGTATTTGTCTTGTATACGATAGAGGGGTACAAACATCAGGAAATAGCGGATATGCTGGACATTTCGGAAAGTACCTCTAAAACACAATTGTTCAAGGCAAGAAAAATACTTAAAGAAAATTTAGAGAAACAAAATATCATCGGTTATGGAACCAGATAAATTTGAAAAATACATAAAGAGCAAGATGAACGAACGGGAAATTTCTCCTTCGGACGAAGCATGGGAAAAAATTTCCGGCCAAATCAATAGCTCAAAAAAACAAGGTAGGCCTACTTACTTTTGGATAGGGGTTGCTGCAAGCTTATTGATTTTGGTAAGTTTTTCCCTCTTTTACCTTAATTCGCCAAAGGACATTGAAGGTGTGGATAACGGAACAGTAGTAGATACGGAAGATTCCAATACCAAAAAGGAACTCAACAAGGAAGATAAGGCCATCGACCTGTACGAGAACGTTCCAGATGCTATTGTAATGGAAGACGAAACTGAAAAAAATATAATTGATTCCATAAGTGAAAGTGAAGGAGTAGAACCGGAGCCAGATTTGGTGCAAGAGGACTTAAGGGATACCAATGCTTTGGCAACAAATACGGATAGAATAGAATTACCGGAAAAAACGTTGGAGCTTGTACTGCCAAAGGATATTTTAAATGCCAAAATTGCTGAGGTCATTGCACAGGTAGATGCTATTGAAGCCAATGGAAAGGTATCAGACGCTGAAGTAGATTCTTTATTGTTAAATGCCCAAAAAGATATTTTAAGGGAAAAGCTTTTCAATCAAGATAGAACCGTTAACGCCATGGCTTTGTTAACAGAGGTTGAGGATGAACTTGATCAATCCTTCCGAGACCAAATTTTTGAATCGCTCAAAGCCGGTTTTCTTAAAGTTAGGACTGCTGTCGCAGACCGAAATAATTAAAAATCAATATCAATTAAATCACATTAAGCTCCATAATTTACTATGGGGAGTGGGACTGGAGTTTTATTCATCAAAAATCAAAATCAATTAAAAATGAAAACAATTACAACGTTTGCCCTATTTTTTTTCACCCTATTCGTGGTGAATTCATTAGCTGCCCAAGAGGATTATGAAAAGAAAATAGAAGTATTAAAGAGTCAAAAAGCAAAAATTACCGAGCAGGAAAAGGACGCTTTAAAATATGAAGTTGCTGATATTAATGAGCGATTCGAAGATGGACTAATATCCGCTGAGGAAGCTAAAACCTTAAAGGAGGCCGCTGCCCAAAAACGGGCCTTGAACATTGAGAATAGATTGATGATCATTGATAATCAAATTGCGCTTTTAGAACGTAATGAGGGTGTATTATTAACCCATATTAAAGTGGATTCCGTAGAGGAAGGACAAATTCGGATTGGAATCGATATCGGGGGTAAGCCTGGAGAAAGTTTTATTTTCAATTCCAAGCCTTGGAAAAAGGAAATAAAATATGATCGTAGAACTTACTCTGATTTTGTGCTTGCCGTTGGCTTAAATAATGCAATTATTGATGGACAATCTTTGGATGAATCTCCCTATAAGCTAGGAGGTAGTCGTTTTTTTGAAATGGGCTGGCAGTGGCGTACCCGTGTTTTTCAGAACACGAATTTTCTAAGATTGAATTATGGCTTCTCTTTTCAGTTCAATGGACTCAAAATTAAGGATAACCAATATCTTGTATTAAACGATCAAGGAAATGCGGAACTACAGGATTTTGACTTTGAATTGCAAAAAGCGAAGTTTAGAATGGATAATCTTGTTTTTCCAGTGCATCTAGAGTTTGGTCCATCCAAACTTAAGAAAACCGAAAAAACTATGAGGTATTCCTTGCACAACCAGTTTCGTTTGGGAATAGGTGCTTATGGTGGTTTTAACCTGGGAACTCGACAAAAATTAAAATATAACCAGGACGGTGATAGCGTTAAGGATAAATTGAAAAGGGATTACAACACCAATGACTTGATTTACGGACTAAGTGCTTATGCAGGTTTTGATGGTGTGCTACTCTATTTAAAATATGATTTAAACCCCATATTTAGTAATGCGGAAATTGAGCAAAGAAATGTATCTCTGGGTTTAAGGTTCGATCTTTAAAAATTAAGTTTTATGTTTATTTGAGTTAGTTAGGACATATCCAAGGAGGGTATGTCCTATTTAATTGTCAATGGCCGCGGTCATAGACTCGCTAAACTCTTCTGGGTAATAGACTCGTTTGCAATGACTGCACTCCACAATTTTCGATGAGGAAATTTTAAAGAGCTTTATCCAAAATAGATGAAAATAATTTGAAGAAATAGAGGCACTTAGAGTGCCCGTTTGGTTACAGTAAGGACAAGAGACACCATGGAGAAGTTTGGTTTCGGATTTGCCAGGCCGGGTTCCAAAGAAAAGAATCATTATTTTCCTTTATTTTCACCAAATGTAATAATTTTAAAGGCTATTTTCACGTATAGCCCACTCAGGAAAAAGCAAGGATGATTTCCAAAACCACCATAGATCAAGTATTTGAAACGGCCCGTTTAGAAGAGGTGATAGGAGATTTTGTACAGCTGAAAAAATCAGGTTCAAACTTTAAGGGCTTGAGCCCTTTTTCAGATGAGCGCACCCCTAGTTTTATGGTTTCCCCGGTCAAGCAGATATGGAAGGACTTTAGCAGTGGGAAAGGTGGAAATGTGGTGGCCTTCTTAATGGAGCATGAGCATTTCACCTATCCTGAGGCCATCAAATATTTGGCGAAAAAATACAATATAGAGGTTGAGGAGACGGAGCAATCCAACGAACAAAAGGAGCAGGCCAATGAACGCGAAAGCATGTACTTGGTATCTGAATATGCCGCAAATTATTTTAAGAATATTTTATGGAATTCGGAGTTAGGTAAGGCTATTGGGCTAAGTTATTTTAAGGAGCGCGGATTTACGGATGAAACCATTAACAAGTTTGGTCTGGGATACTGTCTCGATCAATGGGATGGTTTTACTACGGCGGCTTTGGATAACGGTTATAGATTGGAATATCTTGAAAAAACGGGACTTACGATTGTCAAGGAAGATCCCAACAATCCAAATAACCCCAAAAAGTTCGACCGTTTTAAAAGTAGGGTGATGTTCCCAATTCACTCCTTGAGCGGCAGGGTCTTGGGGTTTGGAGGTCGCATTCTCACCAAAGACAAAAAGGCGGCCAAGTATTTAAATTCACCTGAAAGTGAAATTTACCATAAAAGTAAGGTGCTTTACGGCATTTACTATGCCAAACAGGCGATTGCCAAAGAGGATAACTGTTATTTGGTAGAGGGATATACTGATGTTATTCAATTTTACCAAAGAGGGATTCACAATGTGGTGTCGTCCAGCGGTACAGCGCTGACGCCGGAACAAATTCGATTGGTTAACCGGTTGACCAAAAATATCACGGTACTGTTTGATGGTGACGCCGCGGGGTTAAGAGCTTCATTACGAGGTATAGACTTGATCTTGGAACAGGGCATGAACGTACGCATTTGCACTTTTCCGGAAGGCGAAGATCCGGATAGTTTTGCCAAGAATAATGAATTGGAGGAGGTTGAGCAGTACCTTAAGGATAATTCCAAGGATTTTATTAGATTCAAGGCATCACTTTTGGTCAAAGAAGCTTCCAATGACCCCATAAAAAGGGCAGATACGGTACGCGATATCGTAAACAGTATTTCCAAAATCCCGGATCGGATAAAAAAAGAAATCTACGTGCAGGAATGTGCACAGATTATGAACATTTCGGAAAATGTACTATTCGGTACCTTGGCCCAAATTGGTAAAAAAGATCAGGCAGATGCCATTAAAAAGGAAAAACAGGAGCAGAAAGCTTTTGATGTTGTTAGAAACGAACCTGTAGGTGAAAAAGTAGATGTTCAATATGAATTGGAGCGAAAAATTATCGAAAGTCTTTTGCTTTACGGGGATCAAAAGGAACAGTTTGAAGACTTGGTTTTAAAGGAAAATGAAAATGGAGATCTTATACTGGAGCCTGAGTCTTTGGAAATAAAGGTCTATGAAAAAGTGTATCTGGATTTACAGGAAGATGAAATAGAATTGGCAAACCCCAATTTTAGGCACGTTTATTATAAATTGATTGCCGCGTTAAATGAAACCGAGAATTTTAAGGTAAGCGATTTTATAGCCGAATTGGAACAGGATATGGCCAACGAAGTGTCCTCTATACTTATGGAAGAGGAAAGATATACATTGCATAATTGGGAGCGTAAGGATATTTATCCCAAGACAAAGAATATTGGAATAGCCCAATTGGTAAGTGAGACCATCTTAACCCTGAGGTGCTTTTTGATAAAAAGAAGGATGCAGGCCTTACAAAATGAAACGGACAATCCATCTGAGGAAAACAAGGAAATCCTGGAAGAAATCATGAACTATTTACAGCTCAATAAATTATTGAACCAAAAGTTGAATAGGGTACTTTCTTAATGCCCTTAATAAAAAAGACCCGCTCTTAAGGCGGGTCTTTTTTATTTGGTAAAAATAATATTTAGTAAAGTTCCAGGGCTTTGGCCTGCTGCAACAAGTCTACCATATTATCTACATTGAGCTTTTTCATCAAACGGGCCTTGTAGGTACTTACGGTTTTTTCGTTTAGGTTCAAACCTTGGGCAACCTCTTTGTTTCGTTTACCGCTTGCAAGAAGTTTCAAGACCTCAATTTCCCTAGTGGATAGTTTTCGGAAGAATCTTCTTGGTTTTTTTGTTCCTTCGTCAAAAGCCAATCTTTGCGCCAATTCATTGGTTATAAACATGCTTCCCTCACTAACTTTTTTGACCGCCGAGAGAATATAATCCACATCGGAAGATTTGGATAGATACCCAAAAGCTCCAGCTCTAATGGCACTAAGCGCATAGACATCTTCAGATTGTCCACTGTACATGAGTACCTTTACGTTGGGATATTCTTTTTTGATTTTTCTTAAAGCGGCTATTCCGTTCATTTCTGGAATGTCCATTTCAAGCATTACAACATCGGGGGTTACATTTTGTAGTTTTTTGAAAAGCTCCTCTGTGGTGGCAACATCGTCCACCATATCAAAACCATTAGCGGATTCTAGGACATTCCTTACACCCATACGGATGATCGGATGATTATCCGCAATTAAAACTTTTATCATTATGTTGTTTTTTCAAGATAGTTTAGGCCGGTTGTCTTTTTACTAAGGAAAAAGAGTACATGCAATGTAGGACTAAAATATCAAAATTAGAAGACAAAGATGTACTATTTTTCTTGAACGTCATGAAAATCGATTTATTATTCGATTTATTAACCTCATTATTAGGTGAGTGGTCATTTTAGGGATTCTGGAATAGTACAAACTGGAATAGGATCCATTTTATGACGATTCATGGTGTTGAATCTCGTGAAAATTGAAAAGACCTCTTTGTCCCTTCCTGTAAAATCATCTATCGTTTTTCCCTCGTCCTTCATCTTCATGGCCCATTCCAGCTCTGGATAAGAGGCCCCAATTTGATCCTCATCGGTTCTGTCGTCTCCCCATAGACCATCTGTAGGAGCAGCCTTTATTATTTCTTCATTGACCCCTAATTTTTTTGCGATTTCATAAACCTCGGTTTTCAATAGATCGGCAATGGGGCTTAGGTCTACACCACCATCCCCATATTTTGTGTAAAATCCGACACCAAAATCTTCCACTTTGTTCCCGGTTCCGGCAACAAGATACCTATTTAAAGCTGCAAAATAGTAGAGACTGGTCATGCGTAACCTGGCCCTGGTATTCGCCAAGGACATAAACCTTTCCTCTTCATTTTCAACTTTAGGAAAAGCAGCTACAAGACTATCAAAAACAGGGGTTAGGTTCACAGGTTGCCTACTGACGTTTGGAAAATTCCTTTGTAACCAATCTATGTGGTTGGAAGCCCTGTCAACTTGGTTTGGGGCTTGGTGTATGGGCATCTCCAAACAAAGCAGGTCCAATCCGGTTTTGGCACATAAGGTGGAGGTTACCGCAGAATCTATACCCCCGGAAACACCTATGACGAAACCCTTTTGGTTTGCATTGAGCGCATAATCCTTGAGCCAACCTACTATGTGATCAATAACTTTTTCCGTTTGCATACCCTTATAATATTTGTTTAGATCGATTAACTTTGCCTTAAAAATAAGTTGTCCTTATTTAAAAATAAAATGTATTTGGAAATACTTCGTATGAGAAAACCCATTTTTATTGTATTATCAATTTTACTGATTTTTATTGGATGTAATGACAGCGATAAGGTTGAGGAAGAGATATCGAAAATCCCTCTGGATTTAAAAATAGAAAGATTCGATAGGTTGTTCGCAGAGGCGGGAGAGGAAGGTTTGCCCAAATTGAGGAAAATGTATCCATACCTTTTTCCGGCCCCGGACAGTGTATGGATCGCCAAAATGAACGACTCCCTTCAGATTGAACTGTTCCAACAGGTAGGAAATACCTTCAATAGCTTTGAGGACGAGGAGGAAGGTCTTTTGGAATTGTTCAAACACATAAAATACTATTTTCCCGAGCAGAAGACTCCCAAAATAATCACGGTTACCAACGATGTGGACTATGATAACAGGATTATTCTGGCCGATACGCTCCTATTTATGGGGTTAGACAATTATTTGGGTTCCCAGCATAAATATTATGGAGGGTTTCAGCGCTATGTGGCAAAGATTCTAGATAGAAAATTCATGGTGAGCGATGTGGCCAGTGCCTTTGCAAAAAAAGTAGTCCCAAGGCCAAGGGACCGTTCCTACCTAGCAAGAATGATTTATTTTGGAAAGGAACTATACTTGAAGGATAAATTAATGCCCAATGCAAAAGATGAAATAAAGATTGGGTATAGCAAGGAAGAAATGGATTGGGCCATGGCGAACGAGGAGCCTATTTGGAGAAACTTTGTGGAGAATGAATATCTATACAGTACAGAAACTAGGTTGAACCAACGTTTTTTGGACCCGGCCCCTTTCTCAAAGTTTGGCCTGGAGCTGGACAATGAATCCCCGGGCCGATTGGGAAGATATATAGGTTGGCAAATCGTTAGGGCCTTCATGGAAAAGAATGAGGTGAACCTGAAGCAGTTACTGACCATGCCCGCTGAGGAAATTTTCAAGAAATCAAATTATAAACCAAGAAGCTAGATGGCAGAGTTACATGAGTCTGAAATTACTTTAAGAGTTGGTCTCGATGAAAATAGGGTACCGGAAAAACTTTCATGGTCCGCACAGGATGGAGGTATAGATAATGAAGAGGCCAAAGCCATGTTGCTCTCCGTTTGGGATAGCAAAAACCAAGAGTCTTTGAAAATAGATTTATGGACCAAGGACATGCCCGTGGATGAAATGAAAATTTTCTTTCATCAAACCTTGGTTTCCTTATCGGATACTTTTATGAGGGCCACCCAAGATGAAAAAATGACGGCTACTATGAAGGATTTTTGCGATTATTTTGCTGAAAAACTGGAACTGAAAAAGTAAATTGTACCCTATAGCTTCGGTAGCAGCTATATCGGGCTGTTTCGGTTTGCGTCAAAATACTCCTGGTTTATTGCGTCTATGTAAGCCAACAATTCGTCCCTTCCTAGTTTTTTACTTGAAGAAGTAATAAAGTATTGCGGTGCTTCCTCCCAAACGTCGTTCAATAAATGTTCAAGGTATTCGGTTACATGTCTTTGGATTGCCAGGGGCTTTAACTTATCGGCTTTTGTAAAAACGATTGCGAAGGGAATGCCGTTTTCCCCTATCCATTGCATAAATTCCAAATCAATGGCCTGTGGTTTATGTCTAATATCGATTAGGATAAAGGAGCAAACCAGTTGTTGTCGCTGTAAAAAGTAATCGGTTATGTATTTCTGAAAGGTCTTTTTGTCCTTTTTGGAAACCCGGGCATAACCATAACCTGGGAGGTCTACCAAAAACCAATTGTCGTTGATCTTAAAATGGTTGATCAATTGGGTTTTTCCTGGTCTGCCCGATGTCTTGGCCAGGTTCTTTCGATCCGTTAACATATTGATCAAGGAGGACTTTCCTACATTGGATCGTCCGATAAAAGCATATTCAGGTATTGGTTCATTGGGACATTTGGCAACATCCGAATTGCTTATTATAAAGTCTGCCGACTTGATTTTCATTGAGGTAAATTTAGAAGTTACGCTCTTGCAGCCACTTCTCCAAAATGGTATTGAACTCTTCCGGATGCTCCATCATAGGGGCATGGCCGCACTCCTTGATCCAAAATAAATTGGAATCTGGTAACAGTTCATGAAAAAGCTCGGCAACATCTGGTGGAGTTACCGTATCGTTCTCTCCCCAAATAATACATGTTGGAGTATTCATGGTCGGTAAATCCGTACTCATATTGTGTCGTATGGCACTTTTGGCAATGGCCAAGGTCTTTACCAGTTTTATACGGTCGTTTACAGTGGCGTAAACTTCATCAACAATTTCCTTGGTGGCCACCTCTGGGTCGTAGAAAACATCCTGTGCCTTCTTTTTAATGAATTCATAGTCGCCCCTTTTGGGGTATCCATCTCCCATGGCACTTTCATAGAGGCCAGAACTTCCAGTAATCACGAGCGCCTTGACCATTTTAGGGTATAATTTAGTATGCAGAAGACCAATATGCCCTCCCAGGGAATTACCCAATAGGATAACATCTTTCAATCCTTTATACTCAATAAACTTTTCAAGGTATTTGGCAAAATTCTTGACATTGGTCTTAAGCATGGGCATATCATAGATTGGAAGCTCTGGAACCAGCACCTTATATCCCTTTTTGGGAAAATGGTCCGTTACACCATGGAAATTACTTAGGCCGCCCATAAGGCCGTGCAGTATAATGATGGGGGTACCTTCCCCTTTTTCAATATACCTGAATTTTCCGTCTTTTCTTATTTCGTCCTCCATCTAATAGGGTTCTGATATTTGGGCAAATATAGGTAATTAGATAGAATAGAATAGAATATATCTGTCTGTCAAAAACGTCCTGGTTGCCATTGTAAGATTGTCTCCATCTCCTTGGAAAATGTCTTTAATGCTATTTCAGAGTCAACTTGTGTCAAAATTGAGGCAAAATTTTGCTATTTTATTAACAAAGTGGTTTTTTGTGGTAAAATGTGGTAATAATATTTATATATTTGAGTTTAATAAGAAAGACCAACAATTTTGGAAATCTATTTTTCAGGTGTTTATAACTGTAAGGCAGATGCCAAAGGGAGGGTAATGTTACCTGTATCCCTTAGGAATCAAATGGCTCCAATGTTGGGTAATGGTTTTTTTATAAAAAAGTCCTACTACGATGAATGTTTGGAGCTGTATCCCAAACATGAGTGGGAATCCGAGGTTAAAAAACTAAATGAAAGACTAGGGGACAGCAGAAAGGATCGTGAGTTTAAACGAAAATTTACCTCAGGACTGCGACAGGTAGAAATTGATGCCACGGGACGATTGTTGATTCCCAAAGACGTAATCGGTCTTGTGGATATTAAGAAAGATGTTGTACTGTCACCAATGGACAGGCATTTGGAGATTTGGGACAAGGCGACTTATGATGGAGATGTAGAGTCCTCTCCGGAAGAAAGGGAACAGTTGGCATATGAGGTCAAATATGCCGAAAAGCCTGGAGGCGATGTATCATAATCCGGTATTGCTCAAAGAGTCCGTTGATGGGCTGGCGGTAAAGGAAGATGGTGTTTATGTGGATGTGACCTTTGGTGGAGGAGGTCATTCCAAAGAAATATTGAAAAGGTTGGGCGATAATGGGAAGTTGTACGCCTTTGATCAGGACGAAGACGCACAGAAGAATCGTATTGATGATGATCGGTTCTTGCTGATAGGGGAAAACTTTAGGTACGTCACCCAATTTTTAAAGTTCTATGGCATACGGAAAGTGGATGGAATCTTGGCCGATTTCGGAGTATCCTCACATCAGTTCGACGAAGCTGAAAGAGGATTCTCCACACGTTTTGATGGGGTATTGGATATGAGAATGAGTAGGCGAAATGCGCTTTCGGCCTATGATGTGGTGAACACGTATTCTTATGATGAGTTAAGGAATATGTTTTTTGTTTATGGGGATTTGCGCAATGCCAATGCCATATCAAATACCATCGTTACGGAAAGGAGCAAGGAACCCATAAGTTCAACCGAAGAATTAAGGCAAGTGCTGAAAAAGTTTTTACCGGAACATAAAAAGCATAAAATTTTGGCCCAGATCTATCAGGCGATTCGCATTGAAGTAAATCAAGAGGTAGCCGTAATCAAGGAGTTTTTGGAACAGGTGCCGGAGCTGCTGAATGCTGGAGGAAGGCTAAGTGTTATTAGCTACCATTCGCTGGAGGACCGTTTGGTCAAAAGATTTATAAGGTCAGGGCAATTTGAGGGGGAGCCAGAAAAGGATTTTTATGGCAATATAAATGTGCCTTTGAAAAAAATAGGGCAGCTCATAGTCCCTACAAAAGAAGAGATAAAGGAAAATAGTAGGGCAAGAAGTGCCAAGTTAAGAATAGCGCAACGTGTATAACTATGATGAAAGTAAAAAAAGGTATACTGGATATTTTGAAGGGAAAGTTTTTGGTGGATGGCGATTCGCTAAAGAACTGGAGGTTCATCATCTTCACCTCCTTTTTGGCCGCAATCATGATAAGTAGTTCCCATAGCGCCGATAAAAAGGTGCATAAAATAGCGGCACTGAACGAAAGTGTAAAAGAGTTAAAAAACGAGTTTGTAGATGCACGTTCAGATTTACAGAAATTAAAATTGGAATCCACAATCACCAGTACGGTACAGGAAAAGGGTTTGTATCCATCGGAAAACCCACCAAAAAAAATAAAAGTAAAATCATTAAACCCTTCTAATTAGATAATGCCAGCAACTGATAAATCCATATTGTCCAGACTTTATATCGTTGCGGCATGCCTTGTGGTTTTTGCAGGTGCGGTATTGTTCAAGCTGGTCTCCATTCAGGTGGTGGATGGCGAGAAATATATGGCTCTTGCGGAAACGAGGACCACAAAGATGTTTACTATCGCTCCCAATAGGGGTAACCTTTATTCAGATGACGGGAGCTTGCTGGCCACTTCGGTTTCTAAATACAATATTCATTTTGATGCCGTAACGGTAAGTGAAAAGGACTTTAAGGAAAACGTAAAGCCCTTGTCAGATGCCTTGGCGAAATTATTCAATAAGGAATCATCCCATTATCAACAAATTCTTAGAAAGGCCAGACAAAATCAAAATAGGTATGCCCTGATTGCCAGAAACCTGGATTATTCGGAATATATGGCCGTTAAAGGCTTTCCGCTATTTGAAAAGGGTCCTTTTAAGGGTGGGATTGTAATTGAGCAGAGTACCAAACGTGAACATCCTTTGGGTAAAATAGCGGAAAGAAGCGTGGGTTATGAGCGTGTTGATGAAAAGGGGTACCATACCAGGGTGGGTATGGAAGGTGCTTTTAGTGAGTACCTGAGCGGAATCGAAGGGAAAAGGTCCAAAGTGAAAATCGCCAAGAACCAATGGAAGCCCATAGGGTATGATAATATCGTGGAGCCTAAGGATGGTTATGATGTCTATTCCACTATTGATATCAATATACAGGATATAGCCCACCACGCCCTTCTAAGACAGTTGGAGCATTACAAGGCCGATCACGGAACAGTGATTGTAATGGAAACCAAAACGGGAGAGGTAAAGGCCATTTCCAATTTAGGAAGAACTTCTGAAGGAAAGTATTATGAGCGGTTAAACTATGCTATTGGAGAATCGCATGAACCAGGGTCCACCTTTAAGTTGGTCAATTTAGTAGCTGCTTTGGAGGATAAGGTAATCGATACCAGCACCGTAGTGGATACCGAAAAAGGAAAATGGAAAATTTATAACCACTATGTTAGGGATTCCAAAAATGGCGGATATGGTAAAATTTCGGTGGCAAAGGCCTTTGAGGTTTCTTCTAATACTGCGTTCGCAAAAATTATTCATAACAATTACAAGGAGAACCCTGAAAAATATGTGAACCGCCTTATGAGTATGGATATTCATAAGCAACTAGGCCTTCCCGTAAAAGGAGAGGGCAAACCTGTTTTGAGGTATCCTGGTGATAAGGGATGGTCCGGTTTATCATTGGCCCAAATGGCCTATGGTTATGAGGTGGCCATGACCCCACTTCAAACTTTGGCTTTCTATAATGCCATTGCCAATGATGGAGAGTTGATCAAACCTAGATTAATCAAGGAGGTGAAAGAGTGGAACAAAACCGTTAAAAAATTTGATAAGGAGGTGCTAAACCCTTCTATATGTTCCAAAGAAACCGCTAAAAAGGTACAACAGTTATTAAAGGATGTGGTGGAACAGAAACATGGTACGGGACACGGTCTGTATTCCCCTAATTTCTCCATGGCGGGTAAAACGGGAACATGCCAGAAAAACTATGTGAGCAAAGATCCGGATAAGCTAAAGTACATCTCCTCTTTTGCGGGATATTTTCCTGCAGACAATCCAAAGTATTCCTGCATTGTGGTCATTCACGAGCCCGATAAAAGTGTGGGCTATTACGGTGCCGATGTGTCCGGGCCCGTATTCAAATCAATTGCCCAAAAAATCTATGCTACATCACCATTAACTGATGAAGTCGATGTTAAGGAAGCATTTGAGAACAGATTGGAAGAGGCTTACCAAGACTACTACGCAAATATCCAAAAACAATATAAGGAGGTTCCAAATGTACGAGGGATGAGTGGTATGGATGCCATTTCCATACTGGAAAATCTGGGACTGGAAGTAGAGGTAAAAGGAAATGGAAAAGTAAAGAATCAGTCGATTTCAAAAGGAACCGATTTAAATAAAGTGAAAAAAATAGTACTGGAACTTTCATGAAATTGTTAAAGGACATATTGTTCGGTGTGCATATCTCCGCCGTTAGTGGAACAACTAACTGTGAGGTGGCATCAGTATGTTTTGATTCAAGAAAGGTTCAAAAAGGAGATGCTTTTGTGGCCACTAGGGGGACGGTTACAGATGGTCATAAGTACATCGATAAGGCAGTTGAATTAGGTGCAAGGGCTGTCATTTGTGAGGAACTACCCAAAAAAATGATGAATGACGTCACCTATGTAGAAGTAGAAAATGGACAACAGGCCCTAGCTGTAATGGCCTCCAACTACTATGACAATCCTTCTAAGAATCTAAAGCTGGTCGGCGTAACAGGAACCAATGGTAAAACAACCGTTTCAAGTCTTTTGTATCAATTGTTCAAAAAGGCAGGTTATAAAGTAGGCCTGTTATCTACCATAAAGATTATGGTGGACGACACGGAATATTCTACGAGTCATACCACACCCGACGCCTTGGTCATCAACCATCATTTAAGATTGATGAACGAAGCTGGAGTGGAGTTTTGTTTTATGGAAGTCAGCTCCCATGGCATACATCAAAAAAGGACGGAGGGGCTGGTTTTTGAAGGGGCTATTTTCACCAATATTTCTCATGATCATTTGGATTATCATAAGACTTTTGCCGAGTATCGGGATACAAAGAAAAAGCTCTTTGATAATCTTCCAAAAAAAGCCTTTGCATTGACCAATATAGATGATAAGAACGGTCTGGTGATGCTACAGAATACAAAGGCCAGAAAATACACCTATGCCCTAAAGAATTATGCGGATTATAGGGCACAGATCTTGGAAAACCAATTTGATGGCCAGTTGTTGAAAATTGATGATAATGAATTATGGACAAAACTAATAGGGCACTTCAATGCCTATAATATGCTTTCCATATATGCTGCGGCAGACTTATTAGGACTGGAAAAATTGGAGATATTACGCTTGCTGAGCGAACTGGAAAATGTCGATGGAAGGTTCCAATATTATATATCTAAAAATAAAATAACGGCAATAGTTGATTATGCCCATACGCCGGATGCTTTAAAAAATGTGCTTGAGACAATCAACACGTTGAGGACTGGAAATGAAAACGTCATCACCGTTGTGGGGTGTGGTGGCGACAGAGACAGATCTAAGCGTCCGGTAATGGGCAATATCGCTTCGGAAATGAGCAACAAGGCAATTTTCACCTCGGATAATCCAAGGACGGAATCACCTAGCGCAATAATTTCCGAAATGGAGGGAGGGGTGGAACCTCAGAATGTAAAAAAATTTTTATCCATTGAAAATCGGGAGCAGGCCATAAAGACGGCATGCCAATTGGCAGCTGCCAATGATATCATTTTAATAGCCGGTAAGGGGCATGAGACGTATCAGGAGACTAATGGTAAACGCATTGATTTTGATGATTTCAAAATGGTAAAGGAATTTTTAAAGGCTATAAGTAAATAAGGATTACAAAGGGAATTAAGAATAATATATGTTAACCTACCTGTTCGAATATTTAGAAAAGCAATATCAACTGCCTGGAGCAAGTTTGTTCCAGTTCAGTACTTTTCGTGCGGGTATGGCCATCTTGTTTTCCCTTATAATTGCCACGGCATATGGTAAAAAAATAATCCTATTTCTTCAGAAACAGCAGGTTGGTGAGACCATTAGGGATTTAGGTCTAGAAGGACAACAGCAAAAGGCAGGAACTCCTACTATGGGAGGTGTAATCATTATAATGGCGACCCTGATTCCTGTTTTGCTTCTCGCAAGGTTGGATAATATTTATATCATTTTGTTGATTTTCACCACGTTGTGGATGGGTGTTATCGGTTTTATAGATGACTATATTAAGGTGTTCAAGAAAAACAAGGAAGGCCTTAAAGGAAGATTTAAGGTTATAGGTCAAGTGGTATTGGGTCTATTGGTAGGTGCTGTACTTTACTTTCATCCAGAAGTTACCATGCGTGATCATAATAAGACCATAATAACCGAACAGTTTACGGTAGAGGAGGTAAGGGGTGAAGAAATTAAGTCTACAATGACTACCGTTCCCTTTTTTAAAAATAACGAATTCGATTATGGAAGTTTTATTGGTTGGATGGGAGAGGGAGCAAAGAACTATGCTTGGTTGATATTCATTCCCATCATCATTTTAATCGTCACAGCAGTTTCAAATGGTGCAAATCTAACCGATGGTATCGATGGCCTGGCAGCAGGAACTTCAGCCATAATAGTATTTACCCTGGGTGTTTTCGCCTTGGTTTCCGGTAACATCATTTTTTCGGAGTATTTGGATATCATGTATATCCCAAGGGTTGGTGAGCTATTGATTTTTATTACGGCGTTCGTTGGGGCCTTGGTAGGTTTTTTATGGTACAATACCTTTCCCGCCCAAGTTTTTATGGGAGATACGGGAAGCCTTACCATTGGAGGGGTAATTGCAGTAATCGCCATTATCGTAAGAAAGGAATTATTGATTCCATTGTTGTGCGGTATTTTCTTCGCAGAGTCTATTTCAGTAATGCTACAAGTAGCCTATTTCAAGTATACAAAGAGAAAATTTGGCGAGGGAAGACGTATTTTTTTAATGTCCCCATTACATCATCATTACCAAAAAAAAGGATATCACGAGAGTAAGATTGTAACCCGATTTTGGATTGTGGGCATTATGTTGGCCGTTGTGACCATTGTAACACTTAAGGTGAGGTAAATGGCTTTTTTGGTAGTGCTTGGTGGAGGTGAGAGTGGTGTGGGTACGGCCATTTTAGGACAAAAAAAAGGATTTGATGTTTTTGTTTCCGACAAGGGAAAAATAAAGGAAAAATATAAAAACGTTCTTGAACATTTTGGGATTGATTGGGAAGAATCAACACATTCCGAGGAAAAAATAATGAAGGCCGATGTGGTCATGAAAAGTCCTGGAATTCCGGATTCCGTTCCGTTGGTGAAGGAGTTGGTCAATAAAGGCATTCCCGTTATCTCTGAAATTGAATTTGCATCAAGATATACCGATGCAAAGATCATCGGGATAACTGGAAGCAACGGAAAGACCACGACCACGATGCTCACCTTTCACATTTTAAAAAATGGTGGGTTAAACGTGGGTATGGCCGGTAATATTGGGGATAGTTTCGCCAAAATGGTAGCTGAAGAGGATTTCGATTACTACGTTTTGGAAATCAGCAGTTTTCAATTGGACGGTATAAGGGAATTTAAACCTCATATTTCCATAATTACCAACATTACACCGGACCATTTGGACAGATATGGGTATAAGTTCGAAAACTACATAGCTTCCAAATTCCTTATCACCAAAAACCAATCGGACGAGGATTATTTCATTTATGATGCAGACGATGAAGTTATTGTTGATTGGTTAAAGGAACATCCCGTTAAATCCAGATTAATGCCCTTTTCGCTAAAGCGGTCCTTTGGGGAAGGAGCTTATTTAGAAAACAATGAAATTAATATAACAACTCAAGAAGACACTATAAAAATGACGACAGACACCTTAGCACTCGAAGGCCAGCACAATGTAAAGAATACCATGGCAGCGGCCATGGTGGCAAAATTGGTAGGTATTCGGAAAGAAACCATTAGGGAATGCATTTCCAATTTCCAAGGTGCGCCGCATCGTCTGGAAAAAGTATTGAAAATACACCATGTTCAGTATATCAACGATTCCAAGGCTACCAATGTAAATGCTACATATTATGCCCTTGATAGTTTAAAAACACCTACGGTTTGGATTGTTGGTGGGGTGGACAAGGGTAACGAATATAAGGACTTGATGCCTTTGGTGAGGGAAAAAGTAAAAGCCATTGTCTGTTTGGGTGTTGATAATGAAAAGATAAAGGAAACCTTTGGTAATGTGGTAGATCTATTGGTGGAGACCTATGCCATGGAAGAAGCGGTGAAAGTGGCCTATAAGATAGCCGAAAGAGGAGATACGGTATTACTGTCACCGGCTTGTGCCAGCTTTGACCTTTTTGAGAATTATGAGGACCGCGGGAATCAATTCAAGAACTGTGTAAAAAACCTATAGTACGTGCGAAACCTATTGCAAAATATTAACGGGGATAAAGCCATTTGGGCCATTGCGGCGCTATTGGCATTATTCTCTTTTCTTCCCGTGTACAGTGCCAGTAGTAATCTGGTTTATGTTGTGGGCAATGGTACAACGGTGGGGCATTTGGTTAAACACGCCCTATTACTGTTTTTAGGTTTCGGAATTATTTACGGGGTTCATAAAATACCGACGCATTTTTTTAAGGGCTTGTCCTTAATTGCCATGCCTATTGTGATTGTACTGCTCGTTTTTGTTTTGGCACAGGGCACAACAGCAGGTGAAACCAATGCAAGTCGCTGGATTCGCCTTCCACTTGTTGGTTTTGGTTTTCAGCCATCCAACTTGGCGGCCGTGGTTTTGATGATCTATGTTGCCAGATACTTATCCAAAATTAGGGATGTGAAGGTTTCTTTTAAAGAAAGCATCCTACCATTGTGGTTACCTGTTTTTTTGGTGGTGGTACTTATCCTTCCTGCTAACTTTTCAACGGCCGGTATTATTTTTTCCATGGTGTTAATGCTTTGTTTTTTAGGCGGATATCCATTAAAGTATCTGTTGGCAATTGTAGGAACTGGAATTGCCTGTTTGGCCTTGTTCATTTTGGTGGCCAAGGCTGCCCCGGGTTTGTTTCCCAATAGGGTGGATACGTGGATGAGCCGTATTGATAGTTTTAGCAACCCTGAGGATACGGAAGGTACCTATCAGATAGAAAAGGCTAAAATTGCCATTGCAACGGGAGGTGTCATGGGTAAAGGTGCAGGTAAAAGTGTACAGAAGAATTTTCTTCCACAGAGTTCTTCGGATTTTATCTATGCCATTATTGTCGAGGAATATGGATTGATAGGTGGCTTTGCGTTAATGTTTTTTTATCTGTTTTTGCTCTTTAGGATTGTGGTAGTGGCCAATGGATGTAGCACTATTTTCAGTAAGCTTTTGGTGTTAGGAGTGGGTCTGCCCATCGTGTTTCAGGCATTGATCAATATGGCCGTTGCCGTGGAGTTGTTTCCGGTTACCGGGCAAAATTTGCCCTTGATCAGTAGCGGGGGAACTTCTAGTTGGATGACCTGTTTGGCCATTGGAATCATTTTGAGCGCAAGCAATAAAAATACGGCGCAGACCAAGGAAAGTACTGTGGATATCGATGAGAGTAACCCCTTAGAAGTATTGAGTGGGCAATTATAGATTTATCATTTCCGGAGGGGGAACAGGAGGTCATATTTATCCGGCAATTTCGATTGCCGATGAACTGAAACGAAGATATCCGAATGCCGAATTCCTTTTTGTGGGAGCAAAGGATAGGATGGAAATGGAGAAGGTTCCCCAAGCGGGATACAAAATTGAAGGATTGTGGATAACAGGGATACAACGGAAACTGACCCTTAAAAATATGATGTTTCCATTTAAACTGATAAGTAGTTTGATTAAGGCAAGCAAAATAGTAACCAAATTTAAACCCCATGCGGTTGTGGGCACGGGTGGTTTTGCTAGTGGTCCTTTATTAAAGGTGGCCTCGGGTAGGGGAATACCTTGTGTGCTTCAGGAGCAAAATTCCTTTGCTGGAATCACCAATAAATTACTTAAGGATAAGGTCGCCAAAATATGTGTGGCCTACGATGGAATGGAGCGTTTTTTTCCATCGGATAAAATTGTAAAAACGGGTAATCCCGTGAGGTCGGATTTGATTTCCATCAATGAGGACAAAAACGAGGCATTACGGTTTTTTGGTCTCGAAACAGGGAGAAAAACCCTTTTGGTACTTGGTGGAAGTCTGGGTTCCAAAAGAATCAACGCCCTAATTGCGGAAAATCTTGAGTTTTTCAAGTCTTTGGGCCTTCAGGTCCTTTGGCAATGTGGCAAGGGTTATATAGAAACATACAAACCACTGAATTCGGATACCGTGAAGGTCCATGCCTTTTTTAACGATATGGCCAAGACCTATGCCGCGGCTGACTTTATTATCTCAAGATCCGGCGCAGGAGCGGTTTCTGAACTATGCTTGGTTGGAAAACCCACCATTTTTATACCATCGCCTGTGGTTGCGGAGGATCATCAGACAAAAAATGCTCAGGCTTTGGTGGCCGAGGATGCCGCTATCATGATTAAGGAAAGCAATTTGGATGAAGATTTCAAGACTCGGTTTCAATCCGTTTTTGAGTCGAGGGAATTACAGGAAAATCTCGCTAAAAATATAAAGGCATTGGCCCTGCCAAATGCCACTAAGGACATATGTGACGAAATAGAAAAATTATTGAATTAGCCAAAATGGAAATTAAGGACATACATAGGGTTTACTTCATAGGTATCGGAGGTATTGGTATGTCCGCATTGGCCAGATATTTTAGGTTTATCGGTAAGGAGGTTGCAGGTTATGATAAGACCGAAACTCCTTTGACGCTTGAATTATCCGGCCATGATGTTTCCATCCACTATGATGATAATTTGGAATTGGTTCCAGAGGCGTTTTTAAATTCCAAGGGAACCTTGATTGTCTACACGCCAGCGGTAAAAACCACACATTCGGAATATCAATATTTCTTGAGGAACGGTTTTATCATCAAGAAGCGTTCTGAGGTATTGGGACTCATTACCAAGGATTCATTCTGCTTTGCAGTGGCGGGCACCCACGGTAAAACGACCACTTCGAGTATACTTGCCCACTTGTTAAAGGAAACCGGGACGCCGCTAACTGCTTTTTTGGGAGGTATATCAGAAGACTTCAATAGTAATTTTCTGTTAGAGGGAACAGATTATTCCGTTGTTGAGGCGGATGAGTTTGACAGGTCGTTTTTACGGCTTTCCCCAAACGTGGCCTGTATAACCTCCATGGATGCCGATCATTTGGATATTTATGGGAATGCCGAAGAACTGAAGAAATCCTTTCTACAATTTGTGGACAGAATAAAACCGGGGGGTAAATTGTTTATAAGAAAAGGATTGCCCCTAGAAGGTATTACATATGGTATTGACGATGATTCAGACTATTGTATAAGAAATATAAGAGTAGAACATGGTGCCTACATTTTTGATTTGGGAACTCCGGAAGAAACCTATTCCGGGGTTAAGTTCAACAAACCGGGAAGACATAATTTATTGAACGGTTTGGTTGCTTTTGCTATGGCGATACAGGCAGGTTCCCCACCGTATCGCCTAGCCGAAGCTTTGGCTACCTTTAAAGGAGTACAGCGAAGGTTTTCCTATAGAATTAAAAATGAGGACTTTGTTTTTATTGATGACTATGCACATCATCCTACTGAAATTGATGCCGTGTACGATGCCATTGAGGAAATGCACCCCAATAAAAGGGTATTGGCAATTTTTCAGCCTCATTTATACAGTAGGACGAAAGATTTTGGAGATGATTTTGCGAAGAGCCTGTCCAAATTTAACAGTGTTTTGCTTTTGGAAATCTATCCGGCTAGGGAAGAACCTATACCTGGTATAGATACGGCTTGGTTAATGGGAAAAATGACCAACTCCCGTAAGAAAATTATACAAAAAAAGGAGTTGGTTTCAGAAATAAAAAAACAAAATCCCGAGGTGCTTGTCATGATGGGTGCCGGAGATATTGGGCTAGAAATAATTAAAGTTAAAAAAGAATTGGAATATGCGCATTAATTGGAATGTATTGAAGATAGTTGCGCTAATGTTAGTAATAATGGGGCTTTACGCATTTTCTAACAATAGAAATCGCAACAAAAATGTAGTCAGCAGCAGGGTGGAATTTTTGGGAGACCAAAATTTGTATATCACTGAGGGAGCGGTTAATAAATTGTTAATACAAAATTATGGACGCCTAGAAAATGTGCCTAAAGAAAAATTAGTTTTGAATACTATAGAAAAGGCCCTTGAGGCCAATGAAATGGTGAAAAGTGCCCAAGTCTATATTACTATAGACGGTAAGCTAACGTCTAAAATTGTTCAACGTAAACCCATCGGACGCATTGAGGGGAATTCAAAATTCTATCTGGATGATGAAGGAAAGCGTATGCCGTTTTCGTCCAATTATTCGGCCAGGGTCCCTATTATAACAGGTGACATTACAGGTAAGAGTCTGGAGGACGTGTATAAAATTTTGGAGTTTATCAATAAGGACGATTTTTTACGTAAGAATGTAATCGGTATTCATATCAAGGCAGAAGATGATTATCAATTGAAGTTTAGGCTGAACCAGTTTGTAGTGAATTTAGGGGATATTGAAAATTTGGAAGCAAAGTTCAGCAACTTTAAAGCATTTTATGCCAAGGCCAATAAGGATAAGACCTTGGAGGATTTTGCCGTAGTTAGTTTGGAATTCAATAACCAGGTAGTGTGCACTAAAATTTAACAACAATGGAACAAGGAAATTATTCGGTCGGTTTAGACATAGGGACCACAAAAATAGTGGCCATCATCGGTAAAAAGAATGAGTATGGCAAGATTGAGATTTTAGGTATAGGTAAATCCAAAAGTCTTGGTGTGCATAGAGGGGTTGTTAACAACATCACGCAAACTATCAAATCCATTCAGCAAGCTGTGGAGCAGGCGGAGACAAACTCAGGACTAAAAATAGGTTCTGTTGTGGTGGGTATTGCCGGACAGCATATCCGCAGTCTACAACATAGCGATTATATTACCAGAAAGGATTCCGAGGAAGTTATCAACGAGGACGATTTGGACGTATTGTGCAATCAGGTCTATAAGTTGATTATGCTTCCGGGAGAAGAAATTATTCATGTATTGCCCCAGGAATACAAGGTTGACGGACAAGCTGAAATAAGGGAGCCCATTGGCATGTACGGCGGTAGACTGGAGGCAAATTTCCATGTAGTTGTAGGTCAGGTTTCATCCATAAAGAATGTGGGCAGATGTATCAAAAGTGCCGGTTTGGATTTGGCCAATATAACCTTGGAGCCTTTGGCATCATCCGATGCTGTTTTGAGCCATGAGGAGAAGGAGGCCGGTGTTGCCCTGATAGATATAGGGGGCGGTACTACGGATCTCGCCATTTTTAAGGATGGAATCATTAGACATACGGCTGTAATACCCTTTGGTGGCGGTGTTATTACCGAGGATATCAAGGAAGGCTGCTCCATTATAGAGAAGCAGGCAGAAAGTCTAAAGGTTAGGTTTGGGTCTGCATGGCCCGGCGAAAACAAGGACAATGAAATTGTCTCAATCCAAGGATTAAGAGGTCGTGAGCCCAAGGAGATCACCCTTAAAAACCTATCAAAAATTATTCATGCCAGAGTGGTGGAAATTATTGAGCAGGTATATGTGGAGATCAAGAATTACGGTCACGATGAACAAAAAAAGAAATTGATAGCCGGAATTGTACTTACAGGAGGTGGTAGTCAGTTGAAACACTTAAAACAGTTGGTGGAATATATCACCGGTATGGATACCCGTATTGGTTACCCTAACGAACATTTGGCGGGCGATTCTGATGAAGAGGTGGCAAGTCCCTTATACGCGACGGCTGTGGGCCTATTAATGAACGCCATTAGGAACCAAGAAAGAATGACGGCCATCAACACCAATAAAATTAGTAAAGGGGAGGAAGAACCCGTTATGGCCGGTTTTGAAGAAGAATCCATGATGAATCCCAATAAAAAGGAACGTAAATCGGTTTTTGATCGATGGTCTGAAAAATTAAAGGACTTTTTGGATAACGCAGAGTAGAAAAAATAGAATAAGCATATAATAACCAGTAATAAAAATAAGTATGAGTAATCACAACGAATTTGACAGTATTTCTTTTGATCTTCCTAAAAATCAAAGCAATGTCATTAAGGTCATTGGTGTAGGTGGTGGTGGTAGCAACGCCATTAACCACATGTTCCAAGCCGGTATCAATGGGGTTGATTTTGTCATCTGTAACACAGACGCGCAGGCCTTGGATAATAGTCCGGTGCCCATAAAGATCCAATTGGGTGTGTCGTTGACGGAGGGATTGGGAGCTGGTGCCAATCCAGAAGTAGGCGAACAGGCTGCGATGGAGAGTATGGAGGAAATCAAAGGTATGCTTGACAGGACTACGAAAATGATTTTCATTACCGCGGGAATGGGCGGGGGAACAGGTACTGGTGCTGCTCCCGTAATCGCAAAGTTCGCTAAGGAAATGGATGTCCTAACGGTAGGCATCGTTACGATGCCATTCCAATTTGAAGGTAAAATGCGTTGTGATCAAGCCCAACTGGGTATAGAAAAATTACGAAAAAATGTCGATTCCTTAATTGTAATCAACAATAATAAGCTAAGGGAAGTCTATGGAAACCTTGGTTTTAAGGCAGGGTTTTCCAAGGCGGACGAGGTTTTGGCAACTGCCGCTAGGGGTATTGCAGAAGTGATTACCCATCATTACACCCAAAACATCGACTTACGTGATGCCAAGACCGTTCTTTCCAATAGTGGTACTGCCATCATGGGGTCTGCCATTGCTTCAGGTTCTGCAAGGGCCAACGAAGCCATTATGAAAGCCCTTGACTCTCCACTGTTGAACGATAATAAGATTACCGGGGCCAAAAATGTATTGTTGCTTATAGTATCTGGGGCTCAGGAAATCACTATTGACGAAATAGGAGAAATCAATGACCATATCCAAATAGAGGCAGGCTATGGTGCCAACATCATTATGGGTGTAGGTGAGGATGAATCTTTGGGAGAAGCTATTGCCGTAACGGTGATTGCCACGGGATTTAATGTAGAGCAACAAGATGATATTGTAAATACCGAGGCCAAGAAAATTATTCATACCCTAGATGATAACCAAAAGGCGGAAGCCGAGTTGCTATCAAACAAAAGAACCGTGCATACCCTTGAAATAGAGGAAGAGGAGGAAATAGAAAAGCCAGTGGAACGATATCAGTTTTTAGACCCAGGAGATTTCGATTTGATTCCCACTACCAATTATATACGGAATTTTAATGTGTTTTATGAAGAGGTCATAGCCGATAATATTTCCGAGGATGACTTTGTTATCATTGATTCGTCGGCGGAATTGAGGGATATTGAAGTTGTAGAGCCGGAAATCTTGAAATATATGGAAGAGGAAGAGGACCAATTCGCCATGAGTTTTGATATGTCTTCGGACGAAGATGAAAGGGAAAATGTTGTGGTATTCAATTTGGATGATGAAATCAAGGACCTGGATGTTAAGGATAGTGTAGAGATTATTCCTGTATTGGAGTACAATAAAAAGGGAGAAACACGCTACAGTTTGGACGACTATATGGAACTTGAGAATAAGTTGACCGGCGCAAAATCAAAAGCAGAGGAGTTTGAACCTAAAATTATTGAAGATGAACTGGTTTTTGAAAAAAAGACGGTTTCATCTAAGGAAAGCAAACCCCAAGAAACTAACGTAGACCCCATGGAAACTCCTATCGAGGAATTGTTAAGGGAAAGGGCCGATGAGCGTAGAAGAAAGCTGAAGGATTTCAACTATAAGTTTAAAAATAGCTTAAGCAACATAGATGAAATAGAAAAGGAACCCGCTTATAAAAGACAAGGAGTTGACTTGAATGACGGTCCAAGGGAAAAAAAAATTTCCAGAACGAGCCTAAGCGGGGACAGTAATGACGATATTCAATTAAGGTCCAACAATTCATTCTTACACGATAACGTAGATTAGTATTGGACCTATAAAGCTTTTTGAACCCGAAAACAAATTTAGTTTTCGGGTTTATTATTTATCTTTGCAGTCCAAAATCCAACAATGATGAGTTTACAATCCAAAGTAATGGAACAAATGAAGATAGCCATGAAGGCCAAGGATACTGTAGCCTTGGAATCTCTCAGGGCCATCAAGTCTGCCCTTTTGTTGGAGAGTACCAGCGGTTCCGGAAAGGAATTAACCGAAGAGGACGAAATAAAGTTGGTTCAGAAATTGGTAAAACAGAGAAAGGATAGCGCAGCTATCTTTATGGAACAGGGACGACAGGATTTGGCCGATCCGGAATTGGCACAAGTAACGGTTATAGAACAATTTTTACCGGAACAACTTACCGAAGAAGAGGTGGAAAAAGTGGTGGTTCAAACCATCGATACCACAGGTGCTTCCGGTATGAAGGATATGGGAAAAGTTATGGGTATCGTTTCTAAAGAACTGGCCGGCCAGGCAGATGGTAAAATGATATCTGCCATTGTAAAGCAAAAATTAAATTCTTAGAATAAGAAAATGGCTCCGTGGCGCAACTGAATAGCGCATCAGATTTCGGCTCTGAGGGTTGGGGGTTTGAATCCCTCCGGGGTCACTAAAGGGGATTTTCCACAATTTGGATGGAAAGTCCCCTTTTCAATTTCCTTACAATTATCTGAAAACGAGGAGATTGCACCAAAAATTTCATTGACCCGAAAAGTTTGAACTAGCTTGTTTTTGAAGTCATACCTAATCCCGTCAGGGAACACCATATATTGTACGGCTCTTTTAGTTTCCAAATCGCCTAACTCCCACAATTTAGGCAGGTTACAGGCATAGTTAAGTGCCATCTTTACCGACTTTTTGAGGTTTGAACTATTGATTCCCCCATTTTCCAGTTTTACCTCCAATTCCCTTTGTTTTGCTTTTAGTTCCGGCATAAAAAGGTCGTACTGCGATTTTGTAATCTCGTTCAGTACAACGAACCTTCTTTCCAATGTATTGATTTGTTCTTCGAGCTGGCCGAGTTCCTTGGTCAACCTTTTTTGGTCGTCAAGTGCCTCTTGGTTCTTATCGATCAGGGTGTCGTGAATTATCTCGGTCAAGGGTTCGATATACTTTCTATCGGCTATTGTAAACCTCCCCAATAGATTCAAAAATTCTACATGGAGCTTTTTGGCACTTCTGTTTTCCTTACTGCCCTTACGCCTGTTCTTGTAATAATACAGGCCCTTTTTCTTTACGATAAATCCAGTGTAAGGTGTTCCGCAAACCGAGGATCTGACGAACTTTTTCAATGGCAGGTTTTCATCGTCGAACGAATATTTCTTCGGTGAATTCCCTGCGTGAAGCAAATCATGGATTTTAAGAAATACTTTCTTTGGTATTAAAGCTTCATGTTTTCCCGGAATTACCTCTCCCGGAATCAGACTATTGACAATAAGCCCGCAGTAAAAAGGGTTCCTGAAAAGGTCGGTCAGTTTTTTTGCGTTGATATTCAAGCCCTTTTCTTCCAAGCGTTTTGCAATCTCGACATGGGACATATTTGCGTTCGCCTTCCACAAAAACGCTTGCTTGAGTAGTCTTCCTTTTTTGGTAATCACGAAATTAGGAACCTTCCCCTTTCCGGGATTGGTATTGGTGTAACCAAAGGGATAAGCTCCCGTCCAGTATCCCTTCCGTAACTTCTCCTGCATGCCCGTAATGGATTTGTCCCTGCGGATTTGGTTGTCGAAGTGGGAAAACATGTGGAAAAGATTTTCCTGGAACGTACCTGCGCTTGTTGTAACATCGATTTCCTGGGTGGCCGAAACGACCGCTATTCCCTGTTTCTTTAGTTGCCCACTGATATATGCACCGTTCGCGCCAGTTCTTGAAAACCTATCGTAGGAATAGACAATGATATAACCGATGTTCTTGCGTCGCTTGACATAGCTTAGCATCTTTTGGAATTCCCTACGTTCGTCGCTCTTTGCCGATTCATAGGTTCCCCCGAAATATTCGATTACCTCTAGCTTTTTTCTGATCGCATACTCTTGGCAATATTTGAGTTGGGTAGTTAGACTGGCATTGTTGTCAAATTGCTCTTTGCTGGAAACACGGGTGTAAATGACGGCCGTATTACTTTTACCTATGATTCTTCCCTTTTCCTTCTTGGCAAATTGCTCGAATACCTCTAAGTCCATATGCTATTTTTTTGGGCCTGTAAAACCCTTTTTTCTTTTATTCCCGTCCTCAAAACCCAAGTTGAAATTCTTCGAAAGGTTTTTTTTTTGACCTATTTCATTTTGCATTCTCTTGATCGATGTATCATAGAAAAAGTTGACTATCGCCAACATATTGTTGTGCTTCTCGGAAGCTTTGAGTGCATCGATATATTCCTGCCTATCCTCCTTTAAAATAATGATATGGGGATGTTTGAACTTCTCCAGAATAAAATTGGACAGCAACCGGCCTAACCTTCCGTTACCATCCGGAAAGGGATGGCTGTAAATGAACATTTTGTGGAATATGGCGCTCAACTCCAAAGGGTGCGTTTTTTTGTTTTTGATGGCATCGTCAAAACTGGCCAGAAGCCTTGGCATGTTCGCTATGGCCTTTTTGGTGTCACGGAATACCGTATCGCCGGCCGCCATTTGGGTCTTGGCATATTCGCCGGGTTTGTGGCCTTTATAAGGCAATGTATTTTTGGTCAATATTTTATGTACCGTTCTTACGAAGGATTCGTTGAAATCGGAACCCTTGTTTTTCAGGATATAATCGTAGGCATTGAAATGGTCCATTATTTCGAACGCTTCCAGTAAGGTCTTGTTGACAAGATTAACGGCATACCCCTTTTCCTTAAGCTCCCTCGTGTCGTCCACGCTGAAGCTATTGCCCTCTATACCACAACTGTGGGCGGAAAACAGGATTTCATTGTATCTCCTGAAATCATCGGCATCAAAGGCCGATACGATCAATTTATCGTATTTCTCCTTTAGGGAATCGTATTTTTTTCTGGTTGCGACGAACGGATCCTTTCCTTCCATGGGCTATTTGAATTTTGAATCGATTTCTATTTTCTTTTGGGCCTGTCTTTCGGCTTTCCAGAACACTCTTTTTCGAAATGGCCTCAAATGTTTGGCCCATTCCCCACTTGCGGTCAACATTCTTTTGGTTCCCGTTCTCATTGTTCGACCTTATTTTGGTTCAGGACCTTGTCCTCGTTCTTTACCAGATAATCAAAGGCCTTGTTGACCAGTTCGTTCAGTTTCATTTTTTTCCTTTCGGCCATTATCGAAAGCTCCCTGTGGATTTCACTGGATGTACGGATATTGAACCCTCCCCTATAAAACCTGTTCGGTTCTTTACCAAGCTCCTTGCAGGTTTCAAGATAATGGTCGACGGACCCTTCAAAAGCCTCCTTCAGCTCTTTGACCGAAGTACCCTCATAGCTGACCAAGTCGTTTATTCCGATAACTTTTCCGTGTAGCAGCCCGTCCCGAGAACTATACTCCACAGAACCGAAATACCCTTCATGTTCCAAATTATCTGCCATTGCTTCTATTTTCCTGATCCGCTTTATTCCCTATTGTTTCGTTCGTTCACGAACATAATCCTAAATCCACCCATTATCAAAGATACTAAAATGCAACTATTATTTAGTTGCTGTTTTTTAAATTTAATCTTCGTCTTTACTTACCTTTTGGACATGGTCACAGACTATGTTGGCAAGTGCTTGAAGCTGTTCTACAATCTTTTCCGCATCTTCTTCCGAGTAATCTTCAAAACCTTCATAGGTTTTCAGCCATGCGCTGTCGAATTTTTTGTTTTTCTGCTTTAGCTCAAGTATTGAGTTTGACATTTCCTATAAATATCGACAGCTCCTGTGTTTGAAGGTCACTCCCGTATTTGTGAAAGCAGGCTTTAATTTACCTTTTTTTAATTGATTAAAATCTCAAGAAATCAATATTTTATCCATACTTATGAGTTGTTGGTTAACAACTTTTGGTTTTGGTACACGGGTTTATCTTTTTTTTGAATATCCTGTTCACGCAAACAATTTTACCATTACTTTGCTTGATTTCAAGATTCTGAAAATCATGTTGTTTCAACATATCGATAATACGCTCTCCTGTATGTAGTCGCTCCAAACCCTCGATTGTATCGACCTCCCCGTTTTTGATTATCAACTTAATGGATAGGAACCTTTTGTTCCGTATCATCTCCAGTACCTGAACTTCAGATGGAGTTAATTCCGAAGATTGTAACTTCTTGTTCTCTTTCATAATATCTTCTATAGGTTCAGTCCTTTCTTTTTCTTCTTTCTTTTGCGCTTTTTCTTGATACCTTCATCCATAAGTTCAAGTTTAAACGGATTCCATTCCGTTTCATCTACTAGAGGTTGGACTGTTCCATCTCCTTCAGTTTTTCCCAGATGACCTTCTGATTGCCCAGAAGAATTTTCAGTGCCTTGCGCAGTTCTATTATTTCTTTGTTCAGGCCTGATTGTCGTTCCATTGTTTCTTTCGCCAGTAAGATGAGTTCCTCGTTCTTTTTCATTAGCCGATAGTATAACTGAACGGTCTCTTGTTTGCTCATAAGCGATATGTTTTACGATGCTGTTCCATGAAAATTTTTTACCGAGTGTACTGCCTTTATATACAACTCCCTGATATTTGAAGGATATGCCCGAGACTCTTCCCGATGTTTTGCTAATGTTGAATCTTGGAGAAATATTTTGTTGTTGTAGTAACGTGATGAATTGCGCTGTGTCCGTTGCCTTTGAAATTACCGAACCGACTTTGTCTTGAATAACAAGTTTAATTGGAACATTGCCCGTTCTTAGGGTCTTCTCTATTTCTTTTTGGGTAAGTGATTTTTTGATATTTGTGTTACCAACAATTTGGGTTAGTCCGTATTTCTTTTCCAGATTATCAAGTATTTTACGGCTTCTTCTTTTAATATTACTGTCACTTGTTAATCTCCCCGAATACCTTACCCGATTGGCTATGATATGGATATGTTCATGTTCGGTATCGGTATGACGGTACATTATAAATTGATTGTTGTCAAAACCCATCTTCATCAAATAATCACACCCAAACGATACGAACGTCTTATCATCCAAATAATCCGAGTGCGGTAAGTTCAGGGATACATGAAGAACTGCTTTGCCAAGGCTTGGACGAAGTTCCCTTATCAAATTGAATTCCTGCGTCATTTTAACGGGGGTGGAATGCTCGATATTTGAGTCAATGACATACCCGAACCCTTCACGTACCTTTTTTTCATTGTAGGCCAGCACTCCATAAAAATCCTTTCCTATGACTATCTTACCAATCATTGTGTGCGATATTTGATTTAAGATATTGCAATAGCACTTTTACTTCTTCCAATTGTCTATGAATACTGAAAGGGTCCCAAATGCCCGAGTTTACCACCTTGGTAATTTGGTTCAGATTGTTTCCCACCCGGCTCAGTTCAACAAAAAGTTTCCGGTCATATGGGCTTATCCTTTTCTTTGGCAGGGACCTTTTGGTAATCTTTCTTCGGATATATTCGGTTATAGATAAGCCAATGGTCTCCGCACTAAGGGAAACCTTGATATAGTCATCAACGGTCATTCTGATGTTGACCTGTATTATTTTCAATGACGTCAATTCTTTTTTTGGCCTTCCCATTTTTATATATTTTGTGAGCATCACAAAGCAACCTTCAAACGAAGTGCGTAGGGTTTTTGTTAGCAAAAACACAACTTGCTTCGTGACCCCCGATCAACAATATGGCAAACCTATGGCCTATGGATTGTTTGCAAGGGTTTTACCGTACACAAGGTTTTGTACGGCAAATCATCGGAGGGTCTTTTCAGAAGGAAAACCAAAAATTGCACTGAGCTTGAACCAAGGATTCCTATGGGAAGGGGGAAAACGGCCCGATAGGTTCCTTTGGACAGAATTTTCCATATTAGATCAATGGGCCGATTGTCATCCCAGGTCATATTGAACACGGGCCATGGGCCGGACACCGGGATATTTCGTATATTTGATATAGAAAGAACCATGAAAAAGTCGCACAACATAGCATCATCCAAAGGAAAGAACCTAAAGGGTTACTTTCCCGGACCTGTATTTTGGGATGTCGACCCCAGCGTACTTGATGTAGAAAAGGACAAGATCTTTATCATCGAAAGGGTACTGTCCCGCAACATGGGAGACCCACAATATTTTGAGCTTCTCGAAAGGCTCTACCCGATAAGTGACATTGTCCGGTGCGCGAAAAAGAGCGAACAGATTTGCGGGAACAGCAGTATCAGGGCAGTGGCCAAGCGTTATGGCATCAGACCGGACCACATGAAGAACTACAACCCCTCATTTGGATAATGGCCGTCGACCAAGCCGTTTCGGACGAGTTGAAAAGCGTGATTGTCCAATTGATGCAAGCAGATTGTTTAAAGGACTTTAACCTTGGAGGTGGGACCAACCTCGCTATCCGGCACAATCATAGGGTCTCCACGGACATCGACCTCTTTTCCCAAGGTGTGGTCGGGGTCGAAAGATTGAGGGAAATGAGTGCTTATTTCAAATCAAACTTCAAAGACGGGCTTTTGGGCCTCTTGGAGGAAAACTTCGGGGATGACCAAATGGCCTTTCTCAGGGTGAACGTACAAAGGAACGGGGTCCCGATCAAAAATAGACATCATCCAGAATATTCCATTGCTCCATCCCATAGAAATATTTTACAACATTAGATTGATCAATGAACTCGACATCGGGGCATTGAAATTGGTGTCGGCCGCCAATCGAGGGACCCAAAAGGATTTTGGGGACCTTTTGTTGCTCTGTGGACTGTATTCCCTTGAAAGACTGCATACCGAGCTTATGAAAAGGGAAAGTATGCTCATCGGTAAAGAGTTTGGCACCATCTTCAACGTTGAGGGACTACCCAGCGGTTTGGCCAATGACCTGTCGGCCCTCGGCAATTTCAACAAGGCAACGGACCGAAAAAGTGAAAGCAATCGCTTAATCTTAACGGAGAATTCCATGATTCCCAGTTCTTGGCCCGAACTTGGCCAAAGATGGACAGGGATGGTCGAGGCATATGCAAAATCAAAAGGTCTGCGTTTTTCCCCTCCTTCCAGAAAGAGAAGGTGGAAAAACAAAGGGCTCGGTCTTTAAAAAATCCATTTTATAGTTGACAGTTCCCATTTTTGAAAGTTTACGTCGATACGTTTTTCCATGATCTATTCTGACATATGAAGGAATGAAAAGTGGAAAGGGAGAAAAAAACAAAAGGAGTATGGCATTCATGTAAGGGAACGTGAAAATCAATATTGCTCAATATACCCCTTCGTACCATTACATTAATTAAGTGCTCATCAGATTTGTTCAAATATTAAAACAACTCTTCATTCGTATAATTATATAATTGTACACATGTATAATTGTATATACATACAATTGCATATTTAATCATTTGTATGGATAAATGAGTTTGGAGATTATCCGAAAGACTTCTTAAGATGTGCCCGGCATAATCAAAATATCATTTAAGGAAAAGACGGGCTTAGCAGGTATTCATTCATTGCCCATCTCGAACCAATGGGGTCGTCTGTATCCAGAAAGGACAAAGTATCTTTGGAAATCCCCTCTTTTCCCCTTTCCACAAAAAGCACCCGTAAGGGTGCCGATCCCATGACAAAATCAATGGTCCATTAAAAATCGATGGAACGATTCATATCCATTACATCGAAAAATGGGAACAAAACTTCAATGAAATGATATCTTTATCTTAGATGGCAAGTAGATACTCCAAGACCATGGAGGCCATACTGAACGATAAATTACGGGAATTGGGCATAGCCAACTAAAACTGGATGTATATTCACAAGAAAGTTCAGGATATGAACGGTTGCCGATCATTATGACAAAAATTGCAAATGAAAGAATATTTCCAACTCCAATTTAAAATGCTGAACCGGAAAATGATTGATTTCGGAATTCCACTTTTGATTGGATATGCTCTTTTACCTTCAGTTTTTATATTGCTGTCCTATTACCTATTTCAAAAAACAGAATTTGCGAATTATGCTTATGGATTATTTGCATTAAGTTTCATTTCAAAATTAAGTGAACCCAAAAGAAATGATTTCTTAAAATCTATTTTCAATAAAGGCAAATACAAAAAATTGAGAATATCAGAAAATATTCTTTATTCTTTGCCTTTTACTCTTTTTTTAATCTATCAGAAACAATTTGTCTTTTCTCTTATATTAAATTTATGTGTATTTGTGATCACACTGTTCAACTTTAGTACAGATTTAAATGTGACAATCCCAACACCATTTAGCAAAAAACCATTTGAATTTACTATTGGATTTAGAAAGACATTCTTTGTTTTCCCAATAGCTTATTTCTTAACTTATGTTTCAATATCAGTTGGAAATTTTAACCTTGGTGTTTTTTCCATGCTATTAATTGGATTGACTTGTTTTTCGTATTATCCAAATATGGAAAACGAATATTTCGTCTGGAATTACAATCTATCTCCAAAAGAATTTTTAATAGAAAAAACGAAAACGTGCTTAATCTATTTCACATTTTTAAGTTTACCAATCATAATGGCTTTAAGTATTTCATTTTATAGGGAAATCGATATTTTAATTGTATTTTTTCTGTTGTGCTATGCTTATCTCACATCAATGATTTTTGCTAAATATTCGTCTTTTCCGAAAGAAATGAACATGTCTCAAGGAATTTTAATTGCAATAAGTTTTATGCTTCCACCAGTACTTTTAATATTTATTCCTCTCTTTTATTCCCGATCAATTAAAAAGTTAAATGCTCTTTTAAATGATTAAAATTGAAAAACTATCAAAATTTTATGGTAAAAAACAAGTTCTAAATTCAATAGATTTAGAATTTAAAAAAGGTAAAATATATGGAATTGTTGGAGAAAATGGAGCAGGAAAAACAACCCTATTTAGGTGTATTTCAGGACTTGAAAGCTATAAAGGGAATATCTCGTCCGACTTTACAGAATTAAAAGACCATCTAGGACTTTTATTGACAGAACCATATTTTTTCTCTAAAATTACCGGAAAAGAATATATACAGCTACTTGCCAATGCAAGACAAACAGAAATAACCAAAATTGAGAACAAAAACATTTTTGGTTTACCATTGAATCAATATGCATCAACCTACTCGACTGGAATGAAAAAGAAATTGGCTTTAACCGCCATACTTTTACAGGAAAATAATGTGTTTATTTTAGACGAACCCTTCAATGGTGTTGATATACAAAGTAATTTAATCATAACTGAAATCATAAAAAGATTTAAAAAATTAGAGAAAACAGTAATTATTTCATCTCATATATTTTCAACTTTAGAGAATACTTGTGATGAAATATATTTAATGAAAAACGGAGAAATTATAAACAAAGTAGAAAAAGCTGATTTTAAAAATCTCGAAAAAGAAATGAAAGAATTTACAGTCGGAAATAAAATTGACAAACTTGAACTGAAATAAATAACGGTTTCAATACACTGCTCCCATTAGAAAGCTAATAGACACCACAAACACCGTAGAGGTGTAGCCTTACATTTTTGGGGAAGGCTACACCCGAAGGGTGCTGAGTCCATAAAAATAATGTAATAATATTTGGTGACTTCCACTTGTAAGCTCCCCTTAAAACCGAACTGTTTAAAAGTAGAATAATAATCTTAATTTTAAACAGCATTATGAGGAAGAGCAAATTTTCACCAACACAGATCGCGAAGATTTTAAAGGAGTTCGACAACGGCAAGTCCGTTGCAGAGATAACCCGTGACCATGGGGTCAGCTCCGCCGCATTTTACAAGTGGCGTTCGAAGTACGCCGGTATGAGCGGGAAGGAGCTCAAGCGCATCAAGGAGCTCGAGGAGGAGAACCGCAAGCTCAAGCAGATGTACGCCACCTTGGCCCTGGACCACCAAATGGCCAAGGAGATCATCGAAAAAAAGCTCTGAGGCCCTGCCGAAAGCGAAGCATCGGAAAGGATCTTGCCCATTACGGCATCAGCAGGGCGTGCCGTGTCCTTAACATGAGCAAGAGCGTATATTATTACAGTCCGTTGCCAAAAGATGACGACGATATAGAGGAGGCACTTCGGGAAAAGGCCGGGGAACATCCGGAGGAGGGTTTCTGGATGGCCTATCACCGTTTGAGGGCGGAGGGGAGGCCATGGAACCATAAGCGCGTTTACCGTGTCTACAGAGCACTGGGACTGCCCTTGAGAAGAAAGGCGAAGAAACGCCTGCCGTCCCGTGTAAAGGAACCTTTGGAGGTCCCAGCGGAGGCGGACCATACTTGGAGCATGGACTTTGTTACCGACGTCCTGGAGAACAAACGCCGTTTCAGGGCACTCAACATCATGGACGATTACAACAGGGAGGCGCTGCACATCGAAGTGGACTTTTCCCTGACAAGCAACCGGGTGGTATGGGTCCTGAACCACTTGATAAACCGAAGGGGCAAGCCCAAGCGCATACGCATGGACAACGGCCCGGAATTCATAGCAAAGCTCACCTCCCAATGGAGCGAGATGCATGGAATAGAGTTCAAATATATACAACCGGGAAAACCGACCCAGAACGCTTTTGTGGAACGGTTCAACGGCAGTTTTAGGAGAGGGGCCCTCAATAGGTTCATCTTTGAGGACATTAATCAGGTAAGGGAACAGGCACGGATTTGGATGGACGATTACAACAATTACAGACCACACAAGGCCCTGGGATATGTGTCCCCCAAACAATATCTGGAGCTTAATTCCTTGTGCGGTACCGCACAAGGAATTAAAAACGATAACTTTGATGAAGTATTAGAAAAATGAGCAGTTCTATCTAGGGGAAGCTTACACACTTAGGGTGCTATCTGTCGTTTTTCTGCATAATGTGGGTATGAAAAAAGGATGGGTGTGGTTGAAATGTGGGAATCCAGTATTTTGATGACAATTTTTAATTTTTTTGGGTATCTACAGAGGAATTCGTTTCTACGAATTTATAGTAATTCGGAAATTTTGCTCTATTACGTTTTTGAGTTAGTTTTTCAGAGCAAAGTAAAGGCCCCAATCGAGTACTTCAAAATGGGTCTAGGACTAGAATCAGGCTAAAGATTCGAAGTGTGCGAAAGCATCCGAATCAAAAAGGTTGGCGTCGGTTTTCTGATATAAATATTTTGCTTTTCTTCTTAATAAGCTCTAATATTCCCAAGTGGTCTTCGGCTTCTATGAGATCAACAAAATTGGAATCAGCGAGACAATAAACGAAAAATTGTTCTTTTTTTGAAAAGGGGATTTTTAATTCCTGCAATCGAAGGGAATCGTTGAACAAATACTCAAACTCCTCTAATTTAATAGTTTGTTCATTTTGTTCTACCAATTTTTTTAGCTTTTTGGTTCTCCCCGATGCTCTATTTAGAATTTTATGCAGATTGATGCTAATTCCCAATCCAAAGTAGTGTCCATACAAATTAACAAACTTTCCATTATCAGCTTCAAACAGTTTTCGTTCATATTGGGAAAGGACCCTCACATCGGCATTGGGAAGCCCCAAAGAAGAAGCATCAACATTTTTTGATAACCTTAATGCTGAAATGTCCTTGTCCAAGATTCCAGTCAGATTATATGGTCTTACAACCACTTCTTTCAATTCGTTGATAAGTTCCTCTAAATCTATCCTCAAATGGTTGGAGGATAAAATATCCTCTGTTACAACCAGATATTTATGCTTTAGTTGAACAGATGAAAATAATAGTGTATCCTTTGATATGACACCTATAGAAAAACGTCCATACGAATCGGTTATGGTCCCTCTCTTGCTAGTAAGGTTTAGAATGTGTACGCCTTCAACCTCAGTGTTAAGGCTTTTGACCGTGCCATTTAACATAAGTCGAGTCTCTTGACCAAATCCGAAAGAGATTGTGAAGAGTAAAGCAAAAAAAATTATATGTTTACTATAGGTTTTCATTTTTTTTGTCGCTCCTTTATATATGAAAATAGAAAACTGAATACAGTAACATAAAAAATGATGGGTAATATAAACCTATACAAATCCGAGAATTTTGGTCTTGAGCGTCCTGAAAATACCTCTGATAAATAAGTAAAAACATTTTCCGGGAATTTTATTATACCATTCGAATCATAAAGCAATATTCCGCCTAGTACAATTAATATCAGTATTTGACTCGTCAGTGCATAAAATACCAAAAAAAAATCTTTGCCTCTCAAGTGACGAATAGATGTTTCATTTTGAAAAACCTTTTTTAAAATTTTATTTGATGCCATTCTTAGGTTTGGAACCCCAATCATATCCGATAATACCCAATATCCATCATAACGAAGGAAAGGGTTCAAATTAGCCAGCAATGACAATGATATGGCCGAGCTGTATACTAAATAATTGTTTGTCCGAGTTATAAAAAAAAATAAAACCAATATGGAGGCAATCAGTAATTCGATATAGATTCCAGATAGATTCACGATGATTCTTTTATTCGGTTTTAATTTCCATATATCTGAAACATCGGCAAACATCACTGGTGAAAGTAGGTAAAAACCGAATCCAATATCCCCAAATTTAGCACCAAATCGATGACAGGCAGCAGCATGTCCCATTTCATGGAAAAACAACACTGTACCTGCAAATAAAATATATAATGCCCATTGACCAAAGTTGAGATTTTCAAGACCTATTTTGATGGAGTTAAAATGAGCGATTAATGTTCCAAAAACGACCAAAGAAAAAATAGCCAGTAAAAAGTAAAATAATTTATCTGAGAACAATGGGGACATAAGCCTCACTATTGGCAATATGGTCTTATTCTTTAGCAATGTGAAACTTAGCTTTAAATAAGAGGGCTTTCCTATTTTCTTAATTTCAACATTTGCTGATTCTATAATCCCGTAAGTGGCCAAGGTACCAAATAATAAATTGTCAAGCAGATTGGCAGACACACCTTTGTGTATACCATAAAGTTCATTTATCTTTTGAAGATTCCGTTTACCGTCCACTAATTTAATTATATCCAAAGTATCCTTATTGACATTTATGCGATGTCCATATTCAGTTTGTTTTATGATAAACTCGTTCTTATCAAAAGGAAGGATTTCAATGTTTGGTGATAAAACAGGTATTTTGCTTTTAACGTCCATTTAGGCTCGACTTATAGTTTTCCAATGCAACAAAAGAGACAACAGAAGTGAACACCCCATTAAAGTCTTGCAAGACAATGTTTGTTCCTTTATTATCCTTTTTCCATCCATAGATTTGTTTTTCAGGATCTAATATATCCGGTGAGGGTATTCTCATAGAATAGTTTCCCCTCCATGAGCCATTTTCTAGTTGGGCATTTAACAAAATTTCCGACAAAAGTTTATCAGGCAGATTATCATAATTAAAAATATGCTTGGACTTGATTCTGCTCAAAAGGCACAAGGCAACATAAAATATATTATGAGCCCCATACTTGACAGGATTGGATTTTTTATTTAATTCATTGCAACAAAGGTTGAATATTTTTTTATTCATATTGATACAACATGCTAACACCAAGAAAGAAATTGCATAATCCCTGCTGGTCCACCAGTATGGTACTTCATCTAAATCTTCGATTTTATCAATTAGAAATGACTCCAATTTTCGTTTTTTATCATTATTAATGCCTAGCTGACAAAAAACTAAATATGCAACAGCGCTAACACAGAAATGTGAATTTAACCAACCTTCAACGTTATTAACTTCCTTGGTGTTTAGTGAAGCCAATAGCTCTTTTTCATTTCTATAGGTACAAAAACCTCCATCTTCATTTTGAAAACTGAACCATTCTTCAAGTTCGTCTTCACAGAAATCAGTTCCCAGACTATGTAAGGCAAGTATTGTGAAGGACGTAGAGTCTGCGTCTGGTATCCAGTTTGAATTATATCCCCATAAATTCTTTTCTTCATAGCGATTGGAAAGTAAAAACTCCTTTGATTTACTCAAATCAAAATGGGACTTGTACCAGTGAGATAAAAAATAGCATACAAAGGAAGTAGTCCAAACATTACTGTTCCCTGCATCATTAAAATAATCTGTCCAACTACCATCTTCTTCTTGAATTTCAAATAAATAATGTAAGACTTCGGAATTTTCTATTTTGCCCGAACCATTACTCGATCTATCAATATGTTGTGATTTCAAGTATTTATTAAATCTTATATATCCATTTATATTCAGGTTGTTTATTGTAATTGTATTTTGCATCCGCTGCAATTCATCCTTCCATCTGGGCGCTTTATAATCTCTCACAAATTCAAAGGCCCTTATAATATGTTCATAAGCCTTTAAGTATAGTTCTTCGGCCACACCTTCCAGATAAAGAAGCTTTTTTTGATCACCTAAACTATATGATTCAATGTCATCGACTCTCTTTTCTAAGTGGTTTTTTGAAATATTGAACTGCTGATTAATATAGTCTTCCTCATAATCTGAAACATCATCCAATATTTGAAAAGCAACATAAAAATCCTTGTGCGATTTAAGAACGTTTTGGTATTCATTTCGATAATGTTTCCCTGTAAGTACAAATAGAGCGTCTATCGCTATTTTTCCAAAAGAAGACTTGTAATCGCATAAAACCTCATATTCCGCAAACGAAGATATATTGTGGCTTTGCTTGTCCAATTTATAAGCCTTAACATATTCAAATTTTCTTTTGCCCCATATATCCCAAAATTCAGAATCAGTTTCAAAGAAAGTCGATAATATCTTGACAGTTTCCTCTTGGCAGATATTAATTGTTAGAAAGACGTTGAAATTCGATGTTTCCTTTTTGTTGTCAAAAATATCGTCCATCAAAATAATGGACCGATAGTAAAGAAATCCAGCGATTGACAACATATCCAACACCTCTTTATCAGAAAAATCGAAAGCTGAATTGAAAAGATATGGGTAATATAAATAGTAATCAGGGTTGTTCCGGATAAACTTTTGGTAGCAAATATTATCGATTACTTCCTTGGGATAGCCAAGCCCATTCAAGTATATCTGTACATTTTCAATCGCTTCTTTGAAAAGATTGTCATCTCTGTAATCAAAAAAATATTTTGTACTTATCAACCAATCACTGTTTATATAATTTTCTTAAAAATCAATTACGTAAATCCCTTATGTCCTTTAATATCTTTCTTTCCTCTTCACTAAAGAACATTGTATTGTTCTCATTCCAGCCTTCCAACTTTGGTATTGCAATAACTTGTTTGTTAAATCCTTCTTCAACATCGTAGTTAGTAGACAACTTTTTTGGTGATATGTGTTCTACACGCGTCAATATATATTTGGCGTTTGAACTGTACCTGTAGCTTTCTTGGCCTAAAATGCCGTTCCTAACGTTGTCCACTTCAACAAAAGAAAGGAAATATTTATCATGGACTTTACGATATTTTATCGTTGCTTTTGCCTCTATTAATATAAATACAGGATTTTTTGATTTTTTCCCCTCAAGGGATGATGCCACAATCGCTTTAATTTTTTCTGGATCTTTTTGCGTTTCTATCTGAACAATTGCCATGGTTTCTCTTTCAATATAAATTTTACCCATATTGTTGTTATAGATATTGTCGTTTGATGGTGAGAACCCGATAATGAGAATAGGGTTTTCCCTAGATTCGATTTCTCCAACATATTTGAAAGTATAGTCTGAAAGATTGTCAATATCGAACATTCTGCTTTTTGAACGTACCATATCGGCGTTCCGAACAATCGTGGCTATGCCCCCAACGGCATCTAAATTTAGCTTTGTGTGGTTTTCTGTTCGACGACCCTGAATGATTTCTGCTTGATAGCCTTGGGGATTATTGTCTCCTTCATTATAAGTCATAAAAGAAACTTCGGTTAACATAGCGCCTTTTCCATCTTCCTGTACACTTTCACGATAAAAGCCATAAAGATTAAATGGATTCGATATTATATTCTGTGGGATGCTTTTAATAGCTTTTATTATAATATCCTTTGCGGTTTCTCCCCTAACAAAGACCTCCTCCAAACTGATAATATAAGGACTCAACCAAATTGTATCCTTTTTACTTAAGTTATTTTTTTTGATATTTTTTTTTCGATAAGCTAAATGAGAGAATTCTATATTATTGGATTCGACAAAATAATCAATTGAAAATTTTCCAACTTCGTTTGTGGTTGTTCCCTGACCTTTTTCATCAGTGATGTGGGCAAACTGTATTGGCTCCCTGGTCATCGAATCCAAAACTATTTGAGAATGTAGATGAATACTCCCAAGAAAAAAGACAATAAAGTATATCTTTTTCATAAATCAGGCATCTTTTGGTAAATATTAAGACTAATTCGTTTAGAACAATATACATCTATTTGAATTATTTGGCTGAATTGCAACGAATTAATAAAGAAATTATATAGGATATTAGGGCAAAAGAAATCCGGATTCATTTATCATGAATCCGGATGACAAAAGTTTGATAGGTTTAGAAAGTGTAACTAGCTCCAATATAGCCTCTACAATCACCACTTGTACAAGCATAATTACTCTCGTTTTTCCACTTTGCCATCTCTAATCTTTGCTCTAGTTCTTCGACTTTGAAGTTTTTTAAATCTTCACTTTTGTTCATAATTATAGTTTTAGGTTAATGCAATAAAATGCCTTTCTATTTGTAGTATTACAACTTATGAATATTTTTTTAAACTGACACTATCTGGGTTCAGATTATTTGAAAAATTTCTTAAAATGAAAAAATCAATTACAATTATTACAACCTGAATCATTGGGACAGACAGTTACCATGATTGAAATTGCTGTTAATGATAGGCCTGTTGTAGCCCCTTAATTTATCCAAAAAAATGGAAATATTCCAAATAATGGCAAAACTTTGATTGTCAAAATCGCAAAATCATTTGTACCTTTGGAATTAATTTAGTATGTAAACTAACCATCAAATATTTTGGACGGACTTCGATATGATTGATTTTGATATAATAGAAATTTTAGGTTTGGAAAAGGCTATCTCTGTTACTTCAGAATCTAATCATATTTCTGAAAGTCAGTTAGTTGTAATCAATCAAGTAAAAGATTTTGGTATTGATGAAATTTATTTCAGTACCGACGAAAATCATAACAGTTATCCAGCGGTTTTTTTAAAAAGGGTTGAAAAATTTGATGACGGGGCTCTTCTTCAAGTTGCAAAGGCTCAAAAAAAAATCTGGAATTTCAAAAAGGTAATTTTTCTATACGTTTATTCGGAAACTGAAATCCGTATTTACAATTGTGCCGAGAAACCTCTTATAATCAAATCAGATGAATTTGACTATAAGAAGGAGCTTAAGACACTCGAAATTGAGTCTTACACGTTCAAGGATAAAACCAAACTCAAACAGCTTCAAAATCTTTTTTCCACCATTGCCATCGATACAGGTATTATATGGACATTGGAAGAAGCCTATGAGATAAGAAAGAAAATTAGCCTTCAACGAAGGGTTGATAAATACCTTGTTGAGAGCCTTACCTATACTGCCAAGCAATTACAGGAAGAAGGGTTAGAAATTAACCTTATCCACAAAATAATAATGCGATCTCTATTTCTTCTGTATTTAGAAGATAGAGGTGCGACTGATGAAAAATTCTATTCTGAAATAAAAAATGGAGCAAAGTCTTATTTCGATATTTTAGACGATGCAGATAAAACATATTCCCTTTTTAAGAAACTAGAAGAATATTTTAATGGTAATGTTTTTACTGTAGATAGCAATGAGTCAATCTCTAGGGAACATTTAAAAATTATCCGAAAGTGCTTTATCAACGGCAATGATAATTCCTTGCAACAAAATCTTTTTGAAGACTTACGCCTTTTCGATTTTAGCATTATTCAAATAGAATTACTGAGCGAAATCTATGAGAATTTCCTTGCTGAAATAAACCCTACTTTAAAACAAGATACAGGTACTTATTACACACCACCCTCCCTAGTTGAGCTTATATTGAATGAGAAATTACCAATCTCTAAGACAGAAAAAGAATTTAATGTTAAGGTACTAGACCCTACTTGTGGTTCGGGGATTTTTTTGGTTGAAAGTTTTAAACGTCTAGTCAAACGTCACGAAAATGCAAATACAGAAAAGCTTACAGACTTTAATGAGCTCAAGAAGCTATTGACGAATAATATATTTGGTATAGAGATACACCCTCAGTCCATCAAGGTAGCTGCTTTTAGTCTTTATTTGGCTTTGGTAGATAACTTGAATCCTAAGACAATTTGGCAAAATAAAGACTATCGCTTACCATATCTGATAAATGACCCTTCGGATGATACTCTAGTTGAACAAGGCATGAATTTGTTTCGTGCAGATACTATAAAGGAGAATCCAGAAATTGAAGAAATAGATTTTGATTTGGTGGTGGGAAATCCACCTTTTGGAACTAAAAATCTATCCCAATCTATTCGGGATTATAGTGATAAATATGGGTTCGCTAAAGAAATGGTTCTACCATTTTTACACAAGGCAACCAAAATTTCAGAGAATGGCGAAATTGCCTTGATATTCAATACTAAAGTTTTAACAAATACTAATGGCAAATATCAATCCTTTCGAGAGTGGCTTTTTAATGAATGCTATGTAGAAAAGATATATAATTTTTCAATTCTAAGGAAAGTGCCAGAGGATTTTGGAGGTCAATTATTTGGTTCGGCAACAGGTCCAATTAGCGTTATATTTTATAGAAAAAATGCGCCTAAAAAGCGGTCAGACACAATTATCTATTATGCGCCTAAAACATATATAAAGTCAAATGTCATTGAAGGCGTAAGTATTGATAGTACTGATTTAAAATATCTTCCCAGAGAGGAATGTCAAAAACCATCCACTAAAATTTGGAAGGTTGCTATGTGGGGCGGAATGAGCGATTTTAATATAATTGAGAAAATATCAAGTAGAACTGTCTCGATGGACGCTTTTTTGAAAAACACCCAAAATGGTTGGAGTTTGCCTAGAGCTGGGCTAAATGGAGACATAGAGCATCAAGATTTTATTCCTGAGCATGTAATCAATTCAAGACACATCCAAAGATTTTACACCCCTAGTCATGCCTTGCAAAAGAACGATAAGTATTTTAGAAATATAGACAAAAATATATTTGAACCACCCTATGTATTATTTAAAAAGGGACAGAAGAACAGAAAGCTAACGGCATCATATATTGATTACTTCGGATATTGCACAACAGCCTGTTACGTTTTTAATGGAAATGTAGAAAGTGATAATAAGAAAGCTTTGACAGCTATTTTCAACTCAAAAATAACTACCTATATTTTATTTATGGTTAGTTCTTCCTGGGGAATAGAAAGAGAGCAAATTTTCATGGATGAAGTGATGGATACCCCAGCAATTATAAGTTTACTCAATCAAGAAAACTTATCAAAAATTGTAGGTCATTTTGATAAAATAATGAATGGGATTAAATCGGATTTTTTCAAAAAGGATTATTCTCAGTTAGAAGAAAAGATTGACAAAGTAATTTTGAAAGATGTTTTGGGAATGACCGATAGGGAAATGGTCATAATAAACGACAGCCTGGAATTCAGTCTTGACCTCTTCGAAAACAAGCAAAAATCAAAAGCTCTATTACCAATTACAGATGTAACGGATTATGCAAAACGGATTTCTTCAGAAATAAACGAATTTCTTCAGAATCAAGAAATAGCTTGTAGCGCTACGACTTTTAAAATGCCATATTTTTCACCATTAATGATGATTAAATTGTCTTTTGGCGTTAGCGAAAGTGGTGTAATAAAATCTAAGGAAAACTTGGATGAAGAGCTGAGACAACTCGATAAGGTTCTATGGCGAAAGAAAGCAACCAATATTTATTTCAGAAAAAAATTAAATTACAAAACAGGTAATGAAATTTTTATTGTTCGTCCCAATCAGAGGCGATTCTGGACTCAATCGATGGCTATTGAAGATGCTTCAGAATTAATACTGGAAATCCTTAATGAAGTATAGTAAAATGGGGTTAAACAAAGTAATAATTACTTGCTTCAAAAGGGGCTTTGAAGAAAAATGCTTTCAACTAATAACAGAATCTTATGTTTCTGCTATGGAAACCAAGGTTATCAAACTCAACTGGGATGAAAATGATATTACTTCGGAATTGAACGAACACATTAATGAAAACCCACTAAGATTAAAGTGGGGTATAGTTACAAATGTTGAACAGCATTTACCAAAATATGATTTAGAAAAGGAAAAGGGTTTTGCAGCGAGACTACCTAGAATTGACCTTAGATTAGTAACCATAAACTCATCCTTAGAGTATGAATACAATATGGAAGCCAAAAATCTAAAGGAAAAAGATTCTGGTTTAAAACGACGTTATATTGATACTGGGATTAACAGTTTTGTTTCAAAAAAGTATGAGAACGGATGCCTACTTGGGTATGTGTTAGAGGGAGATTTGGACAAAACTGTAGGTGGAGTTAATAAGCTATTAAAGAAAGACGACAGGGAGCCCGAATCCTTGAAGCCTAAAACCTATCATTTACACAATAAGTATTACGAATCGGAACACCCTGACGATATAGTCATAAGACATTTTATATTTGATTTCACCTCTTTACATAGTGCTTAAGGAAAATGAATGACTATTACTTTTAAAGTGCTAGGTGCAATATTAGTTCCACATGCCAATTTCAATTCCCTTAATTTTCTATTTTATTATATATGTAGCCTTTCCTAAAAATATAGGAAAGGCTACGGTAGGATATCGTTAAATTCAGTGACCTCCTTTGTATTTCTAATATTAAATGCTTTGTCAATAATAATCTTAATATCCTCCCTCAAAAAGTTTGAACTCTGTCTTGCGGAGGTCACTAGGGTAAATCCCAGTTCATGTATTTGAATTGGGATTTTTTTTATGCCATTTGAATATTGTTAGTCCTTTACCCTTCATAATAGGAGGACCTTTAAACATTAACATTATTTTAAGCCGATTAGTTCGGAACAAAACGAACTGTAAAGTAGCTTTGTTCCAGAATTTGAACTATGGGGCTGTGCTCAGAACATAAAAAAAAGTTGATAGAGGAATTGGGGCTCTATTTTGAGAAGCGCCATAATTTGCCACCATTGGCCGCCCGAATCTATGCTATTATGGTCTTGTCTTCCATAGAGGGCTTTAGCTTTGAGCAACTTATGGAGATTACTCAGGCTAGCAAAAGTTCTGTTTCCACCAATTTAAATCTTCTGTTGCAATTAAAGTACTTGGAATACTATACACGGCCCGGTGAACGGAAAAGATATTTCAGGAGTTCCGGTAGCTTTTTGCAAAATATGTTACGTGAACGGTATGAAACCGTCAATTCCGATTTGGAACTTACCCAAAAAATAATTGATTTCAATCAGGAGAACAATCCAGAAAATTATAGCAAAAAGGGGTATATCGGAAATATTTTTCACGCCTTCCTGGAACAGGAAAAATTGAATATTGAACAAACCTTACAACGAATAAGGGACTTCAAAGAACAAAACTAAAAACTATTAAGTTAACCAATATGAAGAAAATTTACACCTTCCTTTTTGTCCTTTCAACCCTAATCTTAATTTCCTGTGGTGGTAAAACCAATGGAAATTCGGGTAATCAATCCGCAGTCCCTTCGTTTCAGGTAATAGAAATACCCACCAAGGATGTCACTTCTTTTACTACCTATCCGGCAAGTATTGAGGGCATTGTTAATAGTGAGGTTAGGGCCAAAATCTCGGGTTATATTACGGATGTTTTGGTAGATGAGGGGGAACAGGTAAAAAAGGGAGAGACTCTTTTTAAATTGGAAACCCAATCCCTAAGTCAGGATGCCGCCGCGGCTTCAGCAAATGTTAATGCTGCTCAGGTGGAGGTGGATAAATTAAAACCTTTGGTTGAAAAGAATATCATCAGCAGTGTGCAGCTGGAAACCGCAAAGGCAAAGTTGCAACAGGCAAAAAGCACCTATAATTCTATCAATGCCAACATCACGGGCTTATTAAAAGTCCCGTTGATGGTTACGTAGGGTCCATCAGATACAGAAGAGGAGCCTTGGTAAGTCCAAACAATGCCCAGCCCCTTACTATCGTTGCGGATATAAGCAAAGTGTATGCTTATTTCTCCATGAACGAAAAGGATTATTTGGATTTTATTCAGGATACGAAAGGCAATACTATAGACGAGAAGATACAGAATCTACCCGAAGTTGAACTAATTCTCGCCAATGGGAGGGTATACGATCAAAAAGGGAAAATCGAGACCATAAATTCGCAAGTGGACGCCGCTACGGGTGCTATCACCTTTAGGGCCAAATTTGACAACCCTTCAAGGATTTTGACCAATGGCAACAGCGCTAAGATTAGAATACCCAAAAAATATGAGAATGTTCTAGTGGTTCCCAAGGAAAGCACTTTTGACAGACAGGGCAGTGTATATGTGTATCAGGTGCTTTCAGATAGTACGGCCGTATCCAAAAGTATTGCCGTTATTAACGAGGTGCATAATCTCTACTTGGTGGAAAGCGGTATTCAAGAAGGTGATAAAATTGTGGGTCTGGGGGTTGACAAATTAAGGGGGGATACCAAAATTATTCCAAAATCCGTTGCTTTCGATAGCGTTGCAAAGCCCATTAAAAAATTATTTAGATAATAGTTGAACTACTGAAAACACATTAGAATATGCTAAAAAAGTTTATTGAACGGCCAGTACTTTCAACCGTAATTTCGATTATTATCGTCATCTTGGGATTGTTGGGTCTTACCTCACTGCCCATTACCCAATATCCGGATATTGCGCCTCCTACCATTAGTGTGAGTGCCAACTATCCCGGTGCGAATGCCGAGACCATTTTGGAAAGTGTAATTATTCCCTTGGAGGAACAAATTAACGGTGTGGAAGGGATGACCTATCTTACATCCACGGCTACCAATAGCGGTACGGCCACTATAGACGTATTTTTTGACCAAGATGTAAGTCCTGATATCGCGGCGGTAAACGTGCAAAACCGAGTAGCTAGGGCCAATTCACAACTACCACAGGCCGTAATACAGACCGGCGTTACTACACAAAAACAACAGACCAGTGCGCTGATGTTCATGTCCTTTTACAGTACCAATCCGGATTATGATGAAACCTTTGTGCAGAATTACCTTAAAATAAATGTAATTCCGGAGATTCAAAGGGTAAATGGAGTTGGTAATGTCAATGTATTCGGTTCCAAGGACTATGCCATGCGAATTTGGTTGCAACCCGAAAAATTAGCGGCCTATGGATTAATACCCTCGGATGTGGTAGCCGTCTTAAATGAACAGAGTTTAGAAGCAGCAGCTGGATCATTAGGCGAGAATGATGGGGAAGCCTTTAGCTATGTAATAAAATATGGGGGAAGGTTTAAAACTCAGGACCAGTACAGTAATATTGTAGTAAAGGCTTTGGACAATGGACGATTTCTGAGGCTTGAAGATATTGCCGAAATAGAATTAGGGGCCCAGTCGTATGCAGCAAGTTCCATGACGTCAGGTCATCCGGCCGTAAACATGGGAATCTATCAGACCAAGGGATCTAATGCCAGGGAAATAATTCTTGAAATTGAAAATAGGCTAGAACAGATCAAGGAAGACCTTCCGGCGGGTATCAATATTTTTGTACCCTACAACACCAATAATTTCTTGAACGCTTCTATAAAAAAAGTGGCCAGTACCTTGGTAGAGGCCTTTTTGTTGGTATTCCTCGTCGTTTTTATTTTTCTTCAGGACTTTAGGTCTACTCTCATTCCTGCCATTGCCGTTCCGGTTTCCATAATTGGAACATTTTTCTTCTTGAATCTTTTTGGTTATTCCATCAACTTGTTGACTTTGTTTGCCTTGGTTTTGGCCATTGGTATTGTAGTGGATGATGCCATTGTTGTTGTGGAAGCGGTACACGCCAAATTGGACAAGGGAGCCAAGGATGCCAAACAGGCAACAGTAACGGCTATGAATGAAATATCGGGAGCGATTATATCCATCACTCTGGTCATGGCGGCCGTATTTATACCGGTAACCTTTGTCACGGGACCTACAGGGGTATTTTATGAGCAATTTGGGGTAACCTTGATTGTGGCCATCATCATTTCTGCAATTAATGCGCTTACCTTGAGCCCGGCACTTTGTGCATTGTTCTTAAAACCACATACAGAGGAGGATGAAGGAAAAAAGAAAAATTTTAAACAGCGATTCTTCGATGCGTTTAATAGCGGTTTTAGGGCGACTACCCAAAAATATGGCCGGTCCGTTCATTTTCTGTACAAACATAAGTGGGTAACCGCATTTATTCTTGTTTTGGCCTTTGTTGGTATTTGGTGGTCATCCAGTGTGGTTAGAACTGGTTTTGTTCCCGATGAAGATCGCGGTATTGTATTTATGAACATTGAGCTTCCTCCGGGTTCCTCCATTGACAGAACCCATGAGGTCAATGAAGAGTTGTATTCCAAAATCAAGCAGATACCAGGGGTTTTGGATGGTTCAGTTATTGAGGGACGTAGCTTTTTGGGAGGTGCAGGCAGCAATTACGGTCTGGGTTTTGTTCGATTAAAGGATTGGGACGAGCGGGGAGCAGATTCGTTGTCCATGGAGGCCATAACAGCAAAAATGTTTGGAGCCGCGGCAACGATTCCTGAAGCTAATATAGTATTCTTTGCCCCTCCAAGTATTCCAGGTTTTGGACGTTCCTCGGGTGTAGAGGTAAATTTATTAGATCGCGCCAGTGGTTCTTTCACGGATTTGGATAAGGTGAACAAGGAATTTATTGCCAACTTGACCCAAAGACCGGAAATTCAATATGCGCAGTCCTCATTTGATACGGGATATCCGCAATATGAACTTGAAATAAACGTGCCAAGGGCCAAGGAACTTGGGGTATCCATAAGTAGTATTTTTGCCACCCTACAGGGGTATATCGGGAGTATCTTTGCTGCGGATTTTTCCCGTTTTGGTAAACAGTACCGTGTGTATGTTCAGGCACTTCCAGAGGATAGGGCGGATCGCGACAATCTGGACCAAATGTTCGTTAGAACTTCCGAAGGTGTCATGACCCCCATTACGGAATTTATCAGTTTGGAAAGGGTGTATGGACCACAATCCGTAACACGGTTTAATTTGTTCAACTCCACGAAGATTACGGCCGCCACGAATCCAGGATATAGCTCGGGAGATGCTATAAAGGCCGTGGAAGAAGTGGCCAAATCCCTACCGACAACGTTTTCAATTGCGTATTCCGGCCTGACACGTGAAGAAGTGAATGCCGGAGACCAGACCACGACTATTTTTCTATTGTCATTGGTGTTCGTGTATTTCCTGCTTGCGGCGCAATATGAAAGTTATCTAATACCTTTTTCTGTATTGCTGTCGTTGCCGTTAGGTGTTTTTGGTGCCTATTTGACTACGCAATTGGCCGGACTTCAAAATAATATCTACTTCCAAATTGCCTTGATCATGTTAGTAGGTCTTCTTGCCAAGAATGCGATTTTAATTGTGGAATTTGCCCTGCAGAGAAGAAAGCAAGGATTATCAATCCTTGATGCTGCCGTGGAAGGTGCAGAATCAAGACTACGCCCAATTTTAATGACCTCCTTTGCTTTCATATTGGGATTGATGCCCTTGGCCCTAGCAGGTGGAGTAGGGGCAGAAGGGAATAGATCTATTGGTACTGGCGCCGTGGGTGGTTTGTTCATTGGTACCGTAATAGGTGTCTTCGTTATTCCCACCTTATTCATTTTCTTTCAGTGGTTACAGGAAAAAATATCCGGAGAGCCAAAATTCGAAACGGTAGAAAAACAGAATAATTAGTATAGTATGCGATTGTCAAAATATATAAAAATTGGTTTTACGGCATTTTTGCCAATAATCTTGGTTTCATGCTTTTCTGCCAAGACGTATGAAAGACCGGAGGATGTGGTATTGGAGTCACAATATTTTAGAACGGATTCCCTACAAAGAGATAGTGTTTCCTTGGCAACAATTTCATGGAAAGAATTGTTTACAGACCCATATCTACAAGGTTATATAGAAGAAGGTCTTCAAAATAATATTGACATTAGAAAGGCCATTCAACGCATTTTGACTTCGGAAGCATATTTAAAACAGGGAAAGGCCGGCTATTTTCCTACCCTGAATCTCAACCCAAAATATACCCATACGGAGATTTCCGGGAATAGTCAGTTTGGAGGTCTTTTTAGTAGGTTGGATCAATACGAGGTAAGTGGTGGACTGTCTTGGGAGGCCGATATTTGGGGTAAAATCAGAAGTAATAAAAGGGCTTTCGAGGCAAGTTACCTACAATCGGTCGCCGCCCATAAAGCGGTGAAAAGTACCTTGGTGGGAAATATAGCTTCTCTCTATTATCAACTATTGTCTTTGGACGAGCAAATCCAGATTACAAAACTGACCATAGAAACCCGTTCCAGCGGATTGGAGACTACCAAAGCTTTAAAAGAGTCGGGAAATGTTACTGAGGTCGCCGTAAAACAAACGGAGGCCCAATTGTATACGGCACAGGCATTGTTGATCGACTTGGAAAATTCAGTAAAGCTTTTGGAAAATTCCATGTCCTTGATTTTAGGTGATGAACCAAAGGAAATTGTAAGAAGTACCTTGGAAGAGCAAAAAATAAATACACCACTGAGTATTGGGGTACCCGCCCAACTCTTGGCGAACCGGCCCGATGTTATATCCGCCGAGTATGGTCTTGTAAATGCTTTTGAACTTACCAATGTTGCCCGAAGTAATTTTTATCCATCCATTACCCTTACCGCCAATGGAGGGCTTCAAAGTTTGGATTTCAATAAATTGTTCGATACTAATTCCTTGTTTGCTTCCATTGTAGGAGGACTTACACAGCCATTATTCAATGGTAGAAGAATACGAACACAATATGAAGTGAGCCAGGCCCAACAGGAACAATCTATGTTGGATTTTAAATATGCCTTGCTGAACGCCTCTAAGGAAGTATCCGATGCACTTTATTCCTACCAAGCGGCTATGGAAAAAATTGAAGTGAAGAAAAAGGAGTATGAAGCTTATACCATGGCTCGGGAATATTCCCAAGAGCTATTGGATAATGGTTTGGCTAATTATCTTGAAGTATTGAACGCAAGACAAAATGCGCTGAATACAAATTTGGACCTTATCTCTACGAAAAATAATAAGCTACAAGCCGTGGTGAACTTATATCTTGCCTTGGGAGGAGGTTGGAATTAAAAATGTTATTTATGGTTTTTGTCAAGAATATGGGCAACGATCATTTTGGCATGTATTCTTGAATTTTCAATAAACCATTTGTGGGTTTCCATGCCACCGCATATTACACCAGCCAAATAAAGATTTTTAACATTGGTTTCCATAGTTCCAGGGTTGTATTCCGGTAGTCTTTTCTTATCATCTGAAATATGGATTCCCAACATTTTTAAAAATTTAAAATTAGGCTTGTAACCGGTTAGGGCCAGGACAAAATCGTTGGGTAAACTCAGGGTTTCTCCATCTTCATTGATGATTTCTATGGAATCCTCATGGATGGCCTTCACGGTACTATTAAAATAGGCCATTATGCTTTTTTCCTCGATCCTGTTTATAATATCGGGTCTTACCCAATATTTGACCCGCTGACCAACCTCCGGTCCGCGAACAATCAAAGTGACTTCAGCACCCTTTCTCCAACATTCCAAGGCCGCATCTATGGCACTATTACTGGCGCCAACTACGGCAATTTTTTGACCGGCATAATAATGGGGGTTTCCATAGTAATGGGCTACTTTGTCCAAATCTTCCCCTGGCACGTTTAGTAAATTGGGAATATCATAAAAACCTGTGGCCACGATGACGTTTTTGCCCTCATATGCACCTTTACTCGTTTTTACTTGAAAGGTTTGGTCAACTTTTTCAACATCAAGAACTTTTTCGAACAAGTGTATGTTGAGCTTATTGGAAGTTACGATTCTTCGGTAGTATTCCAATGCCTCGTCCCTTTTCGGTTTGGCCTCTTTACTAATAAATGGTATTTCGTCTATTTCCAATCTCTCCGAGGACGAAAAGAACTGCATATTGGTTGGGTAATTGAACAAGGAATTTACAATAGGCCCTTTTTCCAAAATAATATAGGATAATCCTTTTTTTTGTGCTTCCAACCCACAAGCAATGCCAATTGGTCCCCCTCCTATGATTACAATATCAAATAATCCCATCCCTACTTAATTGATTAAAATAGACTTTATTATCAGTAGTGCAAAACTAGCTATTTTAGATAAGAAACGTCCTCGCTAAAGGAATTGAAAATGGAATTAAAATACTTTCATTTATGATTTTTATCATGCTCAATGTGTTCGTTTTATCGGAACTTTAAATATCATTTAAAACCAAAGTTATGAGTCTTAGACATAGAGTGCCCGTATCAACGATTATGACAAAAAATATCATTACACTTAATAGTACTGATAAACTGGATACCGCAGAACGTTTATTCAAAGAAAACAATATCCGCCATATTCCGGTGGTAGAAGGTGATAAAATTATTGGAATGTTGAGCTTGACGGATTTGCTTCGGATTAGTTTCGCCGATGGTGCTTACGAAGATGATTCAGAAGTGGAAACTGTTGTTTACAATATGTTCACCATTTCTCAAGTGATGGCCAAAAATCTTAAGAGTATTTCTTCCGATACTACAATTAAGGAAGTGGCTGAAATTTTAGCGCATAATGAGTTCCATGCGCTCCCTGTGGTAGATGGGGAAACCTTGGTCGGGATTGTAACCACCACGGATTTGATAAAGTACCTTTTGGAACAGTATTAGTTTGTTTTTAGGTTTTACAAAAGGTGGTCCTTTTAGCTTTTTGCAAATGGGCCGCCTTAACCTTATTGGTAATCGGCCGCTTTTTTTAGGTCAGAAATGGTCTGAGTAGGATTATCACTTTTAAAAACAAAACTTCCGGCCACAAGAATATCGGCGCCAGCATCCGTCAATTGTTTTGCATTCTTCGTAGTTACACCACCATCGATTTCTATTAGTGCCGAGGCTTTTTTTCTTTTTATGAGTTCCCTTAATGACTTTATTTTTTGGTAGGTATTCTCAATAAAGGATTGTCCCCCAAATCCTGGATTAACACTCATTATCAATACGATATCAATATCGTTTATGATATCTTCCAACAAACTAATATTGGTGTGCGGATTTAAGGCAACGCCTGCTTTCATCCCCTTGGCCTTGATAGCCTGAACGGTTCTGTGTAAGTGTGTACAAGCTTCGTAATGAACTGTTAGGGAGGCGGCTCCCAATTCTGCAAAACTATCGATATATCTATCGGGGTCAATAATCATCAGATGTACATCCAAAGGTTTGGTTGCATATTTCTGAATGGCCTTGATTACGGGCATTCCATATGAAATATTGGGGACAAAAACTCCGTCCATAACATCAATATGGTGCCAATCTGCCGCGCTGGATTCGACCATCTCAACATCACGCTGCAGATTTCCAAAGTCTGCTGCCAAAAGAGATGGTGCTATTTTGGTCTTGGTCATTTTGTGCGTATCCATTTATTCCGAACAAAAATAGTCATTTGTTTACCGAAGCCACTAGTATTCCCCCCACCAATATGAAATGTTATTCCAGTTCTTTTAATCCCTTATCAGCTAAAAGTTTATTGACCTTGGGTTTGTCGTTCGATACTATTTTGTTCAATTTATCCAATTGTACTTTAAGATCAGCCGATAATTCTTCGTATACCTTGTAAGCGCCATCGGTTGGTCTGGCTTCCCCAGACTCTACACTTCTCCTTAACGAGGCCAATCTATTGTTCAACTTTATAGGGAAATTTAACGGGTCTTGGCCGGACTGGTTTTTTACCTGATACAGTTCCTCCTCCACTTCGGATAATTTTTCCATAAATGGAACTACGGTTCTAGCATATTCCCTCGATGTGAATTTCGATTTGTTGTCTTCAAGGTATGATTTCATTTCCCGAATTTTAATAACCGCCTTGTTCGCATCGCTGGTTTTGTTCATTATCTTATTGGCCAGTTCAAACTGCTCATCCAAATCTTCTTTGGTAATACCCTTTAAATTGGGATCTATTTCAACGTTGAAGGAATATGTTTTTTCATAATCCCCTGTCTTCATTTTCACCTTGTAGGTACCCAATGGTGCTTTTGGTCCTCTTGCTGGTCTGGCGCTCCAAATGATCATTCCATCAAATGTGGTAGCCCCCGGGTATCGTAAATCCCAAGTAAACGTATTTAAACCCTGTGCGGTAGTTGGCTTGGTGGAACCGCCCCTTTGCCAACTTGGAATGTTGGGGTCTTCCTTATATTCTGGCTTACTTCCCGAAAAGCTATCTACCAAATTATCCTTGGCATCATAAATTTCGAATGTAATGGTATCCAACTGACTCTTTAAATAGTATTGAACATTAGCTTTGGTAACTCCCCTGATAGCATTTTCAGGTTGAAAAAGAACGGCATCCTGTTCTTTCATTTCAGGAGCATACTGTCTTAAAGGTTGTATATCGTCCAATATCCAAAAACCGCGTCCATGAGTGCCAAGAACTACATCGTTGTCTTTAACGACCAAATCCCTAACCGGTGTATCCGGCAGTTTCAGTTGAAGACTTTGCCATAGTTCACCATCATTCAGGGAAAAATAGACACCATGCTCGGTAGCTAGGAACAATAGGCCTTCCCTTACCGGATCTTCCCTAACGGCCCTTGCAAAATGTCCGTCGGAAATGCCATTTATAATTTTGGTCCATGTTTTTCCGTAATCATGGGTTTTAAAAACATAGGGCTGTCTATCGTCCACCTGATATCGGTTGGCCGCAACATATAAGGTTCCCGGGTTATGAACCGACTCATCAATAATACTTACCCTCGAAAATTTTGGCAAACCCTCTGGGGTAATATCCTCCCAATTTTTGCCGCCATCCCTGGTGATATGTATTTTACCATCGTCAGAACCGGCCCAAATGGTATTGATGTCATGATTTGATGGGGCAAGAGCGAACACCGTGGCATAAATCTCAGGTCCGTTCATGTCCATCGTAATAACACCTCCGGTTTTATCAAGTGTGGAAGGGTCCGCATAGGTAAGGTCTGGACTGATTTTTTCCCATGACTGGCCGTCGTCCGTTGTTTTCCAAACATGTTGGGAACACGTATACATTACGTTAGAATCCTGAGGGGCAAACATAATGGGGAAGGTCCATTGCCAACGTTCCGGCAAGGCACTTGCCGGTTCTCCAGAAAAAAATCTTGGGTATACCTGTATGTCCCGTGATTGCCCATTGCTTCTGTCATATCTAGTCAGCAAGGCCCCTTGGCTGCCTGCATAAAAAATATCCGGATTTTCAGGATGTTGTGTTATCCAACCACTTTCCCCACCACCTACGGCATAATACCACCCATGATTGGGACCGCGGGCCTGCATATGGTCCCATCCATCACTTGGTACGGCCACCGTACTATTATCTTGCTGGGCACCCGCCACATGATAGGGTACATCACTGGTGGCCATAACATGGTACAATTGTGTAGTTACATAGTCTTCTTCCGTCCAGGTCTTTCCTCCGTTGATACTAACGATTCCCCCACCATCGTTGGAAGATATCATCCGATTAGGGTCATTTGGGTCGATCCAAAGATCGTGGTTGTCACCGTGAGGTACTTCTATTTCTGTATCAAAGGTTTTTCCACCATCAGTAGACTTCCAAAAATCCACATTGAGGCCGTACACGGTTTCTTTGTCTATAGGGTCAGCATAAATTCTGGAATAGTAAAAGGCGCGTTGTCTAAGTTTACGCTCATCATTGGTACGCTCCCAGGTTTTACCTGCATCATCGGATCTAAAGACTCCTCCTTCATTGGCTTCAACAATGGCCCATACACGATTGGAGTCAGCAGGGGAAACCGTAACACCAATTTTACCAATAGGACCTTCTGGCATACCAGGGTTTTTGGTCAAATCGGTCCAAGTTTCTCCTCCATCGGTAGATTTCCATAATTTACAATCCGGTCCACCACCCCACATTTTCCAAGCTTTTCTTTGTACCTGCCAAGTGCTGGCATAGAGTACATCTGGATTGTTTCTATCGATTATCATATCTACGGCACCTGCTTTTGGGCTTATATATAATACTTTTTTCCAAGACTCACCTCCATCGACACTTTTAAATACCCCACGTTCTTCATTGTCACCATAAGGATGTCCCAGAGCGGCCACATAAACAATGTCTGCATTTGTAGGATGAATCCGGATTCTAGCAATGGCCTGAGTTTCCTCCAAACCCAAATGCTTCCAAGTTTCACCGGCATCTGTTGATTTATATACACCATCCCCTTGTGTAATACTTCCCCTCAGCTGTACCTCACCCATTCCAATATATACGATGTCTGGGTTGGTCTCCGCTACAGCTACGGCACCCACGGACGAACTGTTAATTTGGCCATCCGTAACAGGTTTCCATACATTGCCGCCGTCAGTAGTTTTCCACAATCCTCCACCGGTAGCTCCAAAATAATATTCGTTGGGTCTGCTTGGACTACCGGCCGAGCCTAGGGAACGTCCACCACGTGCGGGACCAATGTTCCGCCATTCCAGTCCTTCATAAAATGAAACGGGAATAATTTCTGCTTGAGATTTTGTATTTGATGCATCCTGTCCAAAGCAATTTGGTGAGATGATGATAAAACTTACTAATAGTAATTTGGTCAATATTTCTTTCATGTATGTAGTGTTCTGAATTAGGTTTGGATTATTTTTCTTTTGATTCCGTATAAAGCTCATGGTTTTCGTCGCCACCAGCATTTATATACGCAATTAAATCTACTATTTCTTTTTTGCCCAAGTGATTTAATAGTCCTGATGGCATAGGAGAAATTGGGGATAATTCCCTTTTTGTTATCTCTTTCTTGTTAAGGGTAGTCGTGTACGTTTCGTTAAATGGATTGGGCATTAGAACAACTTCTTCCTCCGTTTCGGATTTTATTCTACCGGCAATTTTATTTCCGTTTTCAAGGTGGAATAAGGTATTGGCATATTGATCCGAAATTTCGTCGTTGGGACTGTAAATGGCGAATAAAAGGTCATAAGTTCCAAATTTGGTATGTGCTTGTGTTAAGTCTGGGCCTGTCGCTCCGCCCTCGCCTCTAATTCTATGGCAAAGAATACAGGTGGCTGCCGCAAAAGCCCTTTTACCGTCTTCAATAGTACCTTTGTAATTATTGAGTCCATCATCGCCCCAAACAATATCTCCCATGTCACCGCCCGTATAGTTTCCTCCGGGTCCAATAGGTTGGGGTAGGTCTTCCATGACACTGGTTGGGGAATAGGAGCCTGAAATTTCCTCAAAATAGGGACGCTGGTCATCAGGTACGTTATTCATGGCCCTTTGGCGAACATTTTCCATATAGGCCTTAAAACTCATACCTCCATTAGCGGCCAATACATCGTAGTACCAAAGAAAGTAACGTTTGCGCAAATCTTTGGTCCAACCCTCTTTTGCATTGCTCAAAAGCATCCCATAGTAAATAGCCTCGCTCGGTGGCATTTTTTCGATAACGTCCCTAATTAATGGTCCGTATTGCTCACTTCGTAATGAAGCTTCTTCCGAAAGCATTTCAACCCCTTCGGTTACTGTTTTGTTTTCGGTGTGGTATTCAAGTTGTTGCACCAGTTTTTCGATAATTCCATCAGCATTTAAGTACAACAAAATTTGTCCAAGTTCTTTGGAAATTGAATTGTTCGAATTTGGAAATAGCGGGTTCAGTTTATCAATAATTGCAGCTCCTTCATTTTTAGAGGGAGGTCCCATACGTATAAAATTCAAGGAATAAGCGCGTAAAAGGTCCATTTGCTTTTCTGCTGGCAATGCATTGATGTCTATTTGTTGAAGCTTATTTAAAATAAGTGGTTGTAATTTTTTATCCCCTTGATGGGTTAGAGCGATACTAGCCTCAATGATTTTTACGGCATCCGTTTCATTGGTATAATTCTTTAACCAGCTATTTACAGGCTGATGTTCCAATACAACTCTAGCGGCATAGCGTAAAAAACGATCGGGTTCGTTCAAATGCTGCCAAGCCAATGTTACCCCTTCTGGACCTGTGGCTTTATGAAATTGTTCCAATTGCTTGCGCAGATTTCTTTTGGATTTATCGGCTTCGCTTTTTGCAAGGACGGCAGTGCTCTCTGCGCCTGTATATCTCAAGCGATATAGGTGTGAATCCAATCGTCGACCTCCAGTAGCAAAGTAAAGATTGCCATCATGCCCAGCAATCATATCTGTTAAGGGTAGGGGAGTTCCCGATAAGAATTCTTCCCTTTCGGCCGTGTAAGAACTTCCGTTCGGTTTTAAATCGATAAAATACACCGTACCAAAACTCCAATCCATAACGAAAAGACCATTTTTATATTCGGATGGGAAATTTAGTGTAGACGCCGAAAGTACTGCAGTAGGTGATCCCTGTTCCAAATTATGAACCGCGGGAAGATTATCCGGATAATAGGCAGGCCATTTTCCAGATCCGGTGCGCCAACCATATTCGCTGCCACTTGTAACATGATTAATACGTGTAGGGCGGTACCATGGCATACCTATATCCCATTCCATATCTGCGTCATAGGCAAAAAGTTCCCCGTCATTATTAAAAGCCATATCGAAGGGGTTTCGATACCCGGCCGAAATCAACTCCCAATCGGTACCGTCTTCATTGAATTTGACAATCCAGCCTCCCGGTGCTTTTATATCGTTGGCATGACCTCTGGCATCTAGATATGGAGGAAAAAGGTTATCCTCATCCCAGTTAGTAGGCAAAAGGCTATTCTCCTTTACGGTTTCTGGAATTAGAGTATGATTTCCGGCAATAAAATAAATTTCCGTACCGTCTGGCGATAGAACAAAACTATGCGGTCCGTGTTCTCCGGCGCCATCAAGTTTTAACAACATCGTTATGCTGTCAAGAGCACCATCATTATCAGCATCGGTAATCCTATAAATACCACTTCCTCTTTCTTCCTCATCTGGTATTTCGTCATCCCAATTTTTGTTCACAGCTACATAAAGGCTGTTAAAGGCCCATAGAAGTCCATGAGCTTCACCAATTTCAAGTTCTAAAGGAATTACATTTTTTGATGACAGTGTTTCTCCAATTTTGGGTGCGTTGAATTGGTAGATGTTACCATATTGATCACAGGCGTATATTTGATCATTATCCGCTTGCGCTAACGCTACCCATGAACCCTGCCCATTGTTGCTTGGATGATATATTTCCTCCAAGGTAAACCCTTCGGGAATATTAAATTTGATCTCAGAGGCTTGGTTGGTTGTTTCGTTCTTGGTTTCGGTGTTACAAGCATTAGTCATCGCAACTATTGCCAATATTGCGATGAACCGAATAAAATGATTTTTCATGAATAAAAAAGTTGGTCTTTTAGATACCTAAAAGATACAAAACTTAAGTATAGAAATTTAATGTAATTGTCTTAGACCTTCATATACCGTAATGGCAACTGCATTTGCTAAATTTAAGCTCCTTACATGAGGACTATAAAGTGGGATTTTGAAAATTTCATGCGTATGTTTTTCCAAAATTTCATTGGAAAGCCCACTAGATTCCTTACCAAAAATGAGAAATGTATTTTCTGTGTAAACCGCATCCCAATAGTCTTTTGAACCGTGGGAGGAAAAAAACATCATTTTTTCCTCTTTATGCGATTCAAAAAATTCCTTCTGATTTTCATACTCTTGTATATCGAGATGCTGCCAATAATCAAGGCCGGCCCTTTTCAATCGTTTATCGGTAATTTCAAACCCGTAGGGTTTAACCAAGTGAAGTTTACAGCCAGTAGCCAAGGCAAGTCTTCCTATATTTCCAGTATTGGTATGGATTTCGGGCTCAATAAGAACAATATGAAGTGCCATGTTTAACTCAAGCTTTTTAAATAGAGGTTTTCAACTTTTTTTCTAGCCCAAGGCGTTCTTCTAAGAAACTTTAAACTGGATTTAATAGAAGGATCGTTATTAAAACAATTGATGTTTATTTCAGTTGACAATTCTTCCCATGTGTACACTTGGGTAAGGTGTTCCAAGATTGTAACCAATTTTACGCTGTGAAGGGGATTATTTTTCTGAGTCACTTACTTTACTTTTTAAAAGCTATTGCCATGGAAATAGCTGGGACGTCTATAAAATCCTTGATTATTTTTTGACCTTCAAAGTCAAAATCATCCTTAAAAACGGATAGGTGATATGTGTCCTTAAATGTATATCTGTAAGGATATTGGTTTGCATTGTAAATGACTAAAATTTCCTTCCAAGAATCATCGTTGGCATTATTGTCCAAACTAAATGAAATAACCCCATTTTTTACGGTTTGAAATTTTAGATGTTCTTGAACCTCATTGCCATTCGATATGGAGAATGCTGGGTGCTTTTTTCTTAGGGATATCAGATTTTTGTAATAGTTAAAAACATCCATGTTTTTTACTTTTTGGTTCCAGTCAATTTGATTAACACTATCCGGAAGATTATATGAGTTATGTTCTCCATTTTTAGACCTTAAAAACTCCACGCCTGCATGTAGGAATGGAATGCCTTGGGAAGTTAATACAATGGCATTGGCGAGTTTATGCATGGCTTTTATTTCTTCCTCGCTGGAATCTGGTTTTGAAATCATCAATTTGTCGAACAACGTATGATTATCATGGCAAGAAGTATAGGAAATGGATTGCCAAGGTTCTTTGGCCCAAGGCGCCTTGGAATAATTTATACTGTCATAGTTGATTTGAGAATGTTGAATGCCACCAATAACCCCGAATTTGATAGATTCTTCCTTACCCCTAGCACCGCTTACGAACCCGGTATCCATATCATCAAAAACGGAACCTTTTAGTCCGTCCCTAATATCGTCACTGAACGCTGCAATTTGTTGAAGTTGCTGCATATGCTTTTTCAAAGCTCTTTTTTCCTCCGGCAGAGGAGAGTCTTTTGCTGTCCAACCTTCACCATATAATAGGGCATCGGGATTGACTTTTTTGATTTCTTGGGCAATCTCGTTCATGGTATCCACATCGTGGATACCCATTAGATCGAATCGAAATCCGTCTATATGATATTCCTGGGTCCAATATAAAAGCGATTCCAGCATAAACTTTCTCATCATAGACCTTTCCGATGCCGTTTCGTTGCCACAGGCGGCCGCATCGGAATAGCTGCCATCTTCGTTATGCCGATAATAATATCCTGGTACTTCCTGATTAAAAAGTGATTCCTCCGTTTTACCGGTATGGTTATAAACCACATCGAGAATCACCCCAATACCATTATCGTGAAAGGATTTTACCATTTGTTTGAATTCCTTTATTCTCACTTCGGCATTATAAGGATCGGTCGAATAAGAACCTTCCGGTACATTGTAATTTTTAGGGTCATATCCCCAATTAAATTGGGGAGTATCCAAATTTGTTTCGTCAATGGAATAATGGTCAAAGGAGGGTAGCAAATGTACGTGGGTGATACCTAGGTCTTTTAAATGGTCTATACCTTTTTTGATACCCTCTGGACCTTTGGCGCCTTGCTCTACCAAGCACAAAAATTTCCCCTTATGTTTAACTCCAGATTGAGGATGAATGGTCATGTCCCTTACATGCAATTCATAGATTATTGCCTTATTAGGTGTCTCCAAGGTGGGCCCTTCGTCATTTTCCCAACCTAAAGGGTTTGTGGTTTTCATATCCAAGACCATGGCCTTATTTCCATTTACCCCAACGGCCTTGGCGTAAATACCGGGGGTTTCGTTTAGCCAAGTTTTTCCAATTTTTACTTGAAACGTGTAATAGGTGCCATTTAAATCACCTTTAATTTTAATGTTCCAAACACCGTTTTTATTGTGAGTTAGTTGATGGGTTTCCAATAGATCCGCGTCGTTGCCCGTGGAGTATAAATTTAGTTTTACCTCTTCAGCCGTTGGTGCCCATAATTTGAAATCGGTAGCGTCCTTTGTATAGTGGGGCCAAAGGTTTACGTTGTAGGCAGTGGGGTAGGCGTCGTAGTTTTTTAAATCGATTTTTGGATTACAGGAAATAATCAATACAGTTGAAATTAGAAGAATTGAAAATAACTTCATAAGTGTTGTACTTCATGTCAATATAAGAAAGTTATTCAAATCGCTAATACAATGAAATGTCTGTTTTATGGAAATTTTATGGAAAGTATAAAATGAAAAAACTCCGGTAATCAGCCGGAGTTTATTCATCAATCAAAAAACGAACAGTCATGATAAACTGTTTGTAACCTTAAAATTACAACTTATATGCCAAATTTCCAATTTAGGGAATCTTTAACGTGTAATTTTTCTAGTTAGCCTAGATATGTCTTTAGTATCTTACTTCTAGATGTATGTTTTAGCCTACGAATGGCTTTTTCCTTAATTTGTCTTACCCTTTCCCTAGTCAGGTCAAAAGTTTCTCCTATTTCCTCTAAAGTCATGGAATGTTGACCCGCAAGTCCAAAATACAATCTAATGACATCTGCCTCTCTTGGGGTAAGTGTTTCAAGGGCACGCTCTATTTCAGTACGTAAGGATTCGTGTAACAATTCCTTATCTGGGTTTGGAGACTCGCCACTACGCAATACATCGTAAAGGTTGGAATCTTCACCATCGATCAAAGGTGCATCCATAGATACGTGGCGACCGGAGTTTTTCAAGGATTGTTTTACGTCCTCAACGGTCATATCCAATTCCTTGGCAATTTCCTCTGCGGATGGAATACGTTCGTGTGCCTGCTCCAAGAAAGCAAAGGTTTTGTTGATCTTGTTAATAGATCCAATTTTGTTCAATGGCAAGCGAACAATTCGAGACTGTTCTGCCAATGCCTGTAATATAGATTGACGGATCCACCATACGGCGTAGGAGATAAACTTAAATCCCCGCGTTTCGTCAAAACGCTGTGCAGCTTTGATCAGACCAAGGTTTCCCTCGTTAATCAAATCCGGTAAAGTAAGACCTTGGTTTTGGTACTGCTTAGCAACGGATACCACGAATCTAAGGTTGGCCTTTGTTAGTTTTTCAAGAGCGATCTGGTCGCCTGCCTTGATGCGTTGTGCCAACTCTACTTCTTCATCAGCGGTAATCAAGTCTACTTTTCCAATTTCTTGCAAGTACTTGTCCAAGGATGCGGTCTCCCTATTGGTGACCTGTTTTGTAATCTTAAGCTGTCTCATGAATAAAAATTAAGTTCAATTTGCATAGACTGCATATACTTATACGTAAATTTTCATGGAATGTTACAATTGGGTATAAAAAAGTTCAATTAATCGATAAAACGAATCAAAAAAGCCCCAGCTAATGGCCGGGGCTATGTAAATTAATAAGAATTGAACTTAATCCCTTCTTGGTTTTCTATCGCGATCACGATTTCTATCGTTTCCACGACGGTCATCCCTGCGATTGTTATCGCGTGGAGGTCTTTCCTTAAAACCTTCCGGTTTAGGTAAAAGAGCCTTACGGGAAACTTTATCCTTTCTTGTTCTGGAGTCTATTCCAAAATATTTGACATCAAAAACATCACCCATGTTCACTACATCGGATACATTCTCTGTACGTTCCCAAGCCAATTCGGAAACGTGAAGCAATACCTCATTGCCAGGGGCCTCGGTGTATTCCACCACAGCACCGAAGTCAAGCATTTTTATCACTTTTACCTCGTAAACGCTACCTACTTCCGGTTTGAACATCAACGAATCTATTTTAGCCAAAACAGCATCGATTCCTGCTTGGTCTGTACCTAAGATTTCTACGATACCTTCTTCCGTTACCGGATCTTCGTTGATAACAATTGTTGTCTTGGTCTCCTTTTGAAGTTCTTGTATCACCTTTCCACCTGGTCCAATCAAGGCACCTATAAATTCGTTTGGAATAATACGGGTAACCATTTTTGGAGCATGTGCTTTCACGTCCGCATTTGGGGCGGAGATAGTGTCCGTCAATTTTTCCAAAATATGAAGACGGCCATCTCTTGCTTGTTTCAGAGCTTTCACCAAAATTTCATAGGATAATCCTTTAACTTTAATGTCCATTTGGCATGCTGTTATACCATCGGCGGTTCCTGTTACCTTAAAGTCCATATCACCCAAGTGGTCCTCATCTCCCAAAATATCAGAAAGCACGGCATATTTACCGGATTCTGTATCGGTAATCAATCCCATAGCAATACCGGAAACCGGTTTTTTTAATTGAACACCGGCATCCATAAGTGCCATAGTTCCCGAACAAACGGTAGCCATGGAAGAAGATCCGTTGGATTCTAATACTTCGGATACGACCCTAACTGTATATGGACAATCCTCTGGTACCATTCCTTTTAAAGCTCTTTGGGCTAAATTACCATGACCAACTTCCCTTCTGGAAGTTCCACGAATGGGTCTGGCTTCCCCTGTTGAAAAAGGAGGGAAATTATAGTGAAGGTAAAATCTTTCCTCACCTTCCTGGGATGGCATATCTATTTGATTGGCGTCTCTTGAAGTACCCAAAGTTACCGTAGCCAATGCCTGTGTTTCTCCACGGGTAAAAATTGCCGAACCATGGGTAGATGGTAAGTAATCTACTTCACACCAAATAGGACGAATTTCGTTCGTTTTTCTTCCATCCAATCGTAAGCCTTCGTTCAAGGTAAGATCACGAACGGCAGCTTTTTCCGCTTTGTAAAAATATTTGGATATCAATCCACCAAATTCTTCCTGCTCCTCATCGCTGAAGGAAGCAATTACCTCTTCCTTAATAGCATCAAAAGCGGCACTTCTTTCATGTTTGGCAGAACCGGCCTTGGCAATTTCATATACCTTGTCATAGGCAAGATCATGAACTTTTTTGGCTAAATCCTCATCTTCTCTTTCTGGCTCGTATTCACGAACTTCTTTTTTTCCGAATGCTTCGGCCAATCTTACTTGAGCGGCACATTGAACCTTGATGGCTTCGTGAGCGAATTTGATGGCTTCTGTCATTTCCTCCTCGGAAATTTCATCCATTTCTCCCTCTACCATCATCACGGAGTCTGCCGATGCACCGATAACCATATCGATATCGGATTCTTCCAATTGGGCAAATGATGGATTGATAATAAATTCTCCATTCACTCGACCTACCCTTACTTCTGAAATGGGGCACTCAAATGGAAAGTCCGACAATTGAATGGCAGCAGACGCCGCCAAACCTGCCATCGCGTCTGGCATAACATTTTCGTCATGCGACATTAATTGTATCATAACCTGCGTTTCGGAATGATAATCTTTTGGGAACAATGGTCGCAATACACGGTCTACCAAGCGCATGGTCAATACTTCACCATCACTTGGGCGTGCCTCCCTTTTGAAAAATCCACCTGGGTAACGCCCCGCAGCGGCAAATTTTTCACGGTAATCTACTGTAAGTGGAAGAAAGTCCACATCACTTTGTTTGTAATTGGAAACGACTGTACATAACAGCATACATTTTCCAGATTGAACAACAACAGAACCATGGGCCTGTTTTGCCAATTTTCCGGTTTCGATAGAAATCTCCCTACCGTCACCAAGGTCAATGACCTCTCTAAATACTTTTGGAATCATAAAATTTGATTAAAACCTGATGCTTTCAGGTTTGTTAAACAATGGTCTAACCGCCATTTTTATGGTCGGTATTGTTGTGTTGTTGTGTGGACCAATGAAAAACTGTGTGTAGCTTTTTGTGTGTGTCTATTTTTACTCCTTAGACTTGGAGCATATTTTTGAAAAAAGGGGATGGCTAACCATCCCCTTTTTTTAATTTATTTTCTAATACCAAGCTCTTTGATCAGCTCCCTGTATTTTACAATATCTTTCTTTTTAAGATAATCCAATAAACTTCTGCGCTTACCTACCAATTTCACCAAAGATCTTTCTGTGTTATAATCTTTGTGATTTTGTTTAAGGTGACCGGTCAAATGATTGATACGGTGTGTGAACAGCGCAATCTGTCCTTCGGTAGAACCTGTGTTCTCCGCTTTTCCGCCATGCTTCTTAAAGATGTCGGCTTTTATTTCTTTGGTTAAATACATTCCAATATTATGTTAAATGATTTTTATGTATCCGATTGTTTTTCAATCAGGGCGCAAAGATATATCTTTTTTTGGAATCCCAAGAAACTTTTTTGATTTAAGCAGATGCCTCTTTTTTACGTATCGGATTGTTCTGGATAAGGTCTAAATAGAGATTTATGTTCTTTTTTAAGTCTTTTCTATGCGAGATAAAATCCAAAAAGCCATGTTCCAGCAAAAATTCAGAGGATTGGAAGCCATCTGGCAGTTCTTTACCAGTGGTGTCCTTTACCACCCTAGGTCCCGCAAAACCAATCAAGGCTCCAGGCTCAGCAATATTGATATCGCCCAACATAGCATACGAAGCTGTGGTTCCCCCTGTAGTAGGGTCGGTGCACAGCGAAATGTAAGGTAAACCTGCATCGGCCAATTGTGCCAATTTTGCCGAGGTCTTGGCCAACTGCATTAGGGACAGTGCCGCTTCCATCATTCTGGCACCTCCAGATTTGGAAATCATCACAAAAGGCACTTTTTTCTTAATGGCATAGTCGATTCCCCTTGCAATCTTTTCACCCACAACACTACCCATGGACCCTCCAATAAAGGCAAAATCCATACAGCAAATAACGATATCCTTTCCCATGGATTTTCCAAAGCCGGTACGTACGGCATCCGTTAGACCGGTCTTTTTCTGGGCGGCCTTAAGTCGGTCCCCGTATTTTTTTGTATCCTCGAACTTTAAAGGGTCTTTGGAAGAAAGCTTGGAATCCAATTCCGTAAATTTATTGTTGTCAAATAGGATTTTAAAATATTCCTTACTTCCTATGCGGACGTGATAATCATCCTCCGGACTTACATAAAAGTTTTTGGCGAGGTCTTCCGATTCTACGATTTTACCTGTGGGGGACTTATACCATAAGCCCTTAGGGGTGTCTTTTTTTTCCTCTGTTGAAGTCTGGATTCCTTTTTCCTTTCTTTTAAACCAAGCCGTCATGTCTTCCATTTAAAATTTATCTCAAAAATTACAGCGTATTTACGTTGTTCAAGTCTTCAAAGGCTTGCTTTAGACGCTCAACAAAGGTAATTTCACCATGTCTTAACCACACTCTAGGATCATAGAATTTTTTGTTCGGTTCGTCAGCACCTTTGGGGTTTCCTATTTGTGACTGCAAATAGTCTTTATTATCCTGTACATAATCACGAACCCCTGCCAAGAAGGCATATTGCAGGTCTGTATCAATGTTCATTTTAATAACTCCATAACTTATTCCTTCCCTAATTTCTTCAACGGATGAACCTGACCCTCCATGGAAAACAAAGTCTATATGATTATGACCTACACCGTATTTTTCAGAAATATACTCTTGAGAGTTCTTTAGAATTTTTGGAGTCAGTTTTACATTACCCGGTTTGTATACCCCATGCACATTTCCAAAGGCAGCGGCAATTGTAAATCTATGGCTAACCTTGGAAAGCTCCTCGTAAGCGTAGGCCACTTCTTCTGGTTGCGTGTATAGTTTTGAATCGTCTACACCGGAATTGTCCACACCATCCTCTTCACCTCCCGTGATACCCAATTCAATTTCCAAGGTCATCTCCATTTTGCTCATTCGCTCCAAATAACCTTTGCAGATTTCAATATTTTCTTCCAAGGACTCTTCGGACAAGTCAATCATATGGGAGCTGAACAAAGATTTTCCAGTTTCTGCGTAATGTTTTTCACTTGCATCCAATAATCCGTCTATCCAAGGAAGTAATTTTTTGGCGCAGTGGTCCGTATGTAGGATTACCGTTGCACCATATGCTTCGGCTAACTGGTGTACATGTTTGGCTCCCGCAACAGCACCCTTTATAGCGGCATTTTGGCCTTCGTTGGAAAGTCCTTTTCCTGCATTGAACTGTGCACCTCCATTTGAAAATTGAATGATGACAGGAGCGTTTAAGCTTGCGGCAGTTTCAAGTACACCGTTAATAGTGTTTGAACCTATTACGTTAACGGCCGGTAACGCAAAACCTTTTTCTTTTGCATACTTGAAAATTTCCTGTACCTGATCTCCGGTAGCTACTCCTGGTTTAATATTATGAGCCATAATCCTTATTGGTGTTTTTAGTTTCTAAAATTGTGCAACAAAAGTAATAAAACAATTAAACTTAGAAGGGATAGTTTATGCCTATTTGCAATACAGAATTTGCAAAATTGTAGTCCCTGAACCATCTTTTGGAGGGGATTTCTGCCGGATTGTAGGTTTTAAAACCAAGGTCCAATCGGAATAAAAAGTAGGTAAAATCATATCGTAGGCCAAGGCCTGATCCCAAGGCGATATCCTTTAACGATTCAAAACCGTTAAAAGTGGCATCCTTGTTTTCCACATCATCAAACACATTCCAAATATTGCCGGCATCCGCAAATACGGCCCCGTTCAAATCGCCGAACAAAGGAAAACGATATTCCAGATTCAACGCCAATTTTAAATTCGCTTCGTTAAAGTCATTCAATGCAGAAGTGCTTCCGGGCCCCAAAGAATATGGAAACCAAGCTCTATTGTCATTGGAACCACCGGCAAAGTAACTCCGCACAAATGGTATGTTGTTGGAGTTGCCGTACGGTATGGCTATACCAAAAAAAACTCTTGCGGCGAGAACGTTAGAACGGGAGAGGTCCCAATACTTTACATAATCGAACTCGGTTTTAATGTACTGGGAAAAAGGTACACCAAAAACCAGTAATTGCCCGTTTTCGTTTTCATTAAAAGGCACCAAATTGGAAAATGCGGACAATAGGTTCCCGGCACTTTCTATTTTGAATCTAAATTGATAGAAATTGTTATCCAGAATACCATTTCGGTTGTTTTTGTTAAATGTATAATTGGTAGTGAAAATGAGGTTGTTTTCCGTAAGTCTTTGCCGTCTTTCCTCAATTCTACTAACTTGTCTTAGGTCATCAGAAAAAATAGGGGAAACGGTCCCGTTCAATATGGCTTCCGTAAATCCGGTTGTTCCATTGGGAGTATCAGGGTTGTCATCCGGAACCAATAAACGAGGGTTTTCCGTTCCTTCCACGGTTTCAAAAAATGGTGCCAGCTCGGGGAAACTTTGTGCGGAGTCTGTTGGGTCGTTAGGGTCCTGGTATCCGTCATAATCATCCGCAATTGCATCCAATTGCTCATAGGTATTTCGGTAAACACTAAAAAAGCGATTCCTATTGACGTTTCTAACGAACTGAATGTTAAGTAGTTCAATCGCATGCTTTTTAAAATCGTTGGGAGACCAATTGTATCCCAAAATCGTATTAAAGGTCTGTTTATCCAGACCAATATTTTTTTGAAAACTGGTACCTATGGCAATCCTGGTTTTGGGAAGGGTATAATTAGGTATAATGCTTGAGGTATTGATAAAGGGAAACCAAATTCTTGGGAAGTCCAGGGAAATATCACCTCCGATTTCCGAGAAAAAATCATCCTGAAATATTTCAGTACTTAAAAGGCCAAAAGCGCCATCTGCGGAAAGGCTTAAATTTTCCGCTCCTTTAAAAATATTTCTTATTAGCAGGGAGGCACCCATACCTACACCTATCCTTCTTAAATTCGACCTGCTTACTTCAAAATTGGTGCCTAGGGAATACTTTGGTTTTGGAGCTAAATAAATATTGGTATTCACCAAGTTTTGGACGCTATCTTCTTCAAAAATAATGTTGGGATACTTAAATATGTTTAAACTATTAAGCTGTCTGGAACTTCTTATTTTGTCCAAATCCCTGTATATACTATCCTTTTCAAAGAAAATGGCATCATCCAAAGTCTTCGGCTTTATTTTAAATTTTCCGGCGTAGTGGATAATCAAATCCTTATAATGAACGGTATCTATGGGAGCCCCGTTCGTTGCCGATAGAAAATTGGTATAAACGTTGATTTTGTTAATTTTCTCTACGATATATTCGGAGGTGGTTACTTGGTTTTCCCCACGTCTTCTTAAATCCCCAATGTTTAGGTTTATGTTCATTTTTTGGTCATCAGAAGCTCTTACGGTATCCCTTTCAATATCAAAGGTGATGGAGCTTTCCTGAAAATTTCGGATTCCGCCATTCCTGAAAATGGTGGTTAACCTTTCTCGTTCCAACGTAAAATTGTTGAGATCGAACTGTTCTCCTTTTTGCACAAGTGATTCATTGGCATGAAGAAAGTAGAGTGAATCGATTGCCTTGGAGGAAATATCATTGGAAAGCGAATCAATATAGAAAGGTTTGCCCAAATTGATTTGGTAGTCCACGGCCGCCTTTTTTTTTCTATTGGTCGTGTCTATGGCATAGGTTGTGCTGTTGTTAAAATATCCCTTGCTATTGTAGAAAGCACTTAATCTTTCCAAGCTCCTTCTTGTTTGTGCGGTATCCAAAATAACGGGAGCTTCACCTACATCCTTTAGCCATGTACTTAATCCTTTCACCAAAAAGGATTCTCCCAGTCTGTCCACTTGTTTTTGGGAAAGGAGTTTCACAAGTCTTTCTTTTCTTTTCGGCTTTTTGTTAAGCCAAACCTGGTAAAGGGAATCTGGATTTTCCTTTGCGAGATTGTAAAGATTAAGACGTAGGGGGTACCCTAAAATGGCGGTGTTGGTTTTTTGGTAAATAAGGCTATGGACATCCTCGCCCTTAACCTTGACGGAATCAACCAAAATGGTGTTTTTAACAATCAAATACTCATCATCCTCAACTTTTTTAAGCGAATTGCATGATGTATGGAATATTGCCAGTAGCAAGATTAAGCTTATTTTAGCTATGTAGTGTTTATAGCATGCTACGGTCTTCATAGAAATCAAAAATACATCATTTGAATGGTTGTAAAAAGTGAATTGAAACTTATAAAAAACCTACAGCAAAAAAAATACCGAAATGAAAAGGGCCTCTTTGTCATGGAAGGCGCTAAGGCGGTGGGGGAATTACTGGAATCCGGGTTTAAGGCGTATAAACTGTTCTCTACAGGTGAAGAATTAAGCGGTTCAAAAATCTCCCAAGTAGAAAATATTTCCATGAAGGAACTTAAGCAGTTAAGTAGCCTTAAAAATCCAAACGGTGTACTTGGTGTTTTCTACAAAAGACCTAGTGCCAGAGTGGATATTGACGGATGGATCGTTGCCCTGGATGGAGTACAGGACCCTGGAAATTTGGGTACGATAATAAGGCTGTGCGACTGGTTTGGAATTAAGACCCTAATCTGTTCCAATGATACCGTGGATTGCTATAACTCCAAGGTATTACAGGCTACCATGGGTTCCATTGCCAGGGTGAACATTCAGTATTTGGATTTGACCGAATTTTTAAAAGCATCTAAAGGTCCAGTTTTTGGTACTTTTATGGATGGTGAAAATATACATACGTCCAAGCTTCCCAACAAAGGTGTACTTGTCATGGGCAATGAGGGAAATGGTATCTCCGAAATAATTGGAAATTTATGTGATTATAAAGTAGGTATTCCTCAATTTGGAGAAAAATCCACTGAAAGTCTTAACGTAGCCACTGCTACAGCAATTTTTTTGAATGAAATAAAAAGAAGGAGTTAAATTTCCCTAACCTATTCAAAGGTGAAATTGATAAATATTCCTCTAGATTTCATAGAGTCGATGTTTCCTGTCCAAGGACTGTTGGGGTCATTATCCCTGATAAGTTCATCGGTAAGGGCAAAAACACCTCTAATGGAAGGACTAAATTTAAAATACTCAAGGTAAAAATCGATACCAAAACCCAGTTCGTAGTTGGTAACCCATTTGGTCATTCTAAAGGTGCGGGACAAATTATCATCCAAGCTTGCTTCATTACTTCCTAAATTTAATGACATAGATCCGCCACCTATTAAAAATGGTTTCCAATTTCCTAATCTTTTTGTACTGACCTTTAAAAGTAAGGGGAAATTTATGTAGGTAGATTTTACTTCTCTAAGTTTATTGCGTTCATCTTCTATCAATGGAGAGGGAAAGCCTAATAACCTGGAGGTATAATGGAGACCGGGTTCCAGTCTAACGTCCAGAAATTGATTGATACGCATTTCCCCGATTAACCCCACATTGAAGCCCAACGATTTGGCTACCTGCACATTGGTGAGGTCTTTGCCATTGACATCAAACCCCTGGTCATCCTTATAATCAAACTTAAAATCATATTGGTTGAATCCCAGGAAATAGCCCAAGTTTAGGAATTTCTTGTCTTCGTTCTCCTTATTTAAAACGGGGTTTTCGTTAAATTGACCATATAAGGCCGGGGTCAAAATCAACATTCCCAAACATGTGAAAAACCATTTCTTCATTTACTGCAGTCAATCTTTGTGCTACCCTTCTTTTTTGGCGACATATATAGAAGCTACGCCAAATGTTTGAGGTTTGTTCGCTACATCTATAAACCCGATTTCCCGTAAAATATTGTTGAAGTTTTCTCCATGTGGAAAGGAAGCCGCAGATTCACTCAAATAACCGTATGCCGAATTGTCTTTTGAGAATAATTTCCCAATTAATGGAAGAACGTTTTTAGTGTAAAGGTTATAACCTTGTTTAATAGGTGTTTTAGTAGGAACAGAAGTTTCCAAGATAACTAAAGTACCACCTGGTCTTAAAACACGGAGTATCTCCTCTAAGCCTTTTTCGAGATTTTCAAAGTTTCGAACACCAAATGAAACGGTAACGGCATCAAAGGAATTGGATTCGAATTGAAGATTTTCACTATCACCAACAACCATTTCAATAATAGGTGACAGGTTTTTTTCTTTTATTTTTTTTTCACCTACGGAAAGCATTCCTGGAGAAATATCCAGACCTACAATTTTTTTTGCCCCTGTTTTTACCATGGCGATTGCCAAATCCCCAGTGCCCGTGGCAATATCTAAAATACTTTCAGGAGATTCTTCCTTTAAAAGGGCAACAACTTTTTTACGCCATTTAATGTCGATACCAAAGGAGATGACACGGTTTAGGCCATCATAATCTGTAGAAATGGTATCGAACATTTGGGTGACCTGCTCTTTTTTACCCAAGTTTGAGTCCTTATAAGGGGTAACTTTTTTCGGCATCTGCAAAATTTTGGGTAAAGATACAATATAGAACAAGGTTCTTTGAATTTTTGATAAACTCAATGAACGATTAAATCCTTCTTAAAAGCTTGAAAATAAATTGAAAGCTCATAAAATTATGTAATTTTGTTGCCATTAAATCACTTACTTGTAAAACATAGCTGCTGCTCCTTCAAAGAACGGCAATCGGAATTATTTTAATTTTCCGATAAAGCTATCTTAAGAATTTAAATGAAAATAATAATTGCCGGAGCTGGTGAGGTTGGATTTCATTTGGCGAAATTACTATCGTACGAATCCCAGAATATCACATTGATAGATACCAATAAGGAGAGTTTGGCGTATGCCGACAATCATTTGGACATAAGGGTCCTCAGGGGAGATGCTACTTCCATTGCTATATTGAAGGATGCTTCCGTGCAGGATTCTGAACTTGTTATTGGGGTGACTTCATCGGAGACTACCAATCTGACCCTCTGTATGTTGGCAAAGCAATTGGGTTGTAAGAGAACCATCGCCAGAATTTCCAATACGGAATTTGTAGATAATAAGGAATTGTTGAAATTTTCGGAATTGGGTATTGACGAACTAATTTCACCAGAGGAGTTGGCTGCTACGGAGATTCAATTGTTGTTGAACAAATCTGCCTTTAACGATACCTATGAATTTGAGGAAGGCGCACTGATTATGGTGGGAGTGTCCCTTCCAAAATCTGCGCCGTTCGTTGGGAAAATGGTCAAGGAGGCGGCAAATGTATTTCCGGAGTTGCATTTTATGCCCATAGCTCTTCAAAGATTAGGCACCCAGTATACCGTTATACCTCGCGGTGATACATATTTTAAAGAGGGGGACCAAGTTTATTTTATTACCGTAAAGGAAGGCGTAGACGAGCTCTATAAGCTAACGGGGAAGAAGAAGGAGGATATTAAAAACGTGATGATACTTGGCGGTAGCAAGGTAGGATATAAGACGGCCAGGGACCTATGTTCAAAACGTTTCAACGTAAAATTGATTGAAAAAAATAAGGAAAAGGCTTTTGATTTGGCGGATGACCTTCCCAATGCCCTAGTAATTAATGGCGATGGTAGAAATGTGGAGCTACTTGATGAGGAAAGCCTTGAATCCATGGATGCCTTCATAGCCGTTACAGGTAATTCAGAAACCAACATAATGTCCTGTTTGGTGGCTAAATCCAAGCATATAAAGAAAACTATCGCCTTAGTGGAAAATATGGATTATTTTCAGTTATCCCATTCGATTGGTATAGATACGTTAATCAACAAAAAGCTTTTGGCTGCCAACAATATTTTTAGGCATATTAGAAAGGGTGAGGTCGTTGCCTTGATGAGGCTGAACAACTTGAATGCTGAAATCTTGGAATTTATAGTGAAAAGAGATTCCAAAGTAACTGGATCTACCATTAGGGAGTTGAACTTTCCAAAAAACGCCACCATTGGAGGAGTGGTTAGGGATGGCGAGGGAATCATAGCCCTGGGGGGATTCGTGATCAAGGAGGGAGATAGGGTTGTTGTTTGTTGCCATCCAGAACAGATTCCGAAAATAGAACGAATGTTCCTATAACATGCGCTTAAATTCAAGAATCATTTTTCATTTAATGGGGCTGTTGCTTCTTTGCAACGGCGGCTTTATGTTATTGGCCGCGTTGGTAAGTGGTATTTATGAGGATGGGGCAACCCTCAGTATAACCCTAGCATCCGTGGCAACCATGTTTGCAGGTGTTTTTGCCATGTACTACACAAGGGGACACAGGAAGGAGGTCAAACAAAAAGAAGGCTATATCATAGTCACCTTTGGATGGTTGGTCATGTCTATTTCTGGGATGCTTCCCTATATTTTTTCGGGAGCGGTTCCCGATATTACAAATGCTTTTTTCGAAACGGTTTCGGGATATACAACAACGGGTGCATCGATAATGGATGACATCGAGTCCATGCCCGAAGGAATTCTTTTTTGGCGAAGTCTTACGCATTGGATCGGTGGTATGGGTATCATTGTATTGGCCATTGCGATTTTACCATTGCTGGGTATCGGTGGAATGCAGTTATTTTCTGCGGAAGCCCCTGGACCCAGTGCGGACAAATTACACCCGCGAATAACGGATACGGCAAAGCGCTTGTGGTTAATATATCTGGGATATACCGTTGCTGAGACTATTCTGTTAAAACTGGCCGGTATGTCTTTTTTTGATGCTATCAACCATGCCTTGGCGACATTGTCAACCGGTGGTTTTTCAACTAAAAACGCAAGTATCGCTTATTGGAACGACCAACCCTTGATTCAATACATCATAATTGTTTTTATGTTTTTGGCCGGTAGTAATTTTGTAATGAGTTATTACGCCTTTAAGGGTAAGGTGCAGCGAATTCTCAAGGACGAAGAATGGAAATATTACTCCATTGCTATTGTGATATTTTCCATAGTCGTGGCCGGGGTTATTTATTTTCAAGCCAATATTACCGAAGAAACTCCGGGGTATCCTATGGTCCTTGGGAAAGCCGAAAGTTCCTTTAGGCATGCCGCATTTCAGGTTATTTCGGTCATTACGACTACTGGATTTGTAAGTGCCGACTTTACCCAATGGACACCTTTTTTAACCGTTTTCTTTTTCGGATTGTTTTTCATGGGTGGTTCTGCAGGTTCCACATCGGGGGGTATAAAGATTATGAGGCATCTTTTGATAATAAAGAATGGACTTTTGGAGTTTAAAAGAACCCTGCATAGTAACGCTATTATACCGGTTAGGTACAATAACAAAACAGTAAAGGAGAAGATAGTTTATAACATCATAGGCTTCTTTGTACTGTACATGTTGCTCTTTATTATTGGGGCACTTGTTTTGGGTATGCTTGGTCTCGATTTTGAGTCGGCCGTGGGTGGAGCAGCATCCTCATTAGGTAATGTTGGACCTGCATTGGGTAGTTTAAATCCGGTAAGCAATTTTAATAGTTTACCCGATTTGGCCAAATGGTGGTGTGGGTTTTTGATGTTGGCCGGAAGGTTGGAGCTTTTCACTGTCCTTATATTGTTGAATCCCTATTTTTGGAAAAGAACATAATATGGTTGTAAGTGGGAAATTCATTTAAAACAAAAAAGCCCTTAACATGAAAGGGCTCTTCAAATAATATTTCAAAATCTCAAATTAGGAAAGCGATTTTTTAATTCTGAATATAGCTTCCTCAATCTCCTTGACCGAAGCCGCATATGAAATCCGAATACAATTTCCATTACCAAACGCATCACCCGTAACCGTAGCTACATTGGCATGTTCCAATAAGTACATAGCGAAATCGGAAGCATTGTTGATTTTGATACCGTTCAACGTTTTCCCAAAATACGCGGTTACATCGGGATATACATAGAAGGCTCCCTCCGGTTCGTTGCATTTAAATCCTGGGATACCATTTAAAAGGTCCAAAATCAATTTTCTACGTTTCTTGAATTCATCCACCATATACTGAATACGGTCAGGGGATTCTTCCAAGGCGGTGATTACCGCTCTCTGTGCAATACAGTTTGCCCCGCTTGTTACCTGTCCCTGTAACTTGTTACAGGCCCTGGCAATGTAGGAAGGTGCACCAATATATCCAATTCTCCATCCGGTCATGGCAAAAGCCTTTGCAACTCCGTTTACGGTAACTGTTCGATCATACATATCCTCGAACTCGGCCATAGAGGCATGTTTTGTTACACCGTAATTAATGTGTTCATAGATTTCGTCACTGACCACGATAATCTGTGGATATTTTTGTAGTACATCTGCCAAACCTCTCAATTCTTCCTTACTATAAATTGATCCACTGGGATTACAGGGAGAACTGTACCAAAGCATTTTTGTTTTTGGTGTAATAGCAGCTTCCAACTCCTCCGGAGTCATTTTGAAATCGTTCTCCAGGGATGTGGGAACCTCAACAGGAACACCATCTGCCAACTTTACAATATCGGCATAACTAACCCAGTACGGGCAAGGTAAAATAACTTCATCACCCTCATTGATCATGGCCTGGGCAACGTTATAAAGAGATTGCTTAGCGCCCGTTGAAACTACAATTTGGGAGGGTTCGTAAGTAAGATTGTTATCTCTTTTAAATTTTGTGATGATGGCATTTTTTAACTCCACATAGCCATCAACCGGCGTATAGGCATTATAGTCCTCGTTGATGGCCTTAATGGCGGCATCTTTTATATAGTCCGGTGTGTTGAAGTCCGGTTCGCCCAAACTTAAACCTATAATGTCCTTGCCTGCAGACCTTAACTCGCGTGCTTTTGCAGCCATTTCTAATGTAGCGGAAGGTGTAAGGCTGTTTATCCTGTCCGAAAGTTGATTGCTCATATAAATAAAATTACTAGTACTGTAAAGTAGGCTGTTTGCCCAATTCCTTTAAATGTTTAAAGTGCGAAATTATGGCTTTTCTAGTAGTTTTATATTCGTGATATGGCAAATTAAATTCTTGCGCGGTCTGTTTCACAATTTTTGAAATTTTTGTGTAATGTATGTGGCTGATGTTGGGGAAGATATGATGCTCAACCTGATGGTTCAAGCCTCCCGTGAACCAATTTACAATCTTGTTTTTAGTACCAAAATTTACTGTTGTAAATAATTGATGTATTGCCCAGGTATTTTTCATGGTACCATTGTCATCGGGCAGTGGCGTATCTGCATGGTCTACAATATGGGCCAATTGGAATACCACACTCAAAATTACTCCGGCCACATAATGCATCAAGAAGAAGCCAATGAGAATTTTCCACCAAGCTATGTCCAGCACCAACATGGGTAATACAATCCAAATAGTAACATAAAGTATTTTGGTTATGATCAAAGTACTCCAGTTAAAGGTCGCACTGGGCAGTTTTCCATACGCGAGTTTGCGTTTCATATACCGATACATTTGCTGAAAGTCCGTGGTAATAGCCCAATTAAAGGTTAGCAGACCATACAAAAAAACAGAGTAGAAATGCTGAAATTTATGGTATTTCTTCCATTCGGCATGTTTGGAGAAACGCAGAATCCTACCGGCTTCCATATCTTCATCATGTTCGTGGATGTTGGTGTAGGTATGGTGCAAAACATTGTGCTGTACCTGCCAATTATAGACATTTCCCGCAAGAATGTATATACTGCTGCCCATAATTTTGTTCACCCATTTTTTGTTGGAGTAGGAACCATGGTTTCCATCGTGCATAACGTTCATACCAACACCCGCCATGCCTACGCCCATGACTATGGTAAGTAGAATATTGGCCCAGTTGGGAAGTCCCAAAGTTAAAATCAAGAAGTAGGGCGCCAAAAACAAGGTGAACATGACTACAGTTTTTAAATGTAGTTTCCAGTTTCCTGTTTTCTTTATTTTGTTGTTTTTAAAGTAATCGTTTACCCTACTGTTTAGGGTTTTGAAAAATTGAGTTGAATCTTTTCTGGGGAATCTAATGGTTTTGTTTTCCATAACCGGTAATCTTTGTTTCTAAATATAACGCAAATGATATCCTAATAGTTTGGTAGGTTGATTAAAAAAGAAATCTTTGCAAAAGTGAATATATACATTTTATAATTATACAAATATAAGGATGACTGCCGAAACCATTTTCAAATATTTTCCCAATTTATCGAAAGAGCAACAAAATCAAATTGTTTTATTGGAGGAACTCTACAAAGATTGGAACCTGAAAATCAATGTGGTTTCTAGAAAAGATATTGATGAACTTTATTTGAGGCATGTTTTACATTCATTGGGTATAGCCAAAATTCAGGAGTTCAAAGATGGAGCTGAAGTTCTGGATGTAGGCACGGGGGGTGGTTTTCCTGGAGTACCTTTGGCCATTATTTATCCGGACGTAAAATTTACGCTGGTGGATTCCATTGGAAAAAAAATAAAGGTGGTAAACGAGGTCGTAGAAAGGTTGGGCCTACAAAATGTAAAAACAGTAAACTCAAGGGTAGAGGATGTTCCAATGCAATTCGATTTTATAGTGAGTAGGGCCGTAGCTGCCATGCCAACCTTTGTGCATTGGGTAAAGGGTAAAATTAAAAAGGAGTCCCAACACGATAGAAGGAATGGGATTCTTTATTTGAAAGGAGGAGATTTAAAGGAAGAACTGGAACCTTATATAAAGGCCGAAATCTATGAACTTTCTGACTATTTCGAAAACGCTTTCTTTGAAACCAAGAAGGTAGTTTATCTCCCGTTGAAATTTAAGGGTTAAACTTCACAGGCTTAGTAGACTATAATAGCTAAGGTGACATTTCTTTCCATATTTTTTGAGGCGGTTCCACATATGAATCCTAAAGCAAAGAAAATAGAGCTTAATAATTTGATATGTTTTGGATAAAGTATTCATAATCAATTGTAAATTTCAGAAGAAAACATTTAATTTACAATTAATTAACGTTAAATTTACATTTAAATTGTGTGAAAAATTCCTTGTTGCATAAAAAAAGCGCCTGTTTGGCGCTTTAATTTTTTAAAGAATAGTATATTACTTGCTCCAAGGAGGAACCACTCCATTGGAACGGGCATAGGCTATTAATTGTCCTTTATGCTCACCGTTATGCTCCATAATTATTAAAAGGCCCCCTAATTTATTCATTTTCATAAAGCCAAAGTCAACTTCATTTGCTAGTTCATCCGTACTAACCTCATTTAATTTGTCCAACACCCAGGCGTTTGATTCTTTGAGGGCGGTAATGATGTTGTCCTTTCCGGTAATTTTTCCCAATGCCATAATATCTACGTCTTCTGGTGGGGCAAATCCCATTTTAGTTCCAATAAAATAGTTGGCACTGGCTACATGTAGCAGTGCATCCGCTACGGAATTTACTCCTTCCATAGGTCTCCAGTCATACTGATTCTCAGAAAATGCTTCGGCAAGTTGAATAACCTGATCTTGGTTGCCCTTAAGTAGCCCTTGGATGGTATTCTGTGTTAAATTTTCCTGTGCATGGGTAAAACCAATTGCAATGACTAAGCACAGGAGCGAAAATAATTTTTTCATTTAAAGTGTTTTTAAAGGTTGAAGGTGTTTCCAGATTTTCCGAAAACACCTTAAATTTAAATAAAATCTTAATCGGATTTAATTTTGTATCGATTTTAATTTCAGTCCATTAACTCAAAAAGGGATATCTATAATCCTCTGGAGTGACAAACGTCTCCTTTATCAATCTTGGGGATACCCATCTTAAAAGATTTTGAGCCGACCCGGCTTTATCATTGGTCCCAGAAGCCCTAGCGCCACCAAAAGGTTGCTGACCTACTACGGCTCCTGTTGGTTTATCGTTTATGTAAAAGTTTCCCGCACAATTTTGCAATGCCTTGGTGGCCTCATCTATTGCATACCTGTCTTGGGAAAGTACGGCTCCGGTCAATGCATATTCCGAAGTGCGATCTACCAACTCCAGTGTTTTGGACCATTCCGCATCTTCGTACACATATACAGTTACCACTGGGCCAAAAAGTTCTGTTTCCATGGTGGAATAATGCGGATCCGTCGTTAAAATAACGGTTGGTTCTATGAAATAACCCTTTGATTTATCATACCCTCCACCAACAATGATTTCGACTTCCTTGTCATTTTTTGCTTGGTCGATGTACTTCGCAAGTTTATCAAACGAACCTTCATGGATGACGGCGGTGATAAAATTATCCATATCTTCAGGAGAACCTGGTTTGTTAAACGATTCCACATCCTTTTTGACAAGGTCAAGAATCTCCTTTGAAGTGGATTTTGGTAGATATACCCTTGACGCAGCACTACATTTTTGTCCTTGAAATTCAAAAGCGCCCCGAGTAATTGCGGTAGCTACTTGCTTGGGTTGTGCCGTAGGGTGCGCAATGATGAAATCCTTTCCCCCGGTTTCCCCTACAATTCTGGGGTAGGTTTTATATGTATGAATATTGTTGCCAATCTGTTTCCATAGTTCTTTGAATACATGCGTGGAACCTGTAAAATGTATACCAGAAAAATCAGGGCTGGCCAAAATGGTTTCCGTAATCATCACAGGGTCTCCATATACAACATTGATAACGCCATCCGGTAGACCGGCTTCTTTAAATACGTCCACAATTACCTTGGCGGAGAAAATTTGACTGTCGCTGGGTTTCCAAACTACTACATTACCCATCATGGCTGCACTAGCGGGCAAATTTCCGGCAATGGCCGTAAAGTTGAATGGTGTAATGGCATATACGAAACCTTCCAAAGGCCTATATTCGACCCTGTTCCAAATACCTTCGGAGGAATAGGGTTGCTCCTCATAAATTTGCGACATGTATTCTACGTTGAACCTTAAAAAATCTATTAGTTCACAGGCGGAATCAATCTCCGCTTGATGGATGGTTTTTGACTGGGCCAACATAGTGGCAGCATTGATTTTTGCCCTATAAGGTCCTGCAATAAGTTCGGCAGCTTTTAGGAAAATGGCCGCTCTTTGTTCCCATGTCAAATTCGCCCACGCATTTCTTGAGTCAAGGCAATTGGAAATGGCCTCTTCAACATGTTTCTTTTCGGCTACATGATAATGGCCCAGAATGTGTTGATGGTCATGCGGAGGGGACATTGGCTTGGTATTACCCGTCCTTACCTCGTTGTGCCCAACATACATTGGTACATCAACTGTACTATCGTAATAAGATTTATATTGTTTTAAGACTTCGTCACGCTCAGGTGTGCCTGGCGCATAACTTTTTATTGGCTCATTAATGGCGGCCGGTACTTGGAAAAATCCTTTACCCATGGTCAATTTTTATTTTAAAATTAGTAGTTGACCAAATTTACTAAAAGGGTATTGCACTAAAAACTAAATTGAGGTTAAAACCTTCTTAGTTTAAGGCAAATGGAGCACTAAATTTGAATGTTGGAATATAAACCCTAAAATTTTCCGTTGAAGTGAAGTTGATCATGTTGTAATGTCCCTTCATGGCACCGATAGGCGATGTAAGAAGACATCCTGAATTATAGGTGTGGGACTCCCCGGGCTTTATTACTGGTTTTTTTCCGATCACACCTTCCCCATCCAACGTTTCAACATCATTAAGGGAGTCGTATATACGCCAGTGGCGCGATGTTAACTGAACGGAATCCTTACTTTGATTTTCGATGGTAATGGTGTATCCAAAAGCATAATGCATTTTGTAATTTTTGAAGAAGGTGCCTTCAAAATTTGTTTTAACGGATATTTTAATGCCTTTGGTAACTTGTGTCGTCATAATTCTCAATAGGTAAACATACTACCTGCAAACAATAGTGCAGCTCCCATAATAGCTAAAATAACGAAAATAGTATTTAGGAAAATATATTTAACAATAGTTTTAAATCTACCTTGATCGTAAAAATTTCGCATGGCTTTATACAAGTAAATTGCGAAAATCAAAATAAAAATACCGCTAGTGTCTATTCCAAAAACAGAATCAATCAAATAGCTAATAATGAGCAATATAAAGAACAAAGATTGATTATGGAAACTAAATATTAAATGATCGGTATATGTATACTTTTTTCTGATATAGACCAGCCAAATGAAGATGGTGAATACCGGTAAATAGAAGAATGTAGTAAATGGTAGTTTGGAGAGCACGGAATTTAAATAGGCTCCCGGTTGTCTTTTTACCCTTATAATGCTTCGTGCCATATTAAAGGATGTTCTGTTATGCCAATTGTCATCGAGCAAATACTTGTTTTTTGCATCATCAAAGACATATAAAGTATCCTTTTGTATTAATGTGCCAAATATTTCCTGTTTGCGGATTAAAGAACCAAAAAACGTTTTTTCTGATGCAGCTATAAGTTGTTTTTTAGGGTCGGCCATGATAATGGAGTCCCTAACCTTTATCTTCTCTGATATTAAATCATTTAATTCCAATGAGTCTAGTTCCGCCATAACCTGTGCCTTGTCCTCTTGGCTATTCCCAAAATCCAAATCTTCAACCATGGAACCACTAAAATTTATGGGAAGTTCGTTTGGGCCAGTACCAAACCTGTCCAATCGTTCCAAATCTCCTGAAAGGCCAATCAGCAGAAAATAGATTATGGCCAAACTTAGTAAAAACCGGAAAGGGTTTGTATATGAAACCCGTTGGCCAGATATATAGGCCTTAGTGATTCTACCTGGACGTAGTAAGAGTGACCCAAGCGTTCTGAACAATTTGGAATCGTAGGAGATAATATTGGAAAAGAACTCCTCAAAGAAATCTTTGAGAGTTAACTTTTTAGTACTGTTTGCTTGTGAGCAATTGGGGCAATATTTATCGCTTATGTCCAAAGGGTGACCACAGTTTAGGCATTCTACGCCCCTATATCTTAACTGATATCGCCCTGTTGTATTAACGCTTGGTTTGGTTTCCATAGGACTCTTGTCTAATGGATTTTTTGTTAGTTGCTAATGGTCCTGGAGTTTGCCGATCCAACACCTATTATAGAATCATAAAGGTCTCCAAAATTTCTATAGTACACTAAGATAAGATAATTGTTCTCGGTAAAGTGAAAATTTCCTCCAACGGGATTCAAATTTATTTTTCCATCATCGCCTTTGGTGACATATTTATAGTTGTAAAAGCCTTGTTTAAGTTCCAAGGTTGCCTCCATCATACCATTGTCTTCATTATAGGTCATCTTGTTTTCATCTGTTAGCGCATAATTGTTGAATTTGCCAAAAATAAACACATCGTCTAGACCCAGAGTTTCGGTGTAGGGTAGGCTAAAATGTACCTTTGTATATTCCGCCTCTCGTGAAGCATTATCCCCCTGTAAAGTTCTTATAACGTAATCCCCGTTTATATCGGGAAAATATGTGTATGGTTCGTTTGCCCTAAAATTATCGCTAAAGAGGTAATGGTTGTACAGGTCTCCAATTTCTATTCTTGCAATCTGCGAACTTGGGGCTCTTAAATCACTGGTGTCGAACAATAGATATTCATTACCCCCATAAAAGGCCGTTTCTTGATCATATTTATAGACCAATTCACTTCCTATGGTAAATTGTGGGGCAATGTTGTAAATAGCCGTACCCCAATAGTTATTTTGTATTATGGCTACCTTAACTTCCTTTTTTGGGTTGACCAATCTAAAGTTTCCGGAATTTATCCTGAACTGGACCACTTGCTTCTCATTGAGAAAATTAAAATCCCTAGAGCGTTTTACTTGTGCCGCAACCTTAACGACATCCTTGTATACAATAAACCTTCTGGAAAACTGTAGCTCATAGCTATTATTATAAATTTCCAGAACATAGTTACCTGTAACCTTTAATCGTACATTTTCGTTGGGGATCGTAAGTTGATAATTGGAATAAGTTTCCAGCGTTGTATAGCTATTTTCATAATTAATGATACGTTGGTTGTCAATGCCGTCCAAGTATTGTGATTTTAAGAGGTCCGAAGGAGTCCAATCGTAATCACAGTGCACTATTTTATAATAATAATCCTGTTCGTTGGCCAAAAGGTCATCAAATTCAAGATGCATGGATTCACCAATTTGCACTACGGGAAATTGGTCGTCCGTAGGTCCTCTAAAAATAATTGACTTAATGTTTTCTGGCGGGTTTTTTTCCTCTTGAACCTGTGCCACAATACTTTGCACGCAAAGGATGCCTAACATTATTTGTTTAAGGTATAATCGCATTTAACAGCTAAAATTTGGGTTAAAGGTAAACAAAAAGGATGCCTAAAAAATTAACGTCGACAGAATGCCTAATTTATGGTTAATTATTATGAAAACTTTTCATTAAGTAGTAAATTCGCACCAAATTTTGTTAACCTAAGGTCTACAATAATATGTCAAAAGACATTCGAATTAAAAAAGGACTGGATATTAATTTGGTAGGAGCAGCCGAATTGTCAACTTCAAAAGCGGTCCTAAGTAATGTTTATACGATTAAACTTGATGATTTTCACGGATTAACACCCAAAATGTTATTGAAGGAAGGGGCCGAGGTAAAAGCTGGGGAACCGTTGTTCTATAATAAAGGTGTTGAGGAAATGCTTTTTGTTTCGCCGGTAAGTGGTGAATTGGTTGAAATCGTAAGGGGTGCAAGAAGAAGAATTCTTGAGGTAAAAATTTTGGCCGATAAAACCCAAGAGGTTGTTGAGCACAAGAAATTGGATTTGGAAAATGCCACAGGTCAAGAAATTAAGGCAGCTTTATTAAAATCAGGATGTTGGCCCTTTATTAAGCAGCGACCTTATGAGGTAATAGCAAATCCCTTGACGACGCCAAAAGCAATCTTTATTTCAGGTTATGCGACCGCTCCTTTAGCTGCTGATTTGGATTATGTTCTAAAAGGTAAGGAAGCCGAACTTCAAGCTGCGATAAGCGCTTTGGGAAAACTTACTCCGGGCAAAGTTCATGTATCTGTAGGGAAATCAGGTAGCTCCCCATTATCTGGATTACAGGGTATTACCTTGCATAAAGTATCCGGACCGCATCCGGCGGGCTTGGTAGGTACCCAAATAAATAAAATAGACCCCATAAATAAGGGTGAATTGGTTTGGACCGTTTCTCCTCAGGATTTGATTGTAATCGGGGAATTTTTGCTTACGGGTAAGTTCAATGCGGAAAGATTGGTTGCCCTGGCAGGTTCATCGGTAAAGTCACCAAAATATTATACGACCAAAATAGGGGCAGAGATTTCTACTTTCCTTTATGCAAGTGGTGTTAATGAAGAAAATTTTAGGGTTATCAATGGTGATGTGCTAACAGGGTCCAAAAGCAAACCGGATGGTCATTTGGGCTTTTATAACAATACCGTTACTGTTATCCCGGAAGGTGATGATTATGAGCTCTTTGGTTGGAACAAACCTGTATTTAATAAGGTTTCCGCTACTCGGGCACTAACCTTCTCCTGGTTGCAACCTAATAAGAAATATGACTTAAATACCAATACCAATGGAGAGCATAGGGCATTCGTAGTTACGGGCCAATATGAAGAAGTGTTTCCAATGGATATTTACCCACTGCAGTTGTTAAAGGCATGTATGGTGAAGGATTTGGATGAGATGGAGCAATTGGGACTTTATGAAGTCGCTCCAGAGGATTTTTCCTTAACTGAATTTATATGTATATCTAAACAACCCCATCAGAAGATTATTCGTGAAGGGTTGGATTTGTTACAAAAAGAAATAGGATAGGATATTATGAGCTTAAAAAGTAAAATGCATGAGTTAAAGCTTAAGTATCAGGGCAAAAAGATGGCGCCTGCCTTCAATGCCTTTCATACTTTTTTGTTTACTCCAAACGAAACTACACACGGGGGCACCCATGTTAAGGCCGTAGATGATTTGAAAAGAACCATGAATACGGTGATTATGGCATTGATTCCAGTGCTTGTTTTTTCCATGTTCAACGCGGGCTATCAGCATTACGCTGCAATAGATGCAGCCAATGGTAGTCCAAGGACTTTGTCATTTTTTGAAAATTTTTTAACCTGGGATAATTTTTGGATCGGGATTATTAAAGTACTTCCTCTTGTTGTTGTATCCTATGGTGTTGGTCTTTTGGTGGAATTTATTTTTGCCGTAATAAAAGGTCATGAGGTTGAGGAGGGATATTTGGTAACTGGAATGTTGGTTCCTTTAATCGTTCCTGTAGACACCCCACTTTGGATGTTGGCTGTAGCTGTAGTTTTTGGAGTTGTTATAGGTAAAGAGGTATTTGGGGGAACAGGTATGAATATTTTAAACCCTGCGTTGACCATTCGAGCCTTTTTGTTTTTTGCTTATCCTACTTGGATGAGTGGGGATAAGGTTTGGGTACATGGCGCTGTTGAACGCGCTGGCGGACCCGATGCTATTTCTGGTGAGACCATTCTGGGTTCCTTGGCACAAAATTCGGATGTGAGTTATTCCGTATCGGATATGTTCTTTGGCTTTATTCCTGGTTCTGTGGGTGAAACTTCAACTCTGTTGATATTGATCGGTGGACTTTTCTTGATTTTTAGCAAGATAGCAAGCTGGAGGATTATGTTGAGTGCTGTAATCGGTTCTTTGGTTATGGGGCTTATTTTTAACCAAGTAGTTGAATTCGGTTGGATTACCGAGACTAGCAAATTTTATGGATTAATGAGTTTCGATTTTTGGAAACACTTAATTGTAGGAGGTCTCGCCTTTGGTATAGTCTATATGGCGACCGATCCGGTTACAGGGTCACAGACCAATCGTGGAAAATGGTTTTATGGTTTCTTTATCGGTTTTATTTCCGTAATGATTCGCGTTTTCAATCCTGCATATCCAGAAGGGGTTTTCTTGGCAATATTGTTAATGAATGTATTCGCTCCTACTATTGACCATTATGTGGTGAAAGCAAATATAAATAGGCGATTGAAAAGATTTAAGAACGCCGTCGTGCTTCCTAAGGATACAGACGGTAAAGCTGAAGAATTAAAAGCAGAAACGGTTTAATTATGGCAATCAATACAGATAAAAATGTGTACACTGTGGTGTTCGCCGCAGTCATGGTAATCGTAGTAGGTTCTATTCTGGCTTTTTTGGCTACTGGGTTAAGTGGTAGAATAAATGAGAATATGCGTTTTGAAAAACAACAGAATATTCTTTACGCCATGGGAATCAACGATAATGTTGATGAAGGAAGTGTGAATTTTGTCCCAACGGATATTGTCGAGGATAAGTTTTCCCAATACATTACGGAACAAATTATTATCAAAGGGGATCAAATTGTAGATAACGACGAGGCGTATTTGATTGACATGAAAAAGCAATTGGCCTTGGCCAAAAAGGGTGAAACACCTGAGTTACCCTTGTTTATTGGAGAAAAGGAAGGTAAAAAGTTTTATGTTATTCCAATGTATGGGAAAGGATTATGGGACGATATCTGGGGATATATTGCTTTGGATGATAAAATGATTGTTCAAGGGGTATTTTTTGATCATAAAGGTGAAACCCCTGGTCTTGGGGCAAACATCAATCAAAGATATTTTATGGATGACTTTTCTGGTGAAAGCATTATGGATGGGACCAGGTATGCAGGAATTAATGTGGCAAAAGGGAATAATGACCCTTTGAACAATGATAAAGAGGATAACGAAGTAGATGCCTTGGCCGGTGCCACTATTACCGGAAATGGAGTATCTGCCATGATTAAGGAAACCGTGAATCTTTACAAGGATTATTTAAAAACTATTAGAACAAATTAATATGGGACTTTTATCAAAAAAAGATGCAAATCTAATTAAGGATCCATTAGCGGATAACAACCCGATTACCATTCAGGTATTGGGTATATGTTCCGCATTGGCCATTACCGCAGAGCTTAAGGCTTCCGTGGTTATGGCAATCGCAGTGATGTTCGTTTTAGGTCTTGGAAACGTGGTTATTTCTGCGATGCGTAATATCATTCCATCAAAAATTAGAATCATAGTGCAACTTATCGTTGTGGCAACCTTGGTCATTATTGTGGATCAGGTATTGAAAGCTTTTGCATATCCATTGAGTAAAACACTTTCCGTATTCGTAGGTCTTATCATTACCAACTGTATTATTATGGGACGTTTTGAAGCATTCGCATTAGGGAATGGTTTGTGGAGGTCTTTTTTGGATGGTATAGGGAACTCCTTGGGGTATGGAATCATATTGGTCATCGTAGGTTTTTTTAGAGAGCTATTAGGTTCGGGAACACTTTTTGGATTTCCTGTTTTGGGGGATCCTATTGAAAAAACGGGATTGTATTCCATAGGTTATGAGAACAACGGTTTTATGATTATACCTCCTGCGGCCCTAATCGTGGTTGGTATTATTATTTGGGTCCAGCGTTCCAGGAATCCTGCTTTGGTAGAAGAAAATTAAAAACATACTTAGATTTAGTATTATGTTAGAGCATATAGAATTATTTTTCAGGTCCATTTTTATAGACAATATGGTGTTCGCCGTATTCTTGGGAATGTGTTCCTATTTGGCTGTGTCCAAAAAAGTGGCAACAGCTGTCGGACTGGGTGCTGCCGTAATCTTTGTACTTGCAGTAACGGTCCCATTGAATTGGTTGTTGGATAGGTATCTTTTGCAGGAAGGCGCATTGTCTTGGTTAGGCCCGGAATATGCAGATTACAATCTTAGTTTTCTATCCTTTATCCTTTTTATTGCCACTATTGCGACGATGGTGCAATTGGTAGAGATTATCGTTGAAAAATTTTCTCCATCCTTGTATAACTCCTTGGGTATATTTTTGCCTTTGATTGCCGTAAACTGCGCGATTTTGGGGGGCTCTTTATTTATGCAATCCAGACAAATAGAAACATTTGGACTTGCTTTTAATTATGGTCTTAGTTCGGGAATAGGTTGGTTTTTGGCCATTTTGGCCATTGCCGCTATTCGTGAAAAAATTAGGTATTCCAACGTTCCCCCTCCGTTAAGGGGCCTTGGAATCACCTTTATAATTACTGGATTGATGGGGATTGGTTTTCAAAGTTTTGGTGGAATGTTGACTGGTGGTGACGATGCTGCAGAGGAAGCTCAGGAAACAGTTAACCTAGAAACTCCAAAAGTGGAAGAAAAGGAAACATCTACGAAAGAGGTAACTGAAAATAATTCTGAGATTGACGAGAAGGAGATTTCTTATAATGACGTAAAAAAATAAGTATGATTTTAGCTGCAAGTACAGGCGGAACAATATTGATTACGGTAGTCGCTTTTTTAATTCTTCTAATGATATTAGTGGCTTTGTTATTGTTCACTAAGGAAAAATTATCCCCATCGGGGCCAGTGACCATTACAATTAATGGGGAAAAGAAGATTGAGGTAGGATCGGGAAGTTCCTTGCTTTCAACACTGGGAAATCAAAAGGTTTTTTTACCATCTGCATGTGGTGGAGGTGGTACCTGTATACAATGTGAGTGTCACGTACTTTCTGGTGGGGGTGAAGCCTTACCGACGGAAACACCGCATTTTTCCAAAAAGGAGCTGAACCAAGGCGCTCGTTTGGCATGTCAGGTCAAGGTAAAACAGGATATGGAAATTACCATACCGGAAGAGGTTTTTGGTATTAAAAAATGGGATGCCACTGTGGTTAGAAACTATAATGTGGCATCGTTCATAAAGGAATTTGTTGTGGAGATTCCCGAGGATATGGGTTATAAGGCCGGGGGATATATTCAAATTGAAATACCCGAATGCGAGGTTAAATATTCGGATATTGATATTACGGCCCACCCCGAGGAGCATGAGACTCCAGATAAATTTAAGGCGGAGTGGGATAAATTTAATCTCTGGCCTTTGGTAATGAAAAATCCTGAAACTGTGGAGCGCGCCTATTCAATGGCTTCATACCCTGCAGAGGGAAGAGAAATTATGTTGAATGTACGTATTGCAACCCCGCCATGGGATAGGTCCAAAAATGGATGGATGGATGTGAATCCGGGTATAGCGTCATCGTATATTTTCAATTTGAAAAAAGGTGATAAATGCGTTATTTCCGGGCCTTATGGTGAATTCTTCATTAACGAATCGGATGCTGAAATGCTTTACGTTGGAGGTGGTGCCGGAATGGCTCCAATGAGATCTCATTTATATCACCTGTTTAAAACATTAAAGACAGATAGAAAGGTGAGTTATTGGTATGGAGGACGCTCCAAGAGGGAATTGTTCTACTTGGACCATTTCTATGAATTGGAAAAAGAATTTCCGAACTTTAAATTCTATTTGGCTTTATCCGAGCCTTTGGAGGAGGATAATTGGAAAGTGAAAGAGGATATAGATGCACCAGGGGATGGATTTGTTGGATTTATCCATAACTGTGTAATTGACAATTATTTAAGTAAACATGAATCTCCAGAAGATATCGAATTATATTTCTGCGGACCTCCATTAATGAACAAGGCAGTTCAGAAAATGGGTGAAGATTTTGGTATTCCAGACGAAAATATTCGTTTCGACGATTTCGGAGGTTAAGAGAATAGATAACAATACAATAGAAAAACCGATATGCTTACATATCGGTTTTTTTCGGACTGGAGGGATATGAAACCATTAACGGAACAAGAACTTCATAATTTGGCCATGAATTTGGTAGGAAAACGGTTGGAGGAAGATGGTTACGAATTTTTGGCGGTGAATAGTGAGCTACGTAAAAATCCGCAATTCGTATGTATTAAGGAAAAAAAGATGAGTTTTGTAGTAGTAAAAGCTATTGAATACCCAGGAGATCCCCAAGATTTGGATTTTTTTAGGGCAGATTTATATAAAATGAGGGATCATGCCTTAAAGTTTGAGGCAAGGACTTTTTATGCACCCGTAGGTTTGGTAAATGCCAAGGATTACAATCTACCTGTATATCTCAATGAAGAATACATCGTAGATTATGATGGTTTAATTGAAATTGAATGATGATGAGGAAATGGATTTTGATCGCAGGTATGCTTTTGGTATTTTCCTGCAATAATGGTGTCGTGCGCAATCAAACTCTGGGAGAGGCTCTAGGTACTACATTTAATATTATCTACTTTGCAAATGAGGAGTTGAATTTCCAAAAGGAAATTGATTCTGTTTTTACTTCGGTAAATTACTCTTTATCAACGTATATACCTGATTCCGACATATCAAGAATAAACCGAGGGGATAGCCTCCTTGTCGTTGATAAAATGTTCAGGGAAGTTTTTGAACTTTCAAGGGAAGTCCACAAGGACACGAGGGGATATTTTGATCCTACGGTGGGTGTATTGGTAAATGCTTGGGGTTTTGGTCCGGGCAATCAGGTATCTATGGATAGTACCTCTGTAGATAGTCTGTTGAACTATGTGGGTTTCAATAAAGTATCGATAACTCCTGAAAATAGGATTGTAAAGGATAACCCTAATATCTATTTCGATTTTAATGCCATAGCAAAGGGATATGCTATAGATAGATTGGCTTTGATGCTTGATAGGAAGGGTATTGCGAATTATTTAGTAGAAGTTGGTGGGGAAGTGGTGGCCAAGGGTATTAATCTGGAAAAGGAAAAACCTTGGGTTGTGGGTATCGATGATCCTCAAGTGGTCACTGGACGAAAATTAAAACTGTTGATTAATTTGACGGATAGGGCTTTGGCTTCCTCTGGAAATTACAGAAAATTTAGGATAGATAGTGTGACCGGAAAAAAATATGTCCATACGGTGGACCCCATAACCGGTTACACAAAAAATTCAAATACCTTAGGGGTAACCATTCTCGCTACTAATTGTGCTACGGCAGATGCATATGCCACGGCTTTTATGGCCATGGATCTACCAGAAGCATTTAAAGTGATTAACTCCAATAAAAACTTAGAGGCCTATATCATTTATTTGGACGAAAAGGGAGTAGCCAAGGAATTTTTGACCAAAGGATTTAAGTCCTTGTTGGTAGAGTAGTTATTTTTTGACCAAGGGAATAATTTCTCCTTTGGCCAATCTGAACTTTTCAATGTCTTCCTTGGACATTTTTAAGGTCAGGTCTATCTCTTCAACCTGGAACCCAATGGACCTTAGCTTGTTAAAATAATCCCTACCATAAATCCTTACATGATCGTATTGCCCAAATATTCGGGCTCTTTCTTTTTTATCCGTGATTGTATCATCTTCAAAAGTTTGTAATCTGCCCAAATCCTGTGGAATTTGAAAAATACCCCAACCACCAGGTTTAAGAATTCTATATAGTTCCTGCATGGCCTTGGTGTCATCGGGTATATGTTCCAATACATGATTACAAAGAATTACATCAAAACTATCATCTTCAAAAGGTAAATTACAGATATCCGCAGGTACATCTGCCAATGGAGAATTTAGGTCGGTAGTGGTGTAATCTAGATTCTTTAAATTTTTAAACCGTTTGTAAAATGCCTGTTCAGGAGCAAAGTGCAAAACTTTTAGGCCATCCTTAAAGAAGTTGGTCTCATTTTTTAGGTAGAGCCATAGCAACCTATGTCTTTCCAGGGATAGGGTAGAAGGGGAGAGCACGTTTTCTCTTGGGTTTTCATAGCCATACGGCAGAAAACTGCGAAAGGTCTTCCCATCGATAGGGTCTTCGTATCTCTTTCCGGAATAATAAATGGAAAGCATTGGTCTAACCAAATAACTTACCTTGATTAGAAAGGGTCTTGGTATGAGATTAAGAAAAAACTTGAAGATTTTCTTCATGTAACCGATTAGCCAAAATTGTTATTTCAGAAAGGACTGAGGTTGTTCCTCAATTATCTTTAAAAAACTAAGACTGTAGATTTTTATGTCTAAACTCGTCCTCTTCATCAGTTATAATTCCTAGGGCGTCATAAATGTATTGGAAGGTAGAAAGCAATTCCGGTTTTCCGTTTACAATGGCCACATCATGTTCAAAATGCGCACTGGGTTTTCCGTCTGCCGTAAGGATGGTCCAACCATCCTTGAGCTGTTTTATATTCTTGGTTCCCATATTGATCATGGGCTCTATGGCCACCGTCATTCCTTCCACAAATTTTTTGCCACGCCCTCGTTTGCCATAATTGGGCATTTCTGGACTTTCATGTAATTTTTTGCCCAATCCGTGTCCCACAAGTTCTCTCACTACACCATAACCATGGCTTTCACAATAGTTTTGAATGGCGTACCCCACGTCACCCACTCTATTACCTACCTTAAATTCCCTTATGCCAATATACAGGGATTCCTTGGTCACTTTTAATAACTTCTTGGTTTCCGGGGCCACCTCCCCAACTTCAAAGGTATAGGCATGATCACCATAATAACCATTTTTTAAGGCTCCGCAATCTACGGATATAATATCACCATCTTTGAGTGGCTCAGAGTTTGGAATTCCATGGACCACTTGGGCATTTGGGCTCATATTCAGGGTATTGGGGAAATCATACATACCCAAAAACCCAGGTTCTGCACCGTGGTCACGAATAAAGGTTTCCGCCAATTGATCCAAATACAAGGCATTGACTCCCGGTTTTATTTCCGAAGCCAACATTCCCAAGGTTTTTGAAACAATTAGTGCGCTTTCGCGCATCAGTTCTATCTCTTCTGCCGATTTTATTTTTACCATAGGTGCAAAAGTAAACTTATTTTGGATTTGGCTAGTCCACTAAGGATTTTTGGGTCATATAGGACGACTGGGCAACACCCATTAGTTTTAGAATAGTTGGGGCTATATCCCCTAAAACACCATCCCTAATACTTTTGATATCCTTGTCCACCAAAATAAGTGGCACCGGGTTTGTCGTATGTGCCGTATTCGGGGTCCCATCAGGATTTATCATGGTCTCGCAATTTCCATGATCCGCAATAACAATGACCGAGTAGTCATTCTCAACTGCTGTAGTAATTACATCCTTGGCACATTTGTCTACGGTTTCACAGGCCTTTATTGCAGCTTCCATTACCCCGGTATGGCCCACCATATCTGGATTGGCAAAATTGAGACAAACAAAATCAACCTCCCCTTTTTCCAATTCTGGAATAATGGCATCCCTAATATCATAGGCGCTCATTTCTGGCTGAAGGTCATAGGTGGCCACTTTGGGAGAGGGACACAAAAGCCTTTTTTCCCCGTCAAAGGGTACTTCTCTTCCTCCGCTAAAGAAAAATGTTACGTGGGGATATTTTTCGGTTTCGGCTATCCTAATCTGTTTTTTGCCGGCATTGGCAAGTACTTCGCCCAAGGTTTCTTTTATGTTCTCCTTATCGTATACCACATGTACCCCTTTAAAGGAATCATCGTAGTTGGTCATGGTCACATAATAAAGATTCAACTTATGCATATTCTGTTCATGCATGTCCTCTTGGCTTAGTACTTGGGTAAGTTCCCGTCCCCTGTCCGTTCTAAAGTTGAAAAATATGACCACATCACCATCTTGTATTTGTGCTACAGGATTTCCTTCTTCATTGGTCATGACGATTGGTTCTATGAACTCGTCCGTGATATTGTTATCATAGCTATGTTGGATGCTTTGTACGATATCCTTTGATTTTTCACCTTCTGCATTGACCATTACGTCATAGGCCTTTTTTACTCGTTCCCATCGTTTATCGCGGTCCATGGCGAAATACCTTCCTACCACAGAGGCTAATTTGGCATTTTTCCCTGAACAAAAGGCAACCAGATCCTCCAAGAAGCCTTTACCACTTTTAGGATCCACATCCCTACCATCCGTAAAGGCATGAATGTACATTTCTTTTACACCGGAATCTGAACCAGCTGTAATCAATCCCTTTAGGTGATCAATATGGCTATGTACCCCACCATCACTAAGTAAACCTAGAAAATGTACAGGCTTATTGTTCTTTTTGGCATAGGCGAAAGCATCCTTTAGGGCTTGTTCATCCTTTAAGGTATTGTCCTTAACGGCCAAATTGATTTTGGCCAAATCCTGATAAACTATTCTACCCGCACCCAAATTCATATGGCCTACTTCACTATTACCCATCTGACCTTCCGGCAGACCTACGTTCATTCCATCGGTAAGGAGGTTGGCGTTTGGATAATTCTTATATAAACTATCTATAAAAGGCGTGTTTGCCTTGTCTACTGCAGAAACTTTTGGGTCCGGGGATTTACCCCATCCGTCCAATATCATTAAGATAACTTTCTTGTTCATCTTTAACTCATAAATTTAATATTCAAAAATACTATGATTCCTGAAGTTTAACTAGTCTGCATCAAGTCTTTTTAGAGTTTAATGCGATATCGTTAAAGGATTTAACGGTTGGTTGTCGCTTTTGTTAAAATTTAGTTATTTAACTGTTAATCCTGTAACATCATCCTATAAGAGGAGTCTATATTTATATAATAACAATCTATTCATCAATTAAATTCATTCATCATGAAAAAAACAATCCTAACAATGTCCATGGCGATGCTACTCATGGGTGGCGGCCTCATGGCCACAGAATCTATGGCTTATGGCCCAATCGCAATTGAGAAAAATCTTAAGGCCTATGAAATCAGTTCCTTTTGTAAAGCGGTAATGCAAGGTGATATTACTACCGTGGAGCGCATGATTGAACTCGGTGAGGATATCAACAAGAAATCCCTAGGAATGACTCCTGTGATGTTCGCTGCACGTTATAACAAGGCCGAAGTACTTCAATTACTTATTGACAATGGGGCCGACCTGAACATTAAAAGTAATCAAGGATTTTCGGTAACTAAATATGCCGAACTCTCCAACGCTACCGATGCTCTTGCCATTCTGGAGAACGCTTTGGGCAGTTAATCTTTCAGTAACAGACCATCAATCAAAAGGCGAAAGTCCTGTTCCCCTTTATTGCAGGAACAGGGCTTTTTTGACATCCTAACTATGTTGATATGTTGGCCCTTTTCGCTTGAATTTAATTCGTAAATTATTTTTTGCTATAGAGAATAACTGAATATTCAAGTTAAAGTATGGAAATTTATGAGTAGTGTTAATTTTTTGCTATTGTTTTCTTAAAATAAGAAATTCATAAAAATTGATGCTTAATTTTGATTATATAATAAAATATAGTTTTAATTAAATAGTCATATTATGAAAAATACAATTCTAACAATGGTTTCCCTAGGAATTTTGACCTTCTCAGGAGCCTATGCAAATACAAATTTAGAAGGCGATATAGATAATATTGTGGTAACTCGAGTAAATGATAATATCAACTCACTTTGTAAGGCTGCAATGCAAGGCGATGTTGAGAAAGTAAGAAGTTTGATTGCCACAGGTGAGAGCGTAAATGAAGCATCCTTGGGAATGACTCCTGCCATGTATGCAGCAAGATATAACAAAGCAGAAGTTTTAAAGGTGTTAATGCTGAACCGTGCCAATTTGAACCTAAAAAGTGACCAAGGTTATACGGCAAAGGACTACGCAGAAATGTCAAAGGCAACCGAGGTATTGGAAGTTCTTAATTCCAACTCTTAATTTTGTAGGGTTTATTTGAATTAGAAAAAAGGCCCATCGATTTCGATGGGCCTTTTTATTTTAAATACTCTAAATAGTGTTCAAGTAAAAGAGTAATCGTTAAAATTCAAATCCATTGACTGCCCTATAAACGAATGCATACACGGCCATAAATAACATCAAGGCGCAAAAGACCGAATAGACTTTCAAAAGCACTACCAATATTTCTGGTTTGCAATTTTCAAAAGCGCCCACGTAAAGATTCTTAAAGTGTGTTAGTGTTCCCATTATAGTGTCTCGTTTAGATACCGATAAAAATCGATATACATTACTAAATCAAAGCTATAAGGGTTAAATTTTAATAGTAAAGTAATTCGGGAACGCTAAATATAGTAAAAAGAAAGAGGCATTGATGTTATATATCCGATTATCCGCAAAAATTAACGTTTATACTTCTGCTTTATATTTTTCAATGGCGTCCCTAATTTTTCTATTCTATTTTTTGGATTTGGATGTGTACTCTGAAACTCGGGAACAAGATTTGGCCAAGGGGTGGCCCTTAATTTTTCATAAACTTGATCATTTCATATGTACCATAGCAGCCTGAATCATAAGAAGACACCAAAATCATCAATTTTCAATTTATCTCCAGGGCATTGGTAACCTTTTTCTTATACCATCCAGCAATGGCGTTAAAGAAGAGACCTATTTATGTCCAAAATATTGTTCTGTATGTAGCTTCTGAGAAAGGCGCGGGTAAAATGTTCTGCGCCAAAAAATTCCTCCTTTTCCAAAAGGGCTATTACGTTGAAACCTCTGTAGGCTTCCAACATCGGAATGGATAGAGGGGCATAGCTGTAGTGCCAGGGCTCGTATTTAAATCCCCTTCTTTTAGGGTCGTCCGTATAGACCAAGTGATAACCGTAAGTTTCTGAATTCTCGTCCATCCATAACTTAAAGTCCTCATAAGGACCTCCGTTACCATATTTTTCAGGATCCAGTACATCGCCCTCTACATTTCTGTAACCGTCAATGATATCGGCGTCGGTACCCCAATGGTGCCTACTGGTTCCCGGAATGGTGGAGTATTCTATAATTTTTTCAATGGCGGCCATGGGTTCCATACCTTCATCAGTATAGGTGATATACTTTCGTTCAAATATACCTTCCTGTCTACTAAAATCCCGAAAACTGGAAACGATCTTCAAATCGATACCATCGGAGTATGCAGCTTTTTTCATATCCAAAAAGGCATCATGGGCTTCCTTCCTTAGGTTAATATCCTTTCCATAAAGTTCAATAGGGGCCTTTCCCATAAGTTCAGCTATGGAATATTCGGCTTCCTGCATCAAAATATTAGGGAGCAATGAAAGCCCTAATGCGGCTCCACTACTTTTTTGGATAAAAGACCTTCTCTTCATTTTGGTTTTGTTTCCGTTATATGGATATATACTTTTTAAAATTAAGCAAATAAATCGGGTGGACTTGTTTTAAACAAAGTCCACGATAGGTATATAACGTTCAAACGAACGGGATTATTACCCGCTTTTAAGCGTTCCCACTTTATTCAAAATGTATTTTTTCCGTTATCTGGCCAAGTATAGAAAACCTTGGTATTTCAAATCAAGGTCCAACATATCTATGGTATAAAAATAAATTCCAATGGGAAGGCCATCCTCCCTACTGATTACGAAGTTGTCCACATTGGACATTCCCACAAATTCGTCCACATAGTTTTCCTTTTCAAAAACCTTCAGCCCAAAACGATCATAGATTCGTACCATGTTGTTTGGGGATTCCTCCAATTCCTCCACGTAAAAGCGATCATTGATGCCGTCCCCATTTGGAGATATAAAAAAGTTGTCCAAGGTGGGTACATCCTTGGCCAAAGGTTCAAAAGGTATTTGGGAAACGCCAAGTGTAATAATTTCATACTCATCGGGGACAAAGGTTTCGGTGGTTACAAACCCTTGGTCCAAGGTGCCGGTAACCATACCGACCTCCAAATTGATCCAGCGCTGTGAAATTTTGCTCCAACCTACGGGAATTATTTTTGTGGGATCATCCGTAAGGGCGGTGAGATTGCTTCGTTCGTTCCAGGAAATGGATACGGTAGATGGAATACTGCCTTCCAAACGCCAGAATTCCAAAGTGGAAACGGCCTCAATGTCAACATCCAGGACTGAGGTATCAAAATTGCCCGGAATGACCCCCTGAGTACCGGGGTTGTCAAAAAAATAGGCGCACTTGGCAAAGGGATTCGCAGCTTCGGAGTTCAAGGTCAAGGGCCTTAAAAATTCCACATCGCCCACGGGGAACAAAAAATTCTGTTGGTTGGTGATGGCCGCATAACCATTTATTTTGGTAAGATTGCCGTCCCCATTGTAAAAGGCGTCCGTCAAAAAATTATAATAGACGGCACTGTTGGATTTTGGGGTATAGATATCCCCCAGGATAAAATTGGTGTTGTTGTTGGTATCCAGACCAAGGTTTAAAATTAAGTCATTGTCCACGGCAACCTCTACATCATAAAACATGGGGACTATACTCCCAAAAACGGACAGGTCGGTTCCATAGAAACCGGCAAGGCCCCTGTTACCATCAAAAGGGGAGTCATTGATAAAATCCGTATGGAAACCTAAGTTACCCCCCTCATGGATACGGATGTTGCCATTGTTATATAGCGCGGTCTGGGCCGTAACACAAACCAAGGAAAAGAACGCGATGATGTTGAGAGCTCTATTCATTTTCTTTGGCTAATAGGTGTTGAATGGCTTTTACTTGTTCTTTTAAGGCGTCCAATTCCCTGGAAAGTGCTTTGTTTTCTTCCTGTAAGGTCTCAATCTTCTTTTCCTGTTCTATGGTATGGAGGAAAAGTTCCTCTATTTTTTCCAAGTTTTGAAGATTGGATTTGCTCAAGTTCCAAGCCCCTTCTTTTTTGGCCGTCTTAGCTGAAGTTACACCGGGTAAATGATTGTTTTTCTTGATAAAACTTTCAATTTCCTTTAAAGATTGAAATTGGTATTCACTGTTTAAGTTGGACACTCCTAAAAAGTATTTTTGGAAGACATAATCTGGTACTCCAATAATGTTATCATTCGAAAGAAAACTCCCATCTGTTCGAATATTACCAGCAACGTGTAAATTTTGTTGGGGAACCGTAACTCCAATTCCAACATTGCCATTTCCTAGAATTCTCAAGCCTTCATTACCACCAGCTGAAAATGCGATTTCATCTTCGCCAGGTTGAAACATGCCATCATTTTTTGTTGTGCTGTTAAAACGGTATGTAGGCAAAGCAGCTGAACCTCCTGTGTCAGGACCAGAAAAGGACCCTGCTCTAATTTGATTAGCAACTTGGAGTTGAGCAGTAGGGCTAGCAACACCAATCCCCAAGCTATTTCCATCCCAATTAAGTTGAGCAACATTTTCGTTAACACCCCCATTTCCATCGGAAAACAAAATTGCTCCTGTATTTACTGGATTTGTTAAATTTTCCCAGGTGGCGACGCCCCCTAATGTTGTGAGCACCTGTCCGTCGGTTGCCGACCCCTTAACCCGAAGTTCATCAGCAACGGTTTCTATAGTCGTTCCGTCGACCTTCAGGTCGTAGCCGGTGGTGGGATTGAAATCCGAAAGTCCGTCGTTAGTGTCGGTGTCGTTGACCGCGCTGCCGGCCACATCGGTGTCAAGTTCCCAGGTTCCCGATGTGTTGTTCCATTTAAGTATCTGGTCCTCGGCCGTTCCGGGGATGATTTCCAAAGAACCGGAGGCGTTCTGGTTGAGCCCGTTGCCGACCACGTTGCCGTTTATCTTGTCGGCGGTTATCGCGTCGTCCGGCACTTCGAGTTGGTCCGTGGCGTTTACGGCGATGGTTGTGTTGTCGACATTTATATCGTACCCAGTTGTCGCATTGAAATCCGAAAGTCCGTCGTTAGTGTCGGTGTCGGTGACCGCGCTGCCGGCCACATCGGTGTCAAGTTCCCAGGTTCCCGATGTGTTGTTCCATTTAAGTATCTGGTCCTCGGCCGTTCCGGGGATGATTTCCAAAGCACCGGAGGCGTTCTGGTTGAGCCCGTTGCCTGCTACGTCCGGGTTGATTTTGGTTGCGTCCACGCCGTTGTCGTTTATCCGCAATACATCGGCGTTTAGCTCGATGGTCGTTCCGTCGACCTTCAGGTCGTACCCAGTTGTCGCATTGAAATCCGAAAGTCCGTCGTTAGTGTCGGTGTCGGTGACCGCGCTGCCGGCCACATCGGTGTCAAGTTCCCAGGTTCCCGATGTGTTGTTCCATTTAAGTATCTGGTCCTCGGCCGTTCCGGGGGTGATTTCCAAAGCACCGGAGGCGTTCTGGTTGAGCCCGTTGCCTGCGACGTCCGCATTTATCTTCGTGGCGTCCACGCCGTCGTCGGCGATTTGCAGTGCATCGGTGGCGAGTTCGATTGTGGTACCGTCCACGTTTATGTTGTATCCCGTGGTTACACTGAAGTTCGATAGCCCGTCGTTGGCGTCGGTGTCTGATATACCAGTACCTCCACCATTATTATCATTTGCTGGTTGCCATTCTCCCAAGGTATTATTCCATTTCAAAACCTGTCCGTCCCCCGCCCCGTTTTGACCTAAATCTTCCAACAAAATGGTGGCATTGGTAATTTGAGCTGAACCAATCGTACCCACGGTAAATTCATTTCCTAAAGTTCCGTCACCTGTTATTGTTGCTTGATCGGCCAATTCCGTAGTTCCCGTACCACCTGTTGGTAGGTCAATCCAGCCAACTATACCAGCTGTACTTGTTGTTAAAACTTGAGTGTTTGCTGGAGTAGCTGCAGCCGGTGCGATATCTCCGGTAGCAATTGTGCCATCCAATATATTAGCAGATTGAACAGCATCGTTGGCAAGTTTGGCATTGTTCACAGAATTATTTGCCAGTTCTGCCGTGCCAATTCCTAAAGGTGCAACATCTATAGTTAGTGGGTCACCAGCTGTTCCGACCCCAGTGAGGGTAAGTGTTGCGTCGGCAACGGCCGAGACTTCGTTCCCAATAATCCCATCTATCTCTGCTGCACCTTCAGGTACATCAATCCATTCTACGACACCGGCAGTATTGGTTGAAAGTATCTGTGTATTTGCTGGTGCCGGGGCGGATGGAGCAATATCAATTGTTGCTACTGTTCCATTAGCAATATTTACAGATTGTACAGCGTTGTTTGCCAGTTTGGCATTGTTTACGGAGTTGTTTGCCAGTTCTGCAGTCCCAATTCCTAAGGGTGCTACATCCAAGGTATAAGGGTTTGCAGCGTTTCCTGCTCCGGCACGTATCAAGGTCGCATCCGTTGCATCAGTTATTTCATTTCCAATAATTCCATCTACTTCTACTGTGCTTAATCCACCTAAATTTACTGTCTCCGTACCCCCATCTTCTAATGTTAGGGTAAGTTGTCCATTACCAGAATTAAAATTAAAAACTTCGATTGCCTGATCATCAGATCCAATTAATGCCCCCAAATTAACCATATTGTTTCCTAGGCCCGTGGAGGGTCTAATGGTCAACGTAGTATCGGCCTTTGAAAAACTAAGTTCATAAATATCGTTTTGATCCTGCCAAGCCACTATACCATTGGGGTCGGTAGTCAGTAATTGGTCCGGAATGTCTGCGGCAAAGTCCCGAGTTTGGATAGTGCCATCGATAATCGCGTCGGAATCCACGGATTCCGTGGCCAATTCTTCCGGCCCTACTGCAGCATCTCCCAATTTGTTACGGCCTATGGAATTGTCCTGTAGGTCAACACCATTGATACTTTCGTCCACAATTTGTTCACTTCGAATACTATTGGGAGCCACTTCCAGATTATAACTATTTGGGGTTTGGGTGATGGCTATGGTGCTTCTAAGGTTTTCAATGGGATCGTTGGTAATATTGAAGCTAACCGCATCGCAAAGGTTCACCCATTGGGTGCCATCAAAGTAATGGATACATTCGGTATCCGTATTGTACACCATTCCCCCACGCTGTGGCGCAATTGTTTCCATTTGTGCGGTAGTCGCCTTGGTAATCACCAAGACTTTGGAGTTGCTTTCCAGTTCCAAAACGGAAGCTGGATCTATGGTCTGTGGATTATCACCGATCTTAACCTGTCCAAGGGCTTCGTTCGTTACCAAGGACAATATAAAGGATAGTATTAGGAGACGTTTCATCTGTAGAATTTTATTGTTTTTTATGCGTCAGATGTAATTCGCCATGCAACATCCGGGGTAGGGTATCTCTAAATGTTATGGCCAATTTCATATAGCGGAATCTGTCTTAAATATAGTGGGAAAACAAAAATAGGATTATCTCTAGGCCAAACCTTTTTTTATAGCTAAAAAGATGGCTCTTTGGGATAAAATGTAAGCTATATCGGTTAAAGTGAATGTTTTAACCCGGTATCCTTCAAGGTATTACATAGGGGTTTTGGTTGAAGTCAAAGAAATTAACAAAAGTTTATTTGTCGGATTTTTTTTAAAACACGTACATGTGCGTAATTTATGGCTATAAACCTTCTTGCCTATCTTTGGCAATGATATACAAACCTAAATATGGCCAAGAATCTACTCTCGTTCCTTTTGTTCCTTTCCATCTCCTATTCGTTTGCCCAAGATGATGGACGTAGAATTATTTATGGTCATGTGTTGTACAAAAATGTGGATGTGGCCAACGAATATGTAATCAATTCTACCAGTGAGGAAGCCACGGTGACAGATGAGGAAGGGGAATTTGCCATTCGTGTAAAAGAAGGCGATGAGCTGATCTTTACCGCCGTAAACTACCAATATCAAATTGTGAAAATCACTCCAGAAATTCTAGAGAAAAACAGGGTTATTGTAAGCGTGGACGAGAAAATTACGGAACTGGACGAGGTAGTGGTCACGCCAGAAAACGAAGAGCGCTATCTGCAATTGAAGAACGAGGAGTTCAAGCAGGTGGAATATGAAATCGATAGGTCCACGGAGGTGGAGAATATAGCCCTTTCCCAAACGGATAGGGGCATGCAGGACGGACTGAATTTCGTGAATATTTTTAAGGCCATTTTTAAATCGAAGGCAGAGGCACCGGAAAAGGGCCCACAAGTAGCGGTAAGCGATGTACTGAGAAGGATATATGACACTCGATTTTTTGTGGAGGACCTAAAGCTGACCCAAAGTCAGATAGAACCATTTTTGACTTATTGTGACCAAAAGCTACCGGCCAGGTCTTTATTAAGGAAGGAAAACGAGTTTCAGTTGATCGATTCCCTGGTGAATCTAAGTAAGTCTTTTCGGGAAACATTGGATGAGGAATAAGTTCCTTTTGAGTCTTTTTTTTCCGGTCTTTGTTTTGGCACAATCCGGAAAAACCAAAAATCTGGAGGGCCGGGTGACCAGTACCGATGGTGACGTGGCCGCTACCCACGTTATGAACCTTACCACCCAAAGGGCCACTATTACGGATATAAACGGATTTTTTAGTATTCCGGTCAGAATGAATGACACCTTGGTCTTTTCCGCCGTGCAGCTCAAGAAGAAACAAATTATAGTAACCCCATCCATTTTTGAAAGTACTACTGTCGTCGTCCCGTTGGACGAAGCTTTGGAAGAATTGGATGAGGTGATCGTTACCCCGTATAATCTATCGGGCAACATTTCAAAGGATTTGGAAAGATTGGATACGGAACCTGTGGTCACGGCCTCTACCTTGGAACTTCCAAATGCTTATGTAAAAAAAATGACGCAAAGCGAACGATTACTGCGAAGTGCTTCTTATATACCTTTCGAAGGGGCCAAATTGGCCTTTGATCCAATAATAAATTCAATAACAGGAAGGACCAAAATGCTAAAAAAACGGGTGGAGCGCGATAAAATCTACAGTAGGACGGAACGCGTAAGGGAGTTTTATGCAGATTCCCTATACCGTACTAAACTTAAGATTCCCGAAAATAAGACAGATGACTTTTTTTACTTTTGTGAAGTGGATACAGCTTTTCAAAAAATAGTGGACACCCATGACCTTTTTAAAATCTGGGAATACTTGGAACAAAGAAGTTTGGTCTATAGGACTAACAATGGTTTGGACTAGCCCTTTTTTTGGCATATCGTTTGCTTAAAAGTAATAAACACACAACAATGAAACATTTGAAAAAAGCGCTCTTCCTTTTTCTTTTGCCACTTTTGGCCTTTACCGTGGCGCACAAATTCTATATTAGTGTCACCAATGTGGGATACTCTGAAAAGGACGATGCCCTGCAGATCATTACCCGTGTTTTTTTGGACGACATGAATGCGGTATTAAAGGAACGTTACGGTATTCAGCCCAAATTGGGAACCAAATCAGAATCTGAAATGGACCGCGAGTATTTTGAAAAGTACCTGCGCTCCAAGTTCATTGTTGAAATAGACGGCAAAACAGTGCCCTATACCCTATTGGGAAAAAAGTATGATACCGATATGATCATATGTTATTTGGAAGTACCCAAGATAGACCTCCCCAAGGTTTCAACCATTGCCATTACCAATGAAATGCTGATGGACATGTTCGATGAACAGCAGAACGTAGTCCACTTTAAGATCGAGGGTGAGAAAAAGAGTTATGTACTAATAAAATCCGATACTAAAGGAATGTTAAATTTATAACGTATGTTAAGAAATTCTTTAAAAAACTTTAATTTCCCGCGGATAAAAAATTAACAAATAATGAGAAGATTTAAATACACTTTTGCCTCTCTTTTATTTCTGTTCGCCGCCGTTTCCTTTGCACAGGAACAGGAGCAACAGAAAAGGGAGCCTGGCCATTACAATCAAAGTAAATTCAAGCAGTTGTATGAGGAATTTGCTACCCCAAATACCTATCGTTCCGCATCCGGAGCGCCAGGCCCGGATTATTATCAGCAGCAGGCGGATTATAAGATGGACATTACCTTGGATGATAAGAATGCCAAAATCTTTGGTGAGGAAACCATTACCTATACCAATAACTCTCCAGATGACCTAGAGTACCTTTGGTTACAGTTAGATCAGAACGTTCGTGCTAAGGATTCCAAGGCACCATTGAGAAATGGGAATGGAGTTCAATTGGCAGAGCCGCCAAGTTCTTTTGCCTCAAAGCATATGGGAGAACCTTTTGACGGTGGTTTCAATATAGATTATGTAAAGGATGCTTCAGGCAAGGCCTTACCATATACCATTAATTTTACCATGATGCGTGTGGATATTCCAACTCCGCTCAAAAGTGGTGAGCAATATACGTTTTCCGTAAAATGGAACTATAATATACCCGATCATACGGTAAACCGTGCTCGCTCTGGGTATGAATATTTTGCTAAGGACGGTAATCGTGCCTATGTAATCGCGCAGTTTTTTCCAAGAATGGCCGTTTACAGCGATGTTGAAGGTTGGCAAAACCATCAGTTCTGGGGTAGCGGCGAATTTGCCCTTACTTTTGGAAATTATGAAGTGAACATCACCGTACCGGCAGACCACGTTTTGGATGGTACCGGGGTACTTCAAAATAGAAAGGAAGTCTATACCAAGGAAATGATGAAGCGCTACGAGCAAGCCTTAAAATCATATGACAAACCTGTAATCATCGTAACGCAGGAAGAAGCTGAAGCTGCTGAAAAAGGATTTTCGGACAAAACCAAAACCTGGAAATTAAAAGCAGAAAATGTCCGGGATTTTGCCTTTGCTACCTCAAGAAAGTTTATTTGGGATATGCAAGCGGTAAAAATGGGGAATAGGGATATCATGGCGGTTTCCATGTATCCAAAAGAAGGTAACCCGCTTTGGGAGGAATATTCTACCAAGGCCGTGGCGCACACCTTAAAATCGTATTCTTCGCACACATTTGATTATCCCTACCCAAAAGCAATTTCGGTACATGCCAAAAATCAGGGTATGGAATATCCCATGATATGCTGGAACTATGGTAGGCCCAATGAGGACGGCACCTATTCCGATAGGGTAAAATATGGTATGATCAGTGTAATTATCCATGAGGTTGGACATAACTTCTTCCCTATGATCGTTAACTCCGATGAGCGTCAGTGGGGTTGGATGGACGAAGGTTTGGATACCTTTATGCAATACATGGCGGAGCAGGAATTTGGAGAAGCTTATCCAGAAGCTATTGCGCCAAATGACAAGTATCCTTCAAGAAGGGGAGATCCTGCCAAAATCGTTCCTTACATGAGTGGTGACCAAAGTACAATTTCGCCTATCATGTCCAATCCGGAAAACGTATATCAATTAGGTCCCAATGCCTACGGAAAGCCAGCTACCGCATTGAATATTTTGCGAGAAACGGTTATGGGAAGGGAGCTTTTTGACCATGCCTTTAAGACCTATGCCCAAAGATGGATGTTCAAGCATCCTACTCCAGAGGATTTCTTTAGGACTATGGAGGATGCATCGGCAGTTGATTTGGATTACTATTGGAGGGGATGGTTCTATACTACGGATTACGTAGATATAGGAGTAAAAGGTATCAAGAAATACTATGTCACGGATAAGCCGACCAAAAAGATGCAGGAATATATGGCGGCCCGAAACATGACCGAAGCAGATTTGCCACCATTGGTCTATTTGGCCGAAGAGGATAGTGAGGATTTTGACCCGAACCTTAAAGGGAAATCTCCAACAGAAAGTTCAAAGACGCTAAAGGAGTTTATGATGGACAATATGACGGCCGAAGAGCGCGCCAAGGTTAAGGAGCCCAAATATTTCTATGAGATTACTTATGACAAACCTGGAGGAATACCAATGCCGTTGATCGTAGAATATACCTATGCGGATGGTACGACCCAAAATATCACCTATCCGGCAGAAATTTGGAGAAAGAACGATGACGAAGTGAGTTTGGTCATCTCCTCTACCAGTGAACTAACGGGTGTCGTTGTGGATCCCAAAATGGAAACCGCAGATATAGATACCACTAATAATTTCTGGCCTAAGAAGGAAGAACAAAACGACTTTGACAAGTTCAAGGAAAATATCAAAGGAAAATAATCAAGAAATTTTTGTAAAAAGCCCTGTTAAAGAACAGGGCTTTTTTATTGCGCATCCAAACTTGATTATATTTGTAGTATGATTTCAATACATTTTTTATTCATAAGTGGTGCCGAAATATTTTTCATCATGTTCATTGTGGTGATGGTTTTTGGAGCGGATAAAATTCCTGGTATTGCCAAGGGATTGGGAAAAGGCATGAGACAATTAAGGGATGCTACGGATGATATCAAAAGGGAAATTCAACGGAGCGCCGATAAACAAGGTATAGATACCAGTGTTATTACGGATATCCAAAAGGATATAGATGACGTAAAGAGCAGTATAGATTCCGGTATCAGCAAGGATATCAAAAAAGAGTTTGGTGATGTCGGAAAAAAAATAGGGGACATCTCCGGTACCATTAAGCGAAAGTAAGCCCCAGGCCTATGCTAGATTGGCTTTTGGAATGGGATCGTGAAACATTGGTTTACCTAAATAATCTTGGTGTTGAAAAATATGACCCCTTTTGGGATACCGTAACGAAATACCCTCCTTGGATTCCACTTTTTTTAGTCTTTCTTCTTTTAATCTTTTGGGCATTTCAATGGAGACAGGTCATAGTGCTGCTCTTGGTTCTTGGAGCCATGATTTTGTTTGTGGATACATTGACCCACTTCACCAAATTGGGGGTGGAGAGGGTTAGACCTAACAACGATGAAGAAATACGGTCATTGATCAGAGTCCTAAGAAACCCCAAAAACTATAGCTTCTTTTCAGGACATGCATCTATGTCCTTCTCGGTTACCACTTTCATTTATCTCTCTTTGAGACACCGTTTCCGGTGGACTTGGATATTCTACGTATGGCCCATTTTATTTATACTAAGCCGCATTTATTTGGGGGTACACTTTCCGTTGGATGTGATTGCAGGGGCCTTGGTTGGAATATGCACGGCCTGGATGTTCCATGCCGTTTATAAGTCCTTTATTTTACCCTACTTAGCGTTAAACCATCCCTAATGGGCAATAACACGGTATCCAATTTGGGATGATTGCTCAATTTTTTGTTGTAATCCAATAAGACTTTTGTGGCTTTGTCTTTTTCATCCAAGGGTTCCACTACTTTTCCTGACCAAAGTACATTGTCGGAAAGGATGACACTTCCCGGTCTTGTTTTGGGCCATACTGCTTCAAAATAATTGTCGTATTGTTTTTTCTCCGCATCAATAAATATCAAATCGAATGTAAGGTCCAAGGATGGAATGATTTCTAGGGCATCTCCAACATGCTGATGTATTCGTTCCCCATTTCCGCTCTTATCAAAATAAGTGCGTTGAATTTCATGGAGTTCCGGATTCACGTCAATGGTATGCAATTGCCCATTTTCTTGTAATCCTTCGGCCAGACAAATAGCAGAATAGCCCGTATAGGTACCTATTTCCAAAATATATTTAGGGTTTATGATTTTAGAAATCAGACTCAGGACCCTTCCTTGGAATCGACCGGTAAGCATTCTGGGCTGAATCACTTTTAAATGAGTTTCTCTGGTAAGTTCCTGTAATATTTCGGGTTCTTCCTGTGAATGATCGGCTAGGTAATCCTCCAGTACCTTAGATATAAAATGCATGGATTTCTTTTTACAAAAATACCTTTTTAAGCATTATTTTTAAAGAATGGAAAATAGTAAAATGGAAAATGGGGTGACCATACGAGAGGCCGACATCCATGACCTGCAGACGCTATTAAAATTTGAGCAGGAAGTCATTTTAGCAGAACGCCCATTCGACCCCACCATTAGGCAAGGGGAAATTAGTTATTATGACCTCAGGGAATTGATAACTTCCAAAGATGCCCAGGTGTTTGTGGCATGTATAGGTAAAAGGTTGGTAGCTAGTGGATATGCAGTAATTAAGGAGGCAAGGCATTACTTGGACCATACCCATTATGGATACTTGGGATTTATGTATACTGTTCCTGAGTATAGGGGACAAGGCATCAATGCCAAAATAATAGAGGAACTTAAAACTTGGGTTTGGTCCAAAAACCTTAAGGAAATCCGGCTCACTGTCTATGATGACAATGAGCCAGCGTTAAAAGCGTATGAAAAGGTTGGATTCAAAAGGCATATTATAGAAATGAGGTTTACGCCAGATGCCTAACCCAAAATCTGATAAGAACAATGATTTTCTTTCAATGGTATATCCCTACTTTTACAGGATATACAAGAAAATAAAATATCAAGGGCATCAACCTAAAGTAATAACATCATCCTCTGAGTTGGTTTTCCCTTAAAAATAAAGATCTATGAAGTTTGAAAATACCCTGGAATTTGCCCAAGAATTGGATAAAAGGGACCCATTGGCCAAATACCGCAATGAGTTTGTCTATCCTAAGGTAAAAGGTAAAGAGGTTATTTATTTCACAGGAAATTCTTTGGGACTACAACCAAAACGCTCTAAAGAATTTGTGGACGAGATTATGAAGGATTGGGCCGAATTGGCCGTAGAGGGACACTTTTATGCAAACAGACCATGGTGGGACTATCATGAGCGGCTAGCCAATCCTTTGGCCAAAGTGGTAGGCGCCCGCCCTGAAGAAATCACCGTGATGAACACTTTGAGCGTAAATCTCCATTTGCTTATGGTTTCCTTTTATACCCCAAATCCAAAACGGTACAAAATAGTATGTGAGGAAAAGGCATTTCCCAGTGATCAATATATGCTCCAAAGTCAAGTAAGGTTTCATGGTTTTGACCCTGAAAATGCCATCGTTGAGGTTAAAAAACGGGAGGGTGAGCATTATTGGAGGACTGAGGATATTCTGGCTAAAATTGATGAAGTAGGGGATGAGCTTGCCCTGGTCCTGATTGGTGGCGTTAATTATTATAATGGACAGGTTATGGATATGAAGGCGATTACCGAGGCTGGTAAGGCCGTTGGGGCAAATGTGGGTTGGGACCTGGCCCATGCCGTTGGTAACGTTGCGCTTGAACTCCATGATTGGAATGCCGATTTTGCCGCATGGTGCAGTTATAAGTACATGAACAGTGGGCCTGGAAATGCATCAGGCGTATTTATACATGAAAGACATTTGAACAGAAAGGACATTCCAAGGTTCGAGGGTTGGTGGGGTACCAAAAAAGAGGAACGGTTCTTAATGAAGCCGCAGTTTGAGCCCATGTCCAATGCAGATGCCTGGCAAATCAGTAACCCCCCTGTCCTATCGCTGGCACCTTATTTAGCTTCATTGGAACTTTTTGAAGAAGTGGGGATGCAGGCCCTGATTGAAAAACAAAAATCCATCACGTCGTATTTGGAGTTTGTTTTAGGGGAAATCGATAAAGATGTTGATAGCAGTTTTGAAATTATTACCCCCCAGGAGAGGGGTTGTCAACTTTCCGTTTTCCTGCATGGACAAGGTAAAGTATTGTTCAACTATCTCATGGACCATGGGGTAATCGTTGATTGGCGTGAACCTAATGTGATACGTTTGGCACCGGCCCCTTTTTATTGTTCATTTGAGGAAATGTATCGTTTTGGACAAATATTGAAAGAAGGTATTCTGAATAAAGATTAATACACTTGGATGAGGTCACTAGGATTAATTTTCTTGAATGCACGGTATTTTGGTCCCTCATGGGTTTTTGCAAGTATCAATATTCTTTTTGGGACCTGGGCCATTTATATTCCTACGGTAAAGGAAAATCTTGGAATAGATAAGTCCCAATTGGGAATTGCCATTTTTTGTCTTTCACTTGGGGTGTTTATCGTTTTTCCCTTTGCGTCATCCATCATTAATCGAATTGGGGTAGGGAAGGCGACTTGGTACGGTGTACTTATTAGTTGTTGTACCGCTATTTTACCGCTTTTGAGTCCTAACTATTATATGCTGATGGGTAGTCTGTTTTTGTTCGGTGCTTCCAATGGGTTTACGGATATATCCATGAACACCTTGGTCACGGAACTGGAAAAAAAGGATGGCGCAAAATTTATGTCGGCTTCCCATGGGTTCTATAGTTTGGGGGGCGTTTTGGCAGGTTTGGGAAGCTTTTTGATTGGACCTTTGGATAATCCAGTGCTTCATATGGCCATGGCGATTACCCTAGTGTTCATTGTTAATTTCATATTCCATAAAAACTATGTAAATGAAATTGCAGCTACCATTGAAAAGGATACTTTTAGCTTGAAATTGTTTAAACCCTTATTATTGTTGGGGCTCATTTCCTTTATTGCCATGGGGAGCGAAGGTGCCATTGTGGATTGGAGCGGCTTGTACCTAAAAGAAGTCAGTTTGGCCCCTGAAGCCTTATGGGGTGCCGGATTTTTAGGTTTTCAGGTGACGATGACCTTAGGTCGGTTTTTGGGTGATGGGGTAAGCGCCAGTATCGGGTCGGTAAAAATGGTGGCCTTGGGTACTTTGTTAAGTATTATCGGGTATGTTTTGGTCTTGACCACATCCACGTACATGGCAATTACGGGTTTTGCAATCTGTGGTCTGGGCTTTTCCGCTATGGTGCCGGAATTGTTTAGAATAGGCGGAAATGTAAAGGGTGTAGAATCTTCCAAAGGCGTTTCCTTTATCGCTGGTGCCGGATATTCCGGTTTCCTGTGTGCTCCACCTATTTTGGGTTTTTTGGCGGACAATTATTCCCTTAAAACAAGTTTTATAGTGCTTTTGGGAGTGGCTTTGTTTATTCTTGGGGCGACGGCCATTCTCAAGAAAAGAAGGGGATAGGGGAGGTGATAGGTATGTTTGCCTCAATTCATGTTACCTCTTGTCTTTAACCCCAAGGTTCCCTGTCCCATGGTATCGATAAACTTTTTGATTTCCTCCGTTAGGGGAAGCCAGGACTGTTGCTCCCAATAATCTGCATTGTACGGATGTTTTAACTTAAAAATATCCTTGTGCTCATTGACGTTGCTTTTTATCTTTTCATTGCCAAAGCTTTCTGGGGTGTATAAGGTGATTTCCATATCGTAAACATCGGGCATAGGATGTTGTTCCGTTTTTACTTCTAAGGAAAACGTACGTTTTGCCCTATGCAGATAATAAAGCCCTTTTTCCGCATTTTCCTTAAAATACATGGAAGAACTTCCTTTAAGAAAATGGGAATATTTATCCTCTGCTGGATTAGGACTATTTATAGCTCCTTGGCTAACAACTTCAAAAGATAAAATGGCATTGTTTTCTCCGTTGATAATGTAGTGGCCCTTCGCACTACTGCCATCTTCTGAAGGAAGCGAATTGAATTCGACCCGTATCTCCTCACTATTCTCATAGGGCTTTTCAATTACTTCAAACTCCGGACCCATGGCGTTCAACCGCATAAATTCGCCAAAGATGTTATAAAGCGAAGGAAGCTCAAAGTATATGCCATGCTCGTCTCTAATAATGCCTAATTGGCGCATTTCAGCCAATTGCACTTGATAATCCTTTTTTTCCATTTCCAGACCATTACCGTAAATAGAGGTTTTACGTAGTAAGGTTCCCGTCATATCCTGCATGCGAACCAAGCTATCGTTTTTTCTGAGTAAAGCCCGGATGAAAAAGGTTTCCATGTGCGGTTTCAATAAATAATTGGAATTTATGGAATCCTTGATTCTTTGAAGGATGGTTTTGGCATTGGTAACGATTACCTCGTCCAGGGCCACCACCTTTTTTTTAAGGTAGATCGTGTCGGTCAAGGCTTCTGTTAGGAGTACCTTTTTTTTATAGCCGTTTCTAAAAAGAATGACCGTATCCAGTAAAGTTTTTATGAAGAACCTACCTTCGGTATTGCTGATTGTGCTGTTGTTCCTATTGAATACATGTACAAATTCTAAAGGGGTATGTTCATCGGCATCCATTATGATACCTTCAAATTCAGTTTGGGAGTGTAGTAAAGTACAAGACAGATAAAGAAATAGTAACAGGCAATTTCTCATAACCCTATTATAATTATCTAAATCATTTGTAATTATTCTACCTCAATTCCCGTGAAGTATAGTTGAAAATTGCCTTCGCCCATTTTGTGCATGGTGGCGATATTAAGCCCATCAAAATTTTTGTAGTCTTCCCAACTGGTTACCATATTGGGCTCTTCTTGATTGCCTCTTCTAAAAACCCATTCTTTGATGACATGGTCATCTCCAAAATAAAAGTCATAGGCATCACCCGGCGTATATCCACCTTCGTTCCCATAAACGATGGTCAATTGTTGCAAGGTATCCTGGCTCATGGGAGCTTGAACGGCATCTTGGTGTTCATAAGTGAAACTGTTTTGGTCCCAGACCAATTGATAGGGCGCCAACATCCAATATTTGTCATTAATGAAACCGGCATCCGTTTTTGCGATTACACTATCCATTTCTTTTCGGTTATAACTAAGCGTATCCTCGTGGGTCATGAAAACTACATCATTGGTTCTGGGGTTCCATTGCCAAGTGCGCTCAAAATGGGAAGAATCCCTATCTACGTTAAATGTGAACTTTATGCGCTCTATGTTCCTCCAATTGTCATATCCGTTGGCTTGGGCTATTTTTTCCAATATGGTATTTTCTTTTTCAACCATTTCTTGTTCTTGCTCCTTTTTCCCATTGCTTTTGCAACTACTTATTAAAATCAAAAGGAGAATTTGTAAAACGAAGGTTTTTTTCATTGCGATTATGATTTATAGTTCAAGATAACAATAACAGAAACTTTAACCTATTTTTGGAATTCATAATAATTTTTAGAGGGTGACCTTTTTACGCAAACTGTGTCTTATTATCATAAGTAACCAATTCAAAACAAAATTGGATGCTAATGACCCTTACAAGGACGTTACGGATGAGGATCTGGTGAAGGAGATAGTGGCCAAAAAGGATTCCATGCTATTTGGTGTTCTTTATGATCGATATGCGAAAATGGTGTACAATAAGTGTTACGGATTTGCCAAATCACAAAAGGAGGCGGAGGACCTTACACAAGATGTGTTTTTAATGGTATTCGTGAAATTGGCCTCGTTTCAAGGAAAATCAAAATTTTCAACTTGGCTATACTCGTTTACCTATAACTTTTGCGTTAATTATGTCAACCGGGACAAGGGCAGGAAAATCAGTGATAGGTCCAATGATATAAGTGGCGAGGAATACAGATTGTCCCAGGAGGTGACAGATGAACATTTATTGGAGTTGCAGGTAGAAAAATTGAAACAGGCATTGGATATGATACCTGGAGAGGATAAGACGATTTTAATGCTCAAGTACCAAGACGGGGTTTCTATTAAGGAATTGGAATCAACATTGGATCTTGGTAGTAGTGCCGTAAAAATGAGATTAAAAAGAGCCAAAGCCAAAGTCATAGAAGCTTATAATTCATTACCCTAATGTTAGAGCAGGACCAAAATCCATTTAAGAAAATGCAGGGAGATCTTAAGGATGTCCCACCGGAGCTACGTCAGAAGGTGATGAATGATGTTGCCTTGGCCAAACTCATTATGGAAATGGCAACCTTGTTTACCTCTAATTACGGCAGTCTTATCGAAGGACTTTTAAAAACCAATAAAACTAAATAACGGAACTATGAAAACACTTAATGAACTCAAAGATACTTTATCGGATAGTTTTGGTAGTTTATTAAAATCCGCCGCGGAAATGATTCCCCAAATTGTTTTGGGTATCGTTGGTTTGATATTAGCATGGTTAATCATTAAAATAATACTATTCATCCTAAAACGAATCTTGAAGGCGGTTAAAATCGACGTTCTTTCCCAACGTGTGGCAGACGCCAAATTATTTGGGGACAAGCAACTCAAAATCGATTTGCTCAAGGTAGCCTTGTCTACCGCCAAAATTCTTTTGATTTTAATGTTTACCGTTGTTTTGGCCCAGATATTAAAATTGAACGCCATATCCGATGGCATCTATTCCCTATTGGGCTACCTACCTACCTTTATAAGTGCCTTGCTACTGCTTGTTGGCGGACTCTATTTGGCTACGGTAGTAAAAAAGGCAACCTTGAAACTATTTGAATCCATGGGTGTGGGCGGATCAAAAGTGGTCAGTGGCGCACTATTTTACTTGATTACTTTTTTTGTTTCCATTACCGCTTTGAACCAAGCAGGTATAGAAACCCAAATCATAACCAGTAATTTTACCTTAATATTGGGTGCTTTTTTATTGGCGTTCGCCTTGGCTTTGGGTCTTGGTGCCAGAGAGGTGGTAGGAGACCTTTTGCGAACATTTTATTCTAGGAGAATCTATGAGGTTGGGGATCAGGTAAAAATTGGCAAAATTGAGGGAAAGGTAGAAGCCATTGATAACATTTCCATGGTCGTGAAGACCAAATCGGGTAAGTTGGTCGTGCCCATCAAGAAAATTGTGGAGAGTACCGTTGAGGTAAGTGACTAATTTTGGACGATTTTTTGGGCGTATCAAAATAAGAGGGATTCATAATTTATTCCTTAATTTTGAGACTGATTAAAAAAAAACAAATATGAGTTCTAAAAAAGGAAAAATACAGGAAGCTATAGATGAGAAAATGTTGGCCGAAAGAAAGGTCTTTCTTTGGGGGCAGGTAGATGACGATTCCGCCAAACATGTCATAGATAGATTGCTGTATTTGGATATGCAAAACCATAAAGAAATACAATTGTACATCAATAGTCCGGGAGGATATGTAACCTCTGGTTTCGCTATGTACGATACCATAAAATCATTGAAGAGTCCGGTTTCTACTATTTGTACCGGATTAGCCGCATCCATGGGGTCTATTTTGTTATCCGTTGGTAAAAAGGGACGACGTTTTATACAGCCCCATGCGCAGGTAATGATACACCAACCAAGCGGTGGTGCCAGGGGACAAGCATCCAATATAGAAATACAGGCGAAGGAAATTATAAAGACCAAGGAATTAAGTGCCCAAATATTGGCGGACAACTGTGGACAAACCTTTGAAAAAGTGTTGAAGGATTTTGACCGTGACTATTGGATGAACGCAGAAGAATCCATCGAGTATGGAATAGTTGACGCAGTTATGGATTAATTAAGGAATAATATTCCATAAAAAAAAGGTCCTTCACACCGTCAATGTGAAGGACCTTCTTGGATATATATAGACGCTCTCGCGGAATAGTCTATTTATCATTACTAAAGTTAATTGATTGAACGTATTTTAAGTTTAATTATTTGTTAAAATTCATCAAGATTATTGATGATTTCGGATGATTTTTTTCGAATGTACTCCATTTCCCCAGTTTCTTTCTTTTCTAGCAAACTCATCATCATGTTCATACGCTGATTGTCCTTGAAATACTCTTTTTTAGTATCCAAAAAGTTCCAGTATAGGATATTAAACGGGCATGCGTCGTTCCCTTTCTTTACATTGTGTTTATAATGACAAGAACCGCAGTAATCGCTCATTTTATTTATATAATTGGCACTACTTACATAGGGTTTAGTGGCAACGACTCCACCATCTGCGAATTGGCTCATACCCCTCGTATTGGTAATTTCAACCCACTCAATGGCGTCAATATAAACTCCCAAGTACCAGCGATCAACTTCATCTGGGTCCATTTGGGTAAGTAAGGCAAAATTTCCAATTATCATAAGTCGTTGTATATGGTGGGAGTAGGCATCTGACAAACTTTGTCCAATGGCATGTTTTAGGCAGTTCATCTTGGTGTTGCCGGTCCAGAAAAATTCTGGGAGTTTATTGTGGTTTTCCAATTTGTTTATATGGGCGTAATTTGGCATTTCCTTCCAATAGATTCCCCTCATATACTCTCTCCAACCTAGGATTTGTCGTATAAAACCCTCCACTTGAGAAATATGGATGCCCTCCTTGTTTTCATGGTAGTGTTGTAATACTTTATCAATTACTTCCCTAGGACTTACTATTTTGGAGTTCATGGCAAAGGACAAACGCGAGTGAAAGAGGTACTTCTCTTGGGTATGCATGGCATCCTGATAATCCCCAAAATAGATTAGGAGCTCCTTACAAAAGTAGTTGAGTACGGAAAGACAATCTGCCCTACTGATGGGCCAATTGAAATTTTCCAGTTCAATTTCGCCAAAGGTTTCCACTCCCGCTTCCCTAAATTCTTCTACCACTTTGCTTACATTTTTCCGAAATCCCCGTTCATGCGGAATTTTTGGTTCACCTTTCCATTTTTTGCGATTGCTCTGGTCATAGTTCCACTTTCCACCCTCGGGTTGTCCATTTTCTACCATGATGCCATGCTTCTTCCGCATCATTCTGTAAAAGGATTCCATCAAAAGTTGTTTTTTCCCCGAAAAGAAATTCTTTAACTCGTACCGACTTGTATAAAAATGCTCCGTATCCACGGCACGGGTTTCAATTTTTAAGGATTTAGCAATTTGTTTTAGCTGCTCATCCAATCGAAATTCGTCCGGTAATTGGTATTCAAATTGTTCTGCTTTGGTTTCCTTGACATAATGTTTTATTATTTTGGTTAGGTATTGGGGATTGTTCTTATCCCCAATTTTTAAATAAATGAACCTATGTCCCTTGTCCGATAGATCTTCTTTGAAGGAACGCATGGCCAAAAAGAAGGCCGTGACCTTTTGTATGTGATGTTTTACATAGTCCGTCTCCTGTCGCATTTCTGCCATGAGGTAGATTACATTGTCCTCCACCGATTCAAACCAACTATGTTTTTGGTTAAGCTGATCTCCTAATATCAATCTTAGGGTTTTCATTTTATTATTATTTTAAAATAGGGATTCTTGGAGCCACTCCCTTTGAAACTTCCCATTGGCATCATAGCGTTCCGCTTGTAGTTTGGTGTTAAATTTACGGTCCCTAGGGTCGTTGCCAACACCACTGTTGTACATCCAGTTGCCCCAATTGCTATGTACATCGTAATCGATTAGCATGCTTTCAAAATAGGCGACACCATAGCGCCAATCCTGCTCCAGTTCCTTGGCCCAGTAACTCGCTACATTTTGCCGACCTCTATTGCTCATCCATCCGGTTTTTTCCAATTCCTTCATGTTGGCATTGACAAAGGAATCTGCAGTATTCCCCGATGTCCATTGGTTTAATGTTGCCTTATCAAAATTCCAATCGTAGTTTTTATTTAATATTCCACGGATCTGAAAGATTTTTGGACCATGTTTTAAGGATACATATTTGAAAAAATCACGCCATATCAATTCAAATATCAAGCAATAGGTATCCTGATTTTTTTTAACTTTTTTTTCGAATTTCTTTACCTCCCAATAAATGGTACGTGCAGAAATACTGCCGTTTGCCAACCAAGCCGAAAGTTTGGAGCTGTAATCCGTCCCCATGAGACCATTTCTGGTCTTTTTATAATAGGCCAACTTTTTGGTTTGCCAGAAATAATGGTCGATTCTTTGCAAAGCCTGTGTTTCACCACCTTTAAATGGAAATGCCGATCGTCTGTCCTGTATAGGTTCGCACAAACCAAGATCGGCCAACGAAGGAATTTTCGTTTGGTTTTCCACAAGATTTGTTTCGGGGAAAACCTTCGCGAATTTTTCTACGGAACGCACGGTACTGAGTTTTTCGCATTTTTTTCTAAAGTCCGTAAAAACCTTTGGTATGTCCTGAAAATTAGAATATGGAATGTCCTCTGGATGAAATAGGAATTGATCGTAGCTTTCATTAAAACGTACCTTTTCATCAAATTGCCTTTTTACGGAATCCGATATGGAAACTTCATCACGCGTCCACTCTTTTTGAAGATAAATCGTATCAATTTCATGTTCCTTAACAAGCAGTGGTATATGTTCCGAGGATTTTCCAAAAAACACGAACAGCGGAATATTGTATTTTTTCAGGTTGGCTCGTAATTCCTTTACGGACTCAATTGAAAATTGGGCCCTGAACCGTTCCGTTTTTTTAAATCCAAAGTCTCCCGGCCCAAAATAAAGCGCATCAAAACAATAGGCCCCTAACACTTTCTCGCCCTTGCTCGCTTTAATAAGGGAGACATTGTCCTGTACCCGTAAATCATTCCTGAACCAAACCAAATTATTCATGCACGCTGTTTTTGTTTCTTCTGCACTTTTCACTACAATATTTTATGGCTTCCCATTTTCTTTCCCATTTTTTTCTCCATACAAACGAAAGTCCACAAACGGGGCAGACTTTAGAGGCAAGATGAAGCTTTTTATGGGCCATTTTTTTTCCTCTGTTTTCACGGTTGGCCGGGCATATGCAAACCTTTTCAGTAGTTTTGGTAAGGCATATCCGTCCAATCCAATATTGGCGATGCTCTGGGCGCTTTCCAAATCCATACTTCCATCGTCAAAAATGGCATTCTCCGGAAGGTACAAATGCTCGATTGCCCCAATGACCATGATGCAGCCGTTCTCTTTAATAGGATATTCATTTACGTAGGAACAACCCAATTTGATATGACTTTCTCTAACGTAGGGCGCTTGGAATCCATCGAGGTATTCCTCGGTCAGACCTGTTTTTTCAAATTCCGATGTTGTTTCCCCATATTTGGCCGAAGTCTGATGGCTTTGTTCGAGTATGGAACTGTTCACATGGTTTACTGTAAAAAAACCAGTAGATTTAATGTTGTTATATGTATCTCTACGCACCGTCAAAGGTCGCAGAATGAAACCGAGCATCGCAGGGTTACTTCCAATATGGGTGATTGAATTAAAAATCCCCAAATTTGTAACTCCGTTAAGGGATTTTGTGCCCAAAAGATTACTTGGTCTATATCCTGATGAACTATTGATTAAATTTGCCCTATATCGATTGGGAAGATTTATTAAATCTGAATGGTTGAAATGCATAACCTTATTTAAAATGTCTAATAAAATTAATTATTACTTAAACAAAAAGAGTTAATATTTAACTAAAACCTGTTTTATTTCTTTTTGCTTCCCCATTAAAAAATATCTCAATCTAGCTTACAACATATGACCCAGACTAAAAGGAACATTGCAATTATAGGCTCAGGACTAGTAGGTTCGTTATTGGCCATTTATTTAAGAAAGTATGGGCATACGATTACGGTCTTTGATAGAAGACCTGATATCCGAGAAGTAGAATTTTCAGGTAGGTCCATTAACCTGGCCATGAGCAATAGAGGGTGGAAGGCACTAAAGGAAGTGAATATCGATGAAGAAATAAGGAAGATTGGAATTCCATTGGATAAGAGGGCGATGCATGTTATAGGAAAGGCGGAATACTATCAAAAATATGGGAAGGAAGGAGAAGCTATATGGTCAATTTCCAGAGGTGTACTCAACAAAAAGATGATCGATCTTGCGGAAAATGCCGGGGTTGAATTTAGATTTGAGGAAAAGGTCTGGGATGTTGACTTACCCAATGCCCAGGTATTTACCGGCGAAACCGAAAAAGGGGAGTGGAAGGCCTATGATTTTGACTTAGTGTTCGGTTGTGACGGGGCTTTTTCGAGGGTACGCCATAAAATGCAGCGAAGGAGTCGGTTCGATTATTCCCAGGACTTCATTGACGTTGGTTATAAGGAACTTACTATTCCTCCCAATGCAGATGGGACGCACAAACTGGACCGAAACTCATTTCATATTTGGCCACGCGGCCAATTTATGTTTATTGCCATGCCCAATTTAGATGGCAGCTTTACCTGTACCCTGTTTATGCCGTTTGAAGGGGATGTTTCCTTTGAAAGTATTAAGACCAAGGAAGATGCCAAACATTTTTTTGGCACCTATTTCCCCAACGTTAAGAACGATATTGAAAACTTAATGCAGGATTTCTTTAAAAACCCTACAAGTGCGATGGTGACCATGAAATGTTACCCATGGACTTATTGGGATAAAGTGGCCCTTGTAGGCGACTCTGCGCATGCCATAGTCCCATTTTATGGACAAGGTATGAATGCAGGTTTTGAGGATATTTATGTGCTAAACTCTATAATACAGGAACAGGGAGATGATTGGGAGGCTATCTTCAAAAATTATCAGGAAGTCCGTAAGCCAAATGGCGATGCGATAGCCGAATTGAGCTATCGAAATTTTATAGAAATGAGTAGCAAAACGGCAGATCCCATGTTTTTGCTACAAAAAAAGATAGAGAAAAGGTTCTCAGAAAAATATCCTGAGAAATGGATTCCTGTATATAGCAGGGTTACTTTTTCGGACCGGCCTTATTCAGAAGCCTTGGCCATAGGTGATTTTCAGGAGAAAATTATGCAAGAAGTGATGGCCATGCCCAAAATTGAGGAGAAATGGGATAGCATTGAGGTAGAAAATAAAATTCTAAAAGCACTTGAAATGGGTCATTGATCGTTGTTGGCTCTCATTTCGGCCTGTCTCATGGGCATACCGTCAATCAGGTCGAAGACTTTTTTAGGGATTAAGGGATAGGTTTCCTTTAACTTAATTCCGCCATCCTTCCCAATTAAAATATAACCGTTGAATTTCTCGGGAAATTCTCTTTCGTAATTTATCCTTTCTTGGCTGATGGTGGTTAGATTTTTATTGAAAAGAAAAAGTACGACTACATCCCTCTCTTGCCAGGAATTCAACTGTGAATTTACTAAGTCAAATGCTCGTTTTGAACTACTCCTTTCTGAATCGGTATCGGTAAGTATTAGAATCCTATTTTTCCATGTATAATCTGATAAGTTTTGTGAATACATTTTTTGAGTGTAGAGGAAGAGTAGGATTATTGCCAGTGGAATTGTTCTTTTCATCACTATATAATATAAATAAAAAAGGCCATCCTAAAAAGATGGCCTAAAAAGTTTTATTTATAAAAAGCTTATAGCTTGGAAAAGAGTTTTTCCATTTTTTCTTGTTCTTCGTCCGCCAAGGCAGGGTCTACCAAAATTCTACCGCTATGTTCATCGGTAATAATTTTTTTTCTGGAAGCTATTTCAACCTGAACCTGTGGTGGTATGGTAAAGAAAGAACCTCCGGAAGCTCCCCTTTCAATAGGTACAACGGCAAGGCCATTTTTTACGTTGTTTCTAATACGGGCGTAAGCCTTTACCAATCTTTCCTCTATTTGATCCTGATATTTCATGGACTCTTCCAAGAGCGCCTTTTCCTCTTTTTCAGTCTCGGCCAAGATGGCATCCAATTCACCTTTTTTGTGCTTAAGGTGTGTTTCACGTTCCGTTAATTTCTCCTTGGTCTCGGCAATAACTTCTTTCTTCTGCTCTATTTGTGCCTTGAATTCCTTAATGTTTTTCTCGGCAAGTTGAATTTCCAATTCCTGAAATTCCAATTCCTTACTAATAGAGTTGAATTCACGACTGTTCCTAACGTTCTTCTGTTGCTCCGTGTATTTTTTTATCAAGGTCTTGGCTTCCTCAATAAGGTTTTTCTTGGCACCGATTTCATAATTAATGGTTTCCAAATCGGTTTTAAGCTTATCCAGTCTTGTTTTTAGGCCAAGTACATCATCCTCTAAATCTTCAACTTCCAAAGGTAGTTCTCCTCGTACATTTCTTATTTCATCAACTCTGGAATCAATTAATTGAAGGTCATACAACGCCCTTAACTTTGCTTCTACAGACGAATCTTCTTTTTTTGCCATATTTAAAAATACTTGATGGGATTTGTTATACTTTCCGATAAACGGACTGCAAAATTAGGAATTTTTTCCGTAAGATAATCAACTAAAAGGTTTTTTGTAAACTGCTCAGTTTCAAAGTGTCCAATATCAGCAATTACCATTTTATTTTCAGCCTCATAAAACTGGTGATATTTCACATCTGCGGTTACGAAAACATCAGCACCTGCAGCTTTTGCGGCACCTATGGCAAATGCGCCACTGCCGCCCAAAACCGCTACTTTTTTAATGGGTTTGTTCCTTAATGCCGAATGCCTTACAACTTGTGCGTCCATTGTTTTTTTTAAATGTCTTAAAAAGGACATTTCCGGTAAGGCTTCCTTCAATTCCCCAATCATTCCCATACCTAAATTTTGGTTTTTGTTTTCTAAGGAATATATTTCATAAGCCACTTCCTCATAGGGGTGATATTCCATTAGGGCACTCAAAATATTCTTTTCAGAGGATTTAAGGTAGGTTACGGAGAACATAGTTTCCGTTTCAAAGTGGGTCTTTCCTATTTCCCCAATGGTAGGGTTACTATTCTCCCCGGCCTTAAAACTTCCTGTACCTTCAAGGGAGAAGCTACAGTTGCTATAGTTTCCAATATTTCCTGCACCGGCCTCAAAAAGTTTTTCTTTTAGATGGTCCGCACTAGCGGTGGGTATATACGTATTGAGCTTCCTGATAGTATTCTTTTTAGGAATCAGTATTTGCGTATTTGTAAGGCCTAATACTTCACAAATTTTTGCATTGACCCCATTTGGAGAGTTGTCCAAGGCAGTATGTATCGCATAAATGCCAATATTGTTCTGAATTGCCTTTAAAACAGTTCTCTCAACATAGTTTTTCCCTGTAATTTTTTTTAATCCGTTAAAAATAATGGGGTGAAAACTTACGATAAGGTTACAGTCGTTTTCGATTGCCTCGTCCACCACACATTCTATAGTATCCAAGGTCACCAAAATACCATTTACCGTCATAGAACTGTCCCCAACCAAGAGGCCTACATTGTCAAAATCCTCCCCATGGTCCAAGGGAGCAAGTTCTTCCAGAATTTGGGCAACTGTTTTAACCGTCATTTTCAATAAATTATAAGGTGGTCAAAGATAAAATATTATAATTTCGTTCAAATGCAACTGCTTAGAAAACTTCTTTTTCCATTTTCCTTACTTTATGGGGCTGTGGTCCATATACGTAATTTTTTGTACGATAGGAATATTTTGATTTCTAAAAAGTTCGATGTAACTACCATTTGTATTGGCAACTTAAGTGTAGGAGGGACGGGCAAAACTCCGATGACGGAGTTTCTTATCGAATTATTACAACCTCATTACAAAATTGCCGTTTTAAGTAGGGGCTATAGAAGAAAATCAGCTGGCTTTGTACTTGCAAATGAAAGCACCACGGTGGAGGAACTAGGGGATGAACCTTTTCAAATTCATCAAAAGTTCAAGGACACTACTGTGGCCGTAGACGCAAATAGGAGAGAGGGCATTAAGAAATTGTCCGAACAGGTGAGCCCTAATCTCATTTTGTTGGATGATGCCTACCAACATAGAAAGGTTAAACCGGATTTTTCTCTCTTGTTAACATCATTTGGTGATCTGTATGTAGATGATTGGTATTTGCCTACAGGCAATTTGCGAGATAGTAAAAAGGCGGCTGGAAGGGCTCATGTTATCATTGTAACCAAGTGCCCGCAAGGTCTATCCGAAGATGACCAAGAGCGGATCAAGAAAAAATTAAAACCAAAAAAACACCAAAAAGTACTTTTTAGCTATTTGGAATATGACAATATGGTCCATGGGCATTTGCACCAATTGGAAGTAGAGGAGCTAAAAGGAAGGAAAATTACTTTGGTAACTGGGATAGCCAATCCTGTGCCTTTGGTAAACCATCTAAAAAATATGGGATTGGACCTGGATCATTTAGCCTTTGGCGACCATCACTTTTTTTCTGAAAGGGAAGTAGAAACTCTTAAGAAGAAAGAGATTATTGTGACTACGGAAAAGGACTATGTACGGTTGGGAAAAGGAATCCCCAATCTTTATTATTTACAGGTAAAACATAGGTTTATGGATGATGGGAAACAAATGATTTCAGAAGCGCTTCAAGAAATTATGAAAGGGAAGTCCTGATTTTCTTGTCGAATATATTTTCACCAATTTTTTGATAGAAGATTTCAGGCTTAAAAGGCTTGGTGATTACATCGTTGCAACCGGCAGCGTAAAAGCTTTCTACACTATCGTCCAAAGAAATGGCGGTCAACGCAATGATTGGAGTCTGTTGGTCAAATTTTCTAATCTGTATGGTTGCTTCTTCCCCACTAATGCCCGGCATATGAATATCCATTAATATCGCATCATAAACGTTCTCCTGTGACAAGGTCACGGCTTCTTCACCACTGCTGGCTATGTCACAGGAAATGTCCTTTTTGTTGAGCATTTTCTTGGTAATCACCTGATTGATCTTATTGTCCTCAACTACCAAAATGTGTAGTCCTTTAAAGTCATAATCACCTTTTGTGATTTCAAAAGACACTTCATCCAAAAGATCGTCCTTACTTGTCATATCAATTTCGAAGATAAAGGAACTTCCTTCACCCAGCTTGCTCTTGAGTTCAATTTCACTTTCAAACAGACCCAAAAGACTTTTTACAATGGTTAGCCCAAGACCTGTACCACCGTACTCCCTGTTTATTTGTATTGATCCTTGCTCAAATCCGTCAAAAATACTTTGCTGTTTTTCCTTGGAAATACCTATACCGTTATCTTTAATTTCAAAATAAACGGTGACGTTCTCCCCATTTTTTTCCTTCAATCTGCAAATTACCTCGACAATACCACCTCGGGTAAATTTTATGGCATTACCAATGAGGTTCATAAAAACTTGGGAAAGCTTCAAAGGGTCGCTCATTAGGTGATTTGGGATTTCATTGTCATAATCCAAAATCAATCTGGTCTTATTTTCCTTAGCACTTTGCTGCAGGGAATCCATCACTTCATTGATGACCTTTTTAAGGTTGAACTCCATATTCAAGGGTTCTAGCTTGTTGGCATCAATCTTATTGATGTGTAAAATATCGTTTATAAAATTCAACAGATAATCTCCAGAAAACTTCAGGGCTTTTAAATGTTCTTTTTGGTGATCCGCAGGGTTTTCTTCCAACAGTAGGTGTGTGAGCCCCGTTACGGCATAAAGAGGTGTTCTTAACTCATGGCTCACAGTGGAAAGAAAGTTTGTCTTTGCCTCCATGGCCTGTACCGCCCCATCCCTGGCTACTTGTAACTCTTGATTTTTTGTCTGTAGAAGGTCGTTTGTTTTTAATTTAATCTGGTTATTTCTATAAAGGGAAACTGCCAATAGGGAAATAATAATTAAAAAAGCGGAGGTTAAAATCAATGTTAATTCCGATCGGTTTTGCGATTCCTTTAATTCTTGAATGGTTCCGTCCTGTCTTGCAATTAATTCTGTCTTGTAGTCATCCCTAATCTTATCTGCCGTTTTAGCTTCTACCTTTACTTTGTCAATGGTAAATAGGGAGTCCTGTATTTTCAATAAGTTCTGACTATTGGCCCAAGCCTTTTGGTAGGCTCCTAACTGGCTATATACTTTGGAAAGTAAACGGTTTGCCTTTCTGATTTCTAAAAAAAAGCTATTGGCATTGGCCAAGGCCAGTGCCTCTTCGGCATTTTTGGCACTTTCCTCAAAATTTTCGGTTTTGAAATATAATTGCGCCAAACCCAGATAGGCTCGAGTGGACAAATAGTTTTTTTCGTAAATATCAGTGTTGACAATTAAGGAATTCAGATTTTTTGCCGCACTATCATATTTTTCTAACTTCATGTATACCAGAGCTTCGGTAAGCAAAATGTTGTTGAAAAAATTTCGGTCATTGTTAAGCTGTTTTGCTTCATTCAACATAAACAGTGCTTGATAGCTTTGGTCTGCCCTAAAGAGTAATGTGGCCTCAATATATTTATGTATGGCATCTCCATAGGGATAGGCAATATCCGTAAGCAATACGCTTGCACGATCCCAATAAAATTGTGTGTCACTTTCCTTATCCAATTGGAGGTAAAGTAGTGCAAGTTCATGATAACAGTCGATCAACCCTTTGACGTCTTCTTCTTCCTCCGCTTCTTCTGCCGCTTTGTCCAAAGTTTCCAAAGCTAGATCGATTTTATTTTGGTTTCTTAGTTTACGGGCTTCGTCAAAATAGGGGTCCATATTCCTTACGGGTACAGAATCTTGGGAAAAAAGAGGTGGTGCCGCTACTAGCAAAAGAAATAGTGGGAGAAGGGTTAAAAGTTTTTTATGAAAGTAATTCTTTCTCAAACGTACTTTTTAGTTACCATTAAATTTATAAGGTCTATAATTCTGCTGCTATATCCAGTTTCATTATCATACCAACCTATAATTTTTACCATCCTACCAATAACAGAGGTCATTAGAGAATCAAACGTACAAGAATAGGAACTATTGTTTATATCAATAGATACTATTGGGTCCTCTGTGTAGTAAAGAATGTTCTTTAGTTCATTTTTGGACGCCTTTTCAAAAGTATCATTAATTTCTTTAATGGAGGTATTTCTTGCCACATTGAAAGTAATGTCTGTCAAAGAACCATTGGGAACGGGAACCCGTATTCCACAACCACCAATTACATCCTCCAGCTCTGGAAAGATACTGGTCAAGGCTTTTGCAGCTCCTGTCGTAGTCGGTACTATGGATTGACCGGCCGCCCTTGCTCTTCTTAAATCCTTGTGGGGCTGATCATGTAGGCTTTGATCGGAAGTATAGGAATGGATTGTTGTAATGTAGGCTTGCTCTATACCACAAAGGTCATTTATAACCTTTATCATTGGTGCGGCATTGTTGGTGGTACAAGAGGCGTTGGATATAATATGGTCCCTTTCGGTTAATATGTGCTCATTTATGCCATATACTATCATTTTGATATCTTGGTCTGTTGGCGGTACTGAAAGAATAACTTTTTTCGCCCCATTTTTAAGGTGATGTTCCAAGCTGGACCGGGTTTTGAATTTCCCTGTACATTCAACCACCAAATCTATCTTGCTAGCTCCCCAATTAATATCCTTGGGATGCGATTGGTTTGTAAGGGTTACTTTCGCCCCGTTTATCACAAGATAGTTTTCCGTAAAGTCTACCGTACCTTTAAAAACACCGTGAATACTGTCGTACTTAAGTAAGTGGGAAAGAGTTTGAGCGTCAGCGAGATCATTTATTGCGACGACCTGGATATTAGGATGGTTTTGAATAAGCCTAAATAAGGTTCTGCCTATTCTTCCAAAACCATTGATTCCTATTTTTATTTTTTCCATTGGTTGGGCAATTAAATTGAATTCTTTACGGATTTCAATTTATAACAAGGAATTCAAGATTTAATCTATATGTTTATGTGCTTTGTAAGAAGATCTTACCAAAGCCCCACTTTCTACGTGCCTAAATCCCATTTCAAGCCCAATCTCCTCGTACTTTTTAAATTGATCAGGAGTAATGAATTCTTTAACTGGAAGATGCTTTTTAGAAGGTTGTAAATATTGTCCAATGGTCACTACATCAACGTTCACGTCCCTTAAATCTTGCATGGTCTGAATCACTTCTTCTTCCAGCTCTCCAAGACCCAACATAATACCAGATTTTGTCCTGTTTACACCATTGGCACGCAAATACCTTAATACTTCCAGGCTTCGTTCATATTTAGCTTGTATTCGTACTTCCCTTGTTAATCGTTTAACGGTTTCCATATTGTGGGAAACAACTTCAGGGGAAACTTGAATAATCCTGTCCAAATGTTTTTCAATACCTTGAAAATCCGGAATTAGGGTTTCCAAAGTCGTATTCGAGTTCATTCTTCTAATGGCTTTCACCGTTTCTGCCCAAATGATTGACCCCATATCTTTCAGGTCATCTCGGTCTACCGAAGTAATAACGGCATGTTTTATGCCCATTATTTTAATGGAACGGGCTACTTTCTCCGGTTCCGCCCAATCCACATTTTCTGGACGTCCGGTCTTAACACCGCAAAAACCACAAGATCTTGTGCAAATATTTCCAAGAATCATAAAGGTGGCGGTTCCCTCTCCCCAACATTCGCCCATATTTGGACAACTCCCTGATGTACAAATCGTATGTAAATCATACTTCTCCACCAAACCACGGAGTTGGGTATATTTTTTTCCTGTAGGAAGTTTTACCCTTAACCATTTTGGTTTTCCCTTGGGAGGTGCCACATTTTCTTTAACTGCTACGGACATGCCTATTTTTTTTACAAATATACGAAGTAAATAGTGTAATGCTGAATGTTGGATATAGACTGAAATGAAATCAATGTAGGTCTAATTTCCCTAACTTTTGTTTCTAATAATTTCGGCCAAGAGCTTTTTTGCCCTAAGTATTTTTACTTTGATATTATTGATCGGCTCGTTAAGTTTTTCCGCAATATCTGCGTAACTAAGCTCGTTGAAGTATCTAAGGTTTATGACTTCCTGATAGTGGGGTTTTAGACTTTTAATGTCACGAAGTAAATTGGCCAAGTTTTGTTCTTGTATAAGTTGGTCCTCCATGGACAAGGCATCGTCATATACTCCTTTTATAGCATCCTCATTTCTTTGAGAGTCCAAAAGATTTTTCTTTCTTTTTCTGACCAGATCAATATGAATGTTTTTGGATATGGTAATCAACCAAGTTTTAAAAGAAAATCTATCATCGTAAGTGTTTATTTTATCAAAAGCCTTGGAGAACGTTTGGATGGTAATGTCCTCCGCATCATTTTCGTTTTCGGTGCGTTTTAGCTGAAAACCATAAACATCGTTCCAAAATCTATCCAGTAATCTACTGAAGGCTATCTGATTGCCTTCTTTGGCCCTGATGATAATGTCATTAACGTCTTCTGTCAATAGTACTTGAAAAATTAAAAAGTTCCTGATTAGGAAATGGCTTCATTTTTACACTCCTGTTCATCCGGTAATTTACCGCACATGCTACAAGCTTGTCCATCCTTATTTAGATAAGGACTTTGACTGGCACATGTTCCTGCAAATTTTCCATCTTTCTTAGCCCAAAGTTTTATGGCGATTCCAGAAAATGCCAATGCCAAGAGTCCAACGGTGAGTAAAATAAGTTTCATCTGTTCAAATTTCGTTTTTATGTTTTGGTCAGATATAATTTGCCATCGGTCCTTTCATTGAGAATCGAGAATTTTTTTTGCTCAAATTATAATCTATATACCATTTCTGATTAATGAGTCGTTTTTAAATCCCGCTTCTTTACACAACGGATAAAAAAATAACTATCATTCTTCACAGAATTTGCTTTAGCACAAAGGTAAAAAAATAAAGCCCCAATTTACGGGGCTTTAAGACTTCTTTATACTTTAAAAGTTCTAATAGGCAATATTCGCAACTATATTGTCCACAGAGGGAATTTGGTTGCCACCTTTAGGTTCTATAGTAATATAACCCATTGCATTTTCTGCATAAGGTAGCGCCAATAATTTTTGACTGTCACCGGCCTCTTCAATAATACCCAAGTTCAACATTTCACCATTAACCTCTGCCCACATTTGAAAACATTGGTCTTCTGGAAGGTTTGGTAATTTACTCACGTTGATATAGGACAACTTTTTAACCGGATTGATATAAGCAACTGCTTTTAACTCCTTAGCTTTTTTATTGCCATTTACATTGTATTTTTTTGTGCTAGGATTGTTCAGGACTATGAATTGATTCCTTACGTCCTCCAATTGTTGTTTCATATCTGCTTCTAGCAACTTGATCTTATTACTGACCATTGAATTTTCTTCCTGTAAATTCTGGTTTTGATCCCAATAAAAATAGGACGACCCGGCAAAGATTAAAGCCACAATGCTGGCAGCAATAGCGAACCTGAAGAATTTTTTTCTTCCAACCCGCTCGGATTTAATACGTGCCGTAATTTTTTCCTTCAATCCTTCCGGAGATTTGATGGCATGAAGTTTTGCAAAAATTTCCAAACTTTCCTGTAGTTCATTGTAAGCTTCCCTTACTTCTGGATACATGGCTATGTACTGTTCCACCTTTAATGTCTCCAAATCTGTAGTGGTCCCAAGTAGATAGTTCTCCAATAAATCGGTATCCAAGAACTTTTTAATTTTATCTTTCATCTCTTATTTTTTAAATCGGTCAGATGTAATTTTCCAATAATCGTTTTGGTACATAGCAATAGTTGCTATGGCTCATTTAATCATAAGTTTAACAGTATCAAAAGCACTGCAGGTCCGTAAACTTTTCTTAATTCACGTAATCCAATTTTTAATCTCGATTTGATCGTTCCCAAAGGAATGTCAAGCTCATCGCTAGCTTCCTGCTGGGTCATTCCCTGGAAAAACAAAGCGTCTAAAACGATTTGATATTTTTCCTCGATCTTATCCAGATGTTCTTGAACATCCATGAACTCAGGTCTAATACTTTCAACACCTAAATTATATACGTCAGAAACATCGATTTGGATTTCCTTATCCGATTTTGTATTAAGACTTCTTAATTTGTCTATGGCCGTGTTCCTAGTTATACGAAACAACCATGTGAAAAGCTTAGCCTTAGTTGGATCATAAGAATCTGCCTTTTTCCAGATTTTCACAAAACTTTCTTGTAGGACATCCTGGGCAAGTTCCTCATTTCTTAGGACCTTATTGGCAACTCCCAGAAGCGTATCCCCGTAATTGTCATACAATAGGGAAATCGCTTTGTCATTTCGCTCCTGCAAAAGTTCAACAATATGTTTTTCAAGTAGTGCGCTCATAGCAAAGACAGGAACTTAATTTTTTTTGATGTAAAAGATCCAAGGTAGGTTTTCAGTCCGTATATCCATAAACGCTAATTTATAAAATTGATTGCTAAAGCGGCGTTATCTAAAAAATTATGTTATAAGTGAGCAGCTGGTAACTGCCACTTAGTTTTTGGTTAGTTTGGTTTGGTATAACCCCTGGGATTTTGTTCTAGGGGTTATTTTATTAGATTAACTTCGGGTTGAATGGTTATGCCGAATTCAGACTTTACATCTTCAATAATTTTATGGGCCAAATTTAAAATATCAAGCCCTTTAGCATTGCCATAATTCACCAAAACCAACGCCTGCTTCTTGTGTACCCCGGCATCCCCGAATCGTTTGCCCTTATAGCCACTTTGTTCAATAAGCCAACCTGCAGGAATTTTATATTCTTCCTCGGAAACCTTATAAAAGGGAGCTTCTGGGTTTTTGGCAATAAAACTGTCAAATGCGATTTTGGATATCACCGGATTCTTAAAAAAGCTTCCGCTATTTCCCAATTCCTTTGGATTGGGCAATTTGCTGTTTCTAATATTTATTACAGCGTTTGATACCTGCTTTATGCTAGGATTTATAATGTTGCTTTTTTTAAGTTCTTCTTCAATGGCACCATAGCTAGTATTGATTGCATGATTGTTTTTTGTCAGTTTTAGGATTACCGAAGTAATGACGTATTTATCTTTTCCTTCATTTTTAAAAAAGGAATCCCTGTACCCAAATTTGCACTCTTCCTTTGTAAAATACATCAGGTTTTGATCACTCCTGCGAACGGCCTCGCAACCCACAAATACATCTTTCAACTCTACGCCATAGGCCCCGATATTCTGAATGGGTGCGGTACCCGTATTCCCTGGTATCAAGGACATATTTTCAAGACCTCCAAAATTATTTTCAAGGGTCCATAATACCATTTCATGCCAGTTTTCACCGGCCATCACCTTAATTTCTACAAAGTCCTCATCCTCATTTTGAATATGAATCCCTTTTAAATTAACATGGATGACCAGGGCATCTATATCCTTTGTAATTAACATATTACTGCCACCACCCAGAATAAATTTATCTGGATATGTGTCATCGGCTAGAATGTCCTGGAGGTCTTGGACCAAGTTTATTTCAACAAAGAACTTGGCTTTGGCATCAATTCCAAAAGTATTGTAGTTCCTCAGGGAAAAATCCTTAAACACCTCCATTAACCTATATACGTTTTTAGAGCTTCACCCAAAATATGAACGGCCCTTTTCAAGGTGGGTTGGTCAAGTACATAAGCAATCCTGATTTGATTTTTGCCCAATCCTTCTGTGGCATAAAATCCAGCGGCAGGCGCAACCATGACCGTTTCATTGTTTACTCTAAAATCTTCTAAAAGCCATTGTGCAAAATCGTCCGCATCCTCAATGGGCAATTCTGCGATACAATAAAACGCTCCTTGTGGTTTGGCGACTTTAACGCCTTCCAACTTTTCTAGTTCGGCTATTAAAAGATTTCTTCTGGCCACGTATTCCGTCTTTACTTCATCGAAATAACTCTGAGGTGTATCCAAGGCCGCCTCACTTGCTATTTGGGCATAGGTAGGTGGGGAGAGCCTTGCTTGGGCAAATTTAATGGCAGTGGAGATTACCTCTTTGTTTTTTGATACCAAGAAGCCAATTCTGGCCCCGCACATGCTATATCGTTTAGAAACCGAGTCCACAATTATTCCATTATTTGTCAAGGATTCTTCCTGTAAAATGGAATAATGTTCCTTATTATCATATACAAATTCCCTATATACTTCATCGGCAATAAGAAACAAATCATGTTTCAGAACGATTTGGGCTAGTTTTTTAATTTCTTCCTTGCTGTACAGATATCCCGTAGGGTTACCCGGATTACAGATGAGAATTGCCTTTGTTTTAGGGGTAATCAGCTTCTCGAAATCCTCTATAGGAGGTAACGCAAAATTATTTTCAATTTTAGATACAACCGGAATAACCTTTATGCCACTTGCCGTAGCAAAACCGTTATAGTTGGCATAAAAGGGTTCTGGAATAATAATTTCATCATCACTATCAGCTATACTTCCCATGGCAAATGAAAGCGCTTCGGAACCGCCTGTGGTAACTATGATATCATCAGCGGTGACCTCGATTTGATTTTTATGGTAATATGCTGCTATTTTTTCCCTATAACTTTCAGAGCCTTCGGTTCTGCTATATTCCAAAACATTCAACTGATTGTTTTTAACCGCATCCAATGCAATTTGGGGCGTCTTAATATCAGGTTGGCCTATATTGAGGTGGATTACTTTTGCACCGTTTTTTTTGGCACTTTCAGCGAAGGGGACCAATTTTCTAATAGGGGATTGAGGCATTGCAAGCCCTTTCTGGGAAATCTTAGGCATAAGATAAGGATTACTTTTTCGCAAAAGTGGTAAATGATTGGGGAACCTACAATATCTGAACGTTTTATTTGTGATTTTTTAGGAATGTTAAAATACACCGAACAAAAGAAAAAAATTGTATCTTGAAGAGTGTCAATCAATTGGAAAAGAACATGTTAAAAAGATTCTTGCCTTATTTTCTGCTCTCACTGCTTTTATTACCTTTTTTATGCAGTGCACAGGGATATACACTTCCCAAGAATCAAGAATTTGAGAAAATCAGGTTTCAGCTAATTAATAATTTAATTGTAGTTCCCATTGAGGTTAATGGAACCAAGTTGTCCTTTGTTTTGGATTCAGGTGTTGGTACGCCAATATTGTTCAATCTGGCCAATCAAGATTCTTTGGAATTAAAGAATGTATCGGAAATTACCATCAATGGACTGGGTGAAGGGGAATCGATTAGTGCATTAAAATCCAAGGGTAATTATTTTAAATTGGGAAATATTCAAAGTTTTTCCCAGAAATTGTACGTGGTGATGGATGCGGGCATCAATTTTTCCCCAAGTTTGGGTATTCCCATACATGGAATTATTGGTTACGATTTGTTTAGGGATTTCATTGTGGATATTAATTATGCCAGTAGTTCCATAAAGTTTTATCACCCAGATTCTGGGGGTCCCAAATTAGGTAAACGCTATGAAACACTTCAGGTAGATGTTATAAATAGAAAGGCCTATTTGGATGCGAGTGTTTCTTTAAGGGGTGAGGAGGATATAGATGTAAAAATGTTACTGGATACTGGTAGTAGCGATGCTGTCTGGCTTTTTGAGGATGAAAGGATACAGCTGCCAAAAGAATATTATGAAGATTATTTAGGGAAGGGGCTCGCAGGTGACATATACGGCAAAAGAACCAAGATAGACGGACTAAGGATTGGAGGTTTCAATGTAGAGGATGCAAAGGCTGCGTTCCCCGATATGCTAACTTTTAGTACAATTAAGAATTTGGGCAATAGAAATGGTAGTTTAGGTGGTGAAATCTTAAAGCGATTTAATATTGTTTTCGATTATCCAAATGAAAAAATAAGTATTAGAAGAAATGGAAATTTTAGAAAACCGTTTCATTATAACGTAAGTGGTATCGATTTACAGCATGCTGGGGTAAGATACGTTTCAGAAAGGATAGCAAGTTTCAACGGAGTCGTTCAAAAAAGTGAACGGTCATATGGAAACGTCCAAATTTTATTGGAGGGCGCTACACGTTTGAGTTTGGTTCCAGAAATTATTGTATCAGGTATAAGAGCAGGTAGTCCCGCGCATTCTGCCGGTTTAAAGGAGGGCGATATCATTTTAGCCGTAAACGGTAAAAGAATACATCGTTATAAAATCCAGGAAATAATGGAAATGCTAAATGAAAAGCAAGGCAAGCGTGTGAAGGTTTTGGTAGAAAGATCGAATAACAACCTTTTGTTCAGTTTTATACTGAAAGATTTATTCAAATAAAAAACCCTCTAAAAAGAGGGTTTTTATTATTTTATGAGCGACCTTTTATTTGGTCCCACTGGAAGCTTTTACTTCTCCCTTAATTTTTAAAATTTTTGTCGGTGTATCTGCATTTGATGTCACCGTAATCGCTTTTCTTATAGGACCAACGCGATTGGTATCATATTTTACCTGAATCTCACCAGTTTTTCCTGGCATGATCGGATCTTCCGGTTTTTTAGGAATGGTACATCCACAACTTGAACGTACATCGCTAATGATCAAAGGGGCACTACCCGTATTCGTAAACTCAAATACACGGATACCGTCTGAACCTTTATCAATTTCACCGTAATCCACAGTCTCTGACTTAAACTCAATTTTTGCGGCACTATCCTGGGCTTTAAGGCTTAATCCAAGTAATCCGACAAATAATACAAGTACAATTTTTTTCATCATTTTTAATTTAGGATGAACTTCAAAATTAATTCTTTTCAGAACAACTCCAAAATCCTTTTGTTATACTCTAACGTTACTTATTTTTGTTTCGTATTTAATTCGAGAAAAAAACGGTAAGGATATATGAAATATCTAATCCGTTTTGTTTTTTCTCCAATTTATCCGATTACTTATTTCAAAAACTATTCCAAAAATGGAAATTCCTTCTAAATATGAGCCACATCAGGTAGAAAAGCGATGGTATGACTACTGGATGCAGAACAACTACTTTCATTCCAAACCAGATGACAGGGAACCTTATACCATTGTAATACCTCCTCCTAACGTAACAGGTGTACTGCATATGGGGCATATGCTGAACAATACCATTCAGGATGTATTAATCAGAAGGGCGCGTTTGAAAGGTAAAAATGCATGTTGGGTCCCGGGAACGGATCATGCCTCCATAGCAACCGAAGCGAAGGTCGTGGCAAAACTTAAGGAACAGGGAATAAATAAAAATAAAATTTCTCGTGAGGAATTTCTTGAACATGCTTGGGATTGGACCCATGAGTATGGAGGGGTTATTTTGGAACAACTTAAAAAACTGGGTTGCTCCTGCGACTGGGATCGAACAGCCTTTACCATGGATAAGGAGCGCTATGAAAGCGTTATCAAGGTATTCGTAGACCTTTATGAGAAAGGCCTTATTTATCGAGGTTACAGAATGGTCAATTGGGACCCTGAGGCCAAGACCACTTTATCCGATGAAGAGGTAATTTACGAAGAGAAGCAGGGCTTATTATATTATTTGGAATACCCTATTGAGGGTTCAGATGAAAAGGTAACGATTGCAACCACCAGACCGGAAACCATCCTTGGGGATACGGCCATCTGCATCAATCCAAATGATGAAAGATACAATCATTTGAAAGGTAAAAAGGCGATAGTTCCCCTTTGTAATAGGGTTGTTCCCATCATTGAGGATGAATATGTAGATATTGAATTTGGAACCGGTTGTTTAAAGGTGACGCCTGCCCATGATGTCAATGACAAAGCTTTGGGGGAAAAACATGATTTGGAAACCGTTGATATTTTCAACGATGATGCCACGCTAAATTCCTATGGGTTACACTATCAGGGAAAGGACCGTTTTGTAGTAAGAAAGGAAATTTCAAAAGAACTGGAAGAAAAAGGTTTTCTGGTGAAGACTGAACAACACCTCAATAAAGTGGGGACTTCGGAAAGAACGAAGGCGGTTATAGAGCCTAGATTATCGGATCAATGGTTCCTAAAAATGGAAGATTTGGTAAAACCTGCCATTAAGGCAGTTTTGGACTCCGACGATATTAAGTTTTTCCCTAAAAGGTTCGATAATACCTACCGTCATTGGATGGAGAACATTAGGGATTGGAATATTTCCCGTCAACTGTGGTGGGGACAACGAATACCTGCTTTTTACTATGGGGACGGCCAGGATGATTTTGTGGTGGCAAAAAATGAGGAAGAGGCCCTTGAATTGGCAAAGGCAAAATCTCAAAATGATAATCTCACCAAGGAAGATTTAAGACAGGATGAAGATGTATTGGATACATGGTTCTCTTCTTGGTTATGGCCCATAAGTGTATTTAATGGGATTTTGGAGCCAGATAATACAGAGGTCAATTATTATTATCCAACCAATGACCTGGTAACTGGACCCGATATCATTTTCTTTTGGGTGGCGAGGATGATTATTGCGGGATATGAATATAGGGATGAAAGACCCTTTGAAAATGTTTATTTTACAGGATTGGTTCGTGATAAGCAGCGAAGAAAAATGTCCAAATCACTAGGAAATTCTCCCGATGCGCTAAAACTTATCGATGAATACGGAGCTGATGGTGTAAGGGTAGGACTTTTATTAAGTTCTGCAGCGGGCAATGATTTAATGTTCGATGAGGACCTATGTCAACAAGGAAAGAATTTTGCGAATAAAATATGGAATGGTTTTCGACTTTTGAAAGGTTGGGAAGTTGTGGATATTCCACAACCAGAAGCCTCCAAAATGGGTGTCGATTGGTATAAGGCCAAGTTTAATCGTACTCTTAGTGAAATTGAGGACCATTTTAGCAAGTATCGAATTTCCGATGCGTTAATGGCCATTTATAAATTGGTTTGGGACGATTACAGTTCTTGGCTGTTGGAAATTATCAAACCAGCCTACCAGCAGCCCATTGATAGAAAAACCTTTGATGAGGTCATACATATCTTTGAACAGAACTTAAAATTATTACATCCGTTTATGCCATTTTTGACCGAGGAAGTCTGGCAACATATTGCCGAACGTGATTCTTCTCAAGCTTTGATCGTTTCGGAATGGCCCCGGAAATTTGAGGCGAATGATCAGCTCATCATGAAATTTGAGTTTGCTTCCGAGGTCGTGGCAGGTATTAGAACCATCAGAAAGGAAAAAAATATTCCAATGAAAGAACCTTTGGAACTTTCAATTTTAGATGAGGAAAATGAAGGGCCGGACTGGGATTCAATAATATCCAAATTGACCAATCTTTCCTCCATTTCTTATGTAGAGGGTGCTGTAGAAGGTGCGCTTTCCTATAGAGTAAAATCCAATGAATATTTTATTCCAATCAGTGGGGCAATCGATGTGGATGCTGAAAAGGCCAAAATTGAGGAAGAATTAAAATATACAAAGGGGTTTTTGAATTCGGTTCAAAAGAAGCTTTCCAACGAACGTTTTGTGAACAATGCACCTGAAAAAGTAATCGAAATGGAACGAAAAAAGCAAGCCGATGCCGAGGCGAAAATCGAGACCTTGGAAAAGAGCTTGTCCAACTTGAAATAGGCAATAGGTCTCAATCCATTCAAATGGGTTAATAATCATAGTGTTAAAGGAAATATATTGATTTAAAATCGACTAATTTCCTTCTGAATCAAAAACACTAAAATTATGAAAAGTCTATTATGGTTGGTTGCAGTTATTTGTATTATAATATGGTTGTTAGGTATGCTGGGGGTAGTTCCAGGTTTAGCAACAGGTAGTTTAATACATATTCTTTTGGTAATTGCCGTTGTGGTAATTCTTTACAATATCATTTCTGGTCGTAAACCTCTGTAAATTAACTGTTTTTAAGTATTATAAACCAATTCTTAACCTAGGATTGGTTTTTTGTTTTGGTAACATTCCTTAATGGAATGTAAGCGTATTATTTCTTATATTTAGGATAAATCAAGTTGATTATGAAGAATTTATTTTTACTACTAGTACTTAGTTCTTTTGCAGGGTCATTTGCCCAGGGCGAAAAAGGAAAAATATTACCTAAAGAAATCCAAATAAAAACGGCATTATTACCAGTTCCTGAGGCTGACAGTAGCGATACAATGGTATATGGATATAACGCAGATGGGGATTTCGTAGTCCTTCGGGAAGGGACAAGCAATTTAGTTTGTCTTTCCGATGATCCTAACAGGGAAGGAATAAGCGTCTCATGCTATTCGAAAAAACTGGAACCTTTCATGAAACGGGGTAGGGAGCTCAGGGCCCAAGGAAAGGATGTAATGGAGATTCGCAAGATTAGGGGGGATGAGGTATCCCAGGGTACATTGGATATGCCCAAAGAACCTAGTATGATGTATGTCTATTATGGTTCCGATGAGGATTATGACAGTTCCACCGGGGATTTGGCAAACGGAAAATTTAGATATGTTATTTATATTCCTTTTGCGACTACGGAATCTACGGGATTGCCGGATAAGCCACATGCAAAGGGAATGCCTTGGCTCATGGATCCCGGTACCCATAGGGCCCATATTATGGTAGGGCCAAACTAGGTATTGATGTTATTTTGTCCAACGAAGCCTAAATAGCTTATTAAAACCTAACGTTGGCGCTGCAGCAGTCTTTTCCTTTTCTTTATTTGCTACACTTGTCGGTATTGTTTCTAGCCATAGAACGCCCAAAGCTCCAAGAATAATAAGGTTTTTTATAATATACTGGCCCACTAAGGTCAATGAAAATATGTTGTCGTTAAAAATTAATTCCGGAAAAAAATAGAGAGGAGTGAAGGTTAGGAACATGTGAACGGTTGCAATCCTTATGGACCATCTTTTATGAAAGTTTAAGAGAAAACAAATTCCTACCGCTGTTTCCCATAGCGCTAACAAGATTATTGCAATATTGGACGGTATTAAGAAATGGGTTAGTTCGTTTATGGTATTCGTTGCCAGTTCTTCTGCAGGGCTTACGTTGGGAAAGAATTTTAGGGCTCCAAACCATAAGTAAACCAGACCAATGGATATTTGTAAATAACGGTTTTTAATGTTTTGCAAGTTCATTTGGTTTTGTATTTATAGTGAATTTCTATTTAAAGGTATCCTCCAGTTCTGGAGAAAGTTTTACTTTATTATTGGAAAATCTATAGGTAACCCCAAGGTTTATTACATAGTCCGAAAAGGCTGCATCACCATTTCTTGGGCTACCTGTTAGTTTTTCGGTTTGCATGTCCGTAAAACTTTGAGGTCTTTCTCTTCGCACAGCAAAGGGTACATTCAAGTTTATGGAGAAATTACTTTTCATAAAACTTAATCCTGGATCAATGGATAGCACATTTCCTGGTCTTCTAAAACCTTCATTACCGCCAATTAAGTCCTTAACCGGTACACAATCAAACCTTGCGCCAAGCGAGGATGAGAAAGTTGGGGAAATTGTATAGCTAAGTCCTCCTCTTAAAGAGTACTGATCTGGAACGGCCATAATAGCTTCATTTTCCAATATAGGGCTTAAAGTTTCCCTAAAGGTTCTTACTCCATTTGTTTCCCTTGGGTTTATCAGGTAAAAACCACTTGCATATCCAAAAAAGTCCGTGGCAATTTTTTGATAAAGCTGAAAATCCAGGGTTACACCAAAACCTCCGTCCCCGGGTTGAATGGATTGATCGACGGGTCTCGTTTGTGGCTCTCCATTGGGTCCAACATTATAAAAAATGTCCGATGCATTATAATCGCCCGTTGGTAATTTTACTCCCAGTCCCAATGCAAGATTTCCATTAGGAGACTTTTCCATATCGAAAAGCCAATAACCAAACCCAAATCGTATATCGGCCAATCCTCTGGAGAACGTTACATTTCTTTCATCTCGGCCATGTTCGTATAGGGATGATCGGGTGTTTATTACCGTAGGAATGGTAATACTTGTGTAAACTCTTTTGCTAATTCCATAAGTGGCAAAAAAATCCCAGGCATGGGAATGGTTAATGACTTCGGTATTATTGGCCAAACGATCTGGTTCTTCCTCAGTGCCCCTAAAATGCCTAAATGATTTAAAATACCTATAGTTTACGCCAATTTGTAAGTCTCCTGTTCCCAATAAATTATTTTCCAGACTACTGCCCACACAAGAAGAAAAATGGCGGATGGCAACGCACCCTTGTGCCTTTATGCTGTTTATCGATAGTACTAAGAATAGTAGCAATATGAAATACGGTCTTTTGAACATGATTAAATTTTAAGTTGGTGGTATGGAATGAGCGGTAATAACGAAAGCCAACTCCGCGCTACAAAGAGTTGGCTTTTAACATAATGTTATAAATAGTAACTAAACTCAAGATTAATTTATTAACATTGACAAACTTAGGGGAATTGGTCACCCATTTGGTTTAAGTAGAGGGTAAAGAGGTTTAATGAAAGGTTAATGAACTTAATGGAATATTAAAATTCATTAATAAAACCGGTTATTTAGGTTATTTAGTAGCTGTTTTGAAAAAGAGATATATCTATATAGGATTGTTTTTGGTCTCCATAATCGGTTTGGCCATTGTGCAATATCAATATTTGCGTATAGGTCTTAATTTGGCAAAAGTACAGTTTGGGACGAAGATAGAACGGGTAGCGGATGTAGTGAAGGAAGGTTTAAGGGAGCATAATAGGCTAACCTTTTTAATGGGTAGTGCTATGGAAAGAGATACTTCTTTTTTTAGGGTTACCGTTGATAGCCTTGAAAATGTTTCCAACATGTTTTTAGAGGACTTTATAAGAGAACAATTGATGCATCAGGGAATTGAGTCCGAATTTTCATATACCCTGTTTTCCAAGGATAGCATTTATATATTAAACTCATCAAATAAACTCGAATTGGGCGAAGGCACGGAGTCCTACCCGATAGAGTTGGAAGGTTATCTGCCGGATTTATTGCGCAAGCCCATGGTTCTTGAACTTCATTTTGAAAACCTCCATAATTATTTTTTGGGGAAATTAAACGGACTAACCTTTCCCAGTATATTGTTTCTGATAGGTATTTGTGTCACCATTATTTGGGTATTAAGGACCTATTATTGGCAGAGTAACGTTATTACCACGACCAATGAGTTCATCAATAACCTCACCCATGAATTAAAGACCCCTGTATTTTCCATTGGGTTGGCTACCAAAATATTGGATGAGACCGCCTCTGAAAAACAAAAACCGGTATTGGGAATAATCAGGCAGCAGGTTAACCGTTTGTCAAATCATATTGAAAAAGTTTTGGAATTGGCGAGCTTGGAATCGGGGAAAAGTGTTATTACCTTAACCAAGGTAGACTTCAAACCTTACTTAAAGACCCTTTGTTCTGAATTTGACACCTTGGTAACCATCGAAAAAGGCACTTTTCAATTTGAACTAGAGGGTGATGAATATTTGATCAATGCAGAAGTTTTTCATTTGGAAAATGCAATCAATAATATTTTGGACAACGCGAAGAAATACTCAGGTGATCCAAAAATAAAACTAAAAGCATACAAGGATAATTCTTCGCTTTATATAGAAGTAACCGATAACGGCATAGGAATTTCAAAAGATAATAAACAAAGGGTCTTTAGAAAATTTTTTAGGGTAGAAAATGGGAATTTGCATAATGTAAAAGGATATGGTCTTGGACTAAGCTATGTACAAAAAGTAATAAAAAATCATGGAGGAAAGGTGTATATGGAGAGTGAGGAGATGAAAGGTACAAAAGTTGTTTTAACAATTCCAATATTGAAAGGATGGAAGTAAAAAAAAGAATATTATTGGTTGAGGATGATGAAGCCGTGGGTTATTTGTTGTCAGAGTATTTAAGAATGAAGGGGTTTGAGCTATCATGGGCAAAGCAGGGCAAGGAAGCCTTGGTGAAACTAGATCAATCCAACTATGATTTGGCAATATTGGATGTAATGATGCCAGAAATGGACGGTTTTACATTGGCAGAGAAAATGAATGAAGATTATTCCAATCTGCCTTTTATTTTTTTAACGGCAAAATCCTTAAAGGTAGATGTGTTGAAAGGTTTTTATCTGGGTGCTGTAGACTATTTAAAAAAACCAATAGATGAGGAAGAATTGGTCATAAGAATAGAAAACCTTTTATCAAGATTGGATAATACGGCCAGTAAAAAAGTAGAGGTGGATGCATATACCATTGGTAAGTACCATTTCAATTCTTTAAATCAAGAATTGGTAGTTGATGACCAAAAAATTAATCTGACGGTAAAGGAAAGTGAACTATTGAAGTATTTGGTGGACAAAAAGAATCAATTGTGTCCGCACAAAGATATTTTAATTAAGATTTGGGGCAAAAACGATTACTTCAACAAGAAAAGTTTAAACGTTTTTATTACTCGTCTTAGAAAATTCCTTGAAAGGGATTCAAGAATCAAAATCGAAAATGTCCATAGTAAAGGCTACATCCTAAGGTTTGAACCTTAAAACAATTACATTATTAGATTTTAAGTAGGACTTTGTATCTTTTAAGGGTCAATTGAAAAGTTTTGGAAACCTACGCAACCGCATTGCTATTTGCCATACCATTTTTTATACTCTTATTGATTATAGAAATGGCCTATGGCCACTTTGTAAAAGACCAAAAGTATACCGTTTTGGATACTGTATCCAGCATTAGTTCGGGACTTACCAATATTATTAAGGACTCCCTGGGTATAGTATTGGTTTTGATATCCTACCCATATTTATTGGAGCATTTAGCAATTACGAATATTAAACCAACTTGGCTAACTTGGGTCATTGGTTTTGTAGCCATTGATTTTGCGGGCTATTGGAACCATAGGTTAAGCCATAAAGTCAATTTTTTTTGGAATCAGCACGTTATTCACCATAGCAGCGAAAAATTCAATCTTGCCTGTGCATTAAGACAATCCATATCCAATTTATTGGGTTATTTCCCCTTTCTTTTGCTACCTGCGGCCCTCTTAGGCGTTCCAAATAAAATTATTGCCATACTGGCTCCTATTCAGTTATTTGCCCAATTTTGGTACCATACACAACATATAGGAAAAATGGGATGGCTGGAATATATAATAGTAACACCATCCCAACATAGGGTTCACCATGCCATAAATCCGGAGTATATTGATAAGAATTTGGGACAAGTTTTCAGCATTTGGGACCGTATGTTCGGAACTTTTCAGGAGGAATTGCCAGATATTCCACCACAATATGGAATTCTAAAGCCTGCCAGAACATGGAACCCTATCCGTATTAATTTTCAGCATCTTTGGAGATTGTTCTTGGATGCTTGGCGAACGAAGAATATTTGGGATAAAATTAGAATTTGGTTTATGCCTACAGGGTGGAGACCCAATGATGTTAAGGATAAGTATCCTGTGGAAATTATCACGGACGTATATGGCTTTGAAAGATACAGTACCCCTACATCGAGAGCTTTTAATGGGTATTTAATTTTTCAACTCATTATGTCCCTAATTTTGTTGTTGTTCATGTTTGGTAATTTTGGAAATCTTACCACAGGAGAATTGATATTGTATGGGGGTATCGTATTTGTTGGTGTTTATGGGTACACTTCCCTAATGGATGGTGATCCCTTTGCTTTATGGATTGAGGTTTTAAGGGGTGTTCTAGGATGTATGTTGATTTTTTCAACGGGTAATTGGTTTGGAATGAATGCTTATTTTCCAATGGGTAAAACCTTGATTTTATTCTATTTCTTGACCACCATGGTTGGAGGTATCTATTTCTCGAGTTCATTAAAAAAGAAAAGCATATTGTTATGATCAGACCTTATATTTTGGCCGAAACCAATTGGAATCATCTAAAGGATGAGAATATTGAACTGGCCGTCTTGCCTTGGGGTGCAACCGAAGCCCACAATTATCACCTTCCGTATGCAACGGATAATTACCAGGCAGAAGCCATCGTTGCGGAATCTGCAAGGATGGCTTGGGAAGATGGAAATAAAGTGATTGTGTTACCCACAATTCCGTTTGGGGTGAATACGGGTCAAAAAGATATCTATTTGGACATCAACCTGAATCCAAGTACCCAATTTGCCATTTTAAAGGATATAATTACGGTTTTGAACGAACAGGGTATTTACAAGTTGTTGATATTCAATGGTCACGGAGGAAATGATTTTAAGCCCCTTGTAAGAGAATTGGGGCTTTTGTTTCCTAAAATGTTCATTTGTTTTTGTTTTTTCCCGCAGATGATGGACAAGTATCAATATTTTGATCATGAGGGAGACCATGCCGATGAAATGGAAACGAGTTTGATGCTTTCTATTCGACCTGATTTGGTGTTACCAAAGGAAAAATGGGGGAAAGGTGACCACAAGAAGTTTAAGATAAAGGCTTTTTCCGAAGGTGGCGTTTGGGCAGAAAGGGAATGGTCCAAAATTAGTACAGATACGGGTACTGGAAATCCGGAATTGGCTACTAAGGAGAAAGGGGAGCGGTTTTTTATAGATCTCAGCTCAAAAGTGAGTCAGCTATTTATTGACCTGTGCCATGCAGATTTGGATGATCTTTACCAATGAAGTCTAAAAACTAGTGCTTTAATTCAAGATCAACCAATTTTATATAAGCTTTCATGGCATCATCAATACTAATGTTCTGCGCCTGTATTAGGGCATTTGCCTTGAAAGCATTAATCAATGGGGTTTTGCTTCCTGGATTTGTATAGTTCTTATTGGCAACCCTGTAATAGGCATAAAGTTTAAGTAAAATATCGGCAGGGATAGGTGATTCATAGGTATTCACGAATTCAACCGCTGCCTCAAAATCAGTACGTAGATTCTTCTTGCTCATTAGGATTCACATATGTGGCGATACAGGTTACGGCTCCTTTTACTTTTTGGTTTAAGGTAACGTTAATTTGTGAATTTAGTGGTAGGAACAGGTCTACCCTTGAACCGAATTTGATAAATCCAGAATCGTCACCTTGTTGTACACTCTCGCCAACCTCTGCATAATTTACGATTCTACGGGCCATGGCACCGGCAATCTGCCTAAACAAAACATCTCCAAATTTTGGGGTTCCAATGACCACTGTTGTTCTCTCGTTTTCCTCACTGGATTTTGGATGCCAAGCTACTAAGTATTTCCCTGGATGATATTTGGAATATTTAACCTTTCCGCTAGCCGGATATCTTGTAACATGAACATTTATGGGAGACATGAAGATGGATACCTGCTTCCTTTTGTCCTTGAAATATTCGGTTTCCTCTACTTCTTCAATCACCACAACCTTTCCATCAACAGGGGCCAATATTTCATCGAATGTTTTGTTGGTTCTTCTTTTTGGATTTCTAAAAAATTGAAGGATAAGAACGAGTAAAACCAAAGCCGTAATTTGGATGGCTAGTTTTATCCATGAAGTGTTTACGAAGAAATGTGCCAATAAAATTGCAATTCCCGTGATAAAAAAAGTTGCCAATATTATTTTCTGACCCTCTCTATGAAACATAGGTGAAAATATTTAATGTTAAGTATGCAAAAGGTGCGGCGAAAACCAAGCTATCCAAACGATCTAACATACCGCCATGTCCGGGGAGTATGGCTCCACTGTCCTTAACACCTGCCGCTCTTTTTAGTTTGGACTCAATTAAATCCCCCAAACTACCGGTTACCACTATGACACTTGCAAGAACCATCCATTGAACAGGTCCAATGATTTGCTCCTGTGTTCCCATGATATAAGCGGCGCACAGTGCAAAGATATAACCTCCAATGGTTCCTTCCACAGTTTTTTTTGGTGAAACCCTAGGGAATAATTTAGTTCTACCCAATGTTTTTCCAACAATGTAGGCGAATGAATCATTAACCCATATGAGTATAAAAATGCCCATTATCAGAAGTTTGGCAAATGCATCATTTTTGTAGGGTATCATGGTAAGGAATATGCATCCACCCCCAATATAAAATAATCCAATAAGGAATTTATAAAAAGTGGAAAAACTTCTTTGCTTCTTGGAAAAAAGATAGAACAATAAGTATACATCTACAAAAATGGTAATAACCATTAATATGTTTACTAAAATTTGGTCGTGAATCAGATAAATATAGGCCCACCATAGGCTTAGATATGCCAAAAAAATATAATATCCCTTTAGGTTTACAAGACGCTTATATTCATACAGACACGCAAGCCCAAATATCATAAAGAGAAAATCGAAAGCATCTGAACTTAGAAATACAGCGGATAATAAAAGTATAATATAAACTGCTCCAGTAAGCGATCTTCTTAAAACCTCTTTCATACTATAAATCTTCCAACAATAAAAGATAAAGATTTTTAGTACTACTTCCGTATGTTAAGAAATCATCGGAGTTTTCCTCTGTAGCTTTAAAGTGTTTTAGGGTTGTAATATTGGCTGGAATAGATGGTCCGTATTTCTTCTTTATAGCCTTTAATCCTTCACCAATGGATTCAACTAACTGACTTGTAGTTGCGTATACAATAACGTTACTGGGAAGTTCATTTATTTTCTTTTCCAACAACTGATTCGAACATACTAGAATACTGCCGTTTTGGGCAATCAAATGTTCACAGGTGGTAAAAAATACTTCGCTTTCCTTTATTCTTTCCGTAAAGGAGAGATTCTCTTTTGAGAATTTTTTAACCAATTGCGGATTCATGGCAAAAAAAGGATGGTCTTCCCAACCATTTTCCTCCGTAATACTGTGAATGGCTTTAATTACCTCTTGGTCTGATATGCAATAGATAAATTTGCCCCCGTTCTTTTTGAAGTGTATGGTGAATTTTTCATCTACAGGGAGCGACAAATCCGGCATGTGTTCACCACGTGTTTCCGCAGTTTCCTTGGAAATTTTCTTTTTTCCTCCACCAAATAATATATCTAAAAGCCCCATTTAAATGATTAATCTACCAATCCAACTTTTTTAAAAGCCGAAAGAATTACATAATTAACTATTTTCAGCTATTTTTTCGTCTTCTTCAGCATCTTTTTTGGACTTAGCCGCTTCTTGTTTTTTCTTTTCCTCTTCTAAAATATCCTTGTCAAAAGACCTTTTTCCAAATATTTTTTCCAAATCTTCCTTAAAGATAACCTCTTTTTCCAATAGCCTTTGGGCTAGTGTAGTAAGTTTATCCTTATTTTCTGTTAGAACTTTAATGGCCCTCTGATATTGCTCTTCAATGATTTTTGAAATTTCCTGGTCTATTTTTTTGGCAGTATCCTCACTGTAAGGTTTGGAGAAGCCATAAGAGTCCTGCCCTGAGGAATCGTAATATGTTAGGTTTCCTATAGTATCATTTAACCCATATATGGTTACCATAGCCTTAGCTTGTTTTGTAACCTTTTCCAAATCGCTCAAGGCACCTGTGGAAATTTTATCAAAAATTACTTTTTCGGCAGCCCTACCACCCATTGTGGCGCACATTTCATCCAACATTTGATCTGGCCTTACAATAAGTCTTTCTTCTGGTAAATACCAGGCAGCACCAAGTGATTGTCCCCTTGGTACAATAGTTACCTTAACCAAAGGAGCAGCATGTTCCAACATCCAACTAACGGTTGCATGGCCAGCTTCGTGATATGCAATAGTTTCTTTTTCCCCTGGAGTAATTATTTTATTTTTCTTTTCTAGACCACCAACAATCCTATCAACGGCATCTAGAAAATCCTGTTTATTTACTGCTTTTTGTTCCTTTCTTGCTGCAATCAATGCGGCTTCGTTACATACATTGGCAATGTCTGCACCAGAGAAGCCCGGCGTCTGTCTTGCCAAGAAATCAAGGTCTAAGGTTTCCGCAGTTTTAATAGGTCTTAGGTGCACCTCAAAAATCTCTTTTCGTTCCCTAATATCCGGCAAATCAACATAAATTTGCCTATCAAATCTTCCTGCACGCATTAATGCCTTGTCGAGCACATCTGCACGGTTAGTGGCCGCCAATACAATTACATTTGTATTCGTTCCAAAACCGTCCATTTCCGTTAATAGTTGGTTTAGGGTGTTTTCCCTTTCATCATTCGAACCGGTAAAATTGTTCTTACCTCTCGCTCTACCAATGGCATCAATCTCATCAATAAAAATGATAGCCGGAGATTTATCCTTGGCTTGCTTAAACAAATCTCTAACTCTGGAGGCACCAACACCTACAAACATTTCTACGAAATCTGAACCTGAAAGTGAAAAGAAAGGAACTTTTGCCTCACCGGCCACAGCCTTGGCCAAAAGTGTTTTACCTGTTCCTGGGGGCCCTACCAACAATGCTCCTTTAGGAATTTTACCTCCTAAGGATGTGTATTTATCCGGATTTCTTAAAAATTCAACGATTTCCTCGACTTCTTCCTTGGCTCCTTCCAAACCTGCTACATCTTTGAAAGAGGTTCTTGTATCCGTTTTTTCATCAAAAAGCTTTGCCTTGGATTTGCCAATATTGAAGATTTGGCCGCCTGCACCGCCTCCGCCTCCGCCGGACATCCTTCGCATAAGATATATCCAAATACCAATAATTAGGACAAAGGGCAATAAGGAAAGCAAAAAGTCCAATATAGCCGTTGACTCTTTTCCGAATTCTATAATGGTATCCAGGTTGTTCTCCTTTTTTATTTCTGTAATTTCATTTTGAAAGATTTGAAGATCTCCATAATCCAAGGTATACTGGGGTACGTTACCGGAAGTGGGTAAAAAGGACTTTTCAGCTACATCCTTATGGACTTCCTTTTTCATGGCCTCATCAGTAAGAAATACCTTGGCCTGATTGGTATTGGTGATGATCAAAATTTTCTTAACATCTCCGTTTCTTAAATATTCCTGTAATTCAGATGTAGTCGTTTTTTTGGTACTTGCCAAATCATCACTACTAAACAACTGAAAGCCAATAAGCAATACTGCTACCAATCCATATATCCACCAAGAACTGAATTTTGGTTTTTTGGGACTCGTACTATTCTCTTTTGCCATTATTTATTTTTAATTATTAACGCTGCTTTCTATGGTGGTAAACTTTGCGTCCCCCCAAAGACCTTCAATATCGTAAAATTCCCTGATGTGCTTTTGGAAAACATGGACGACTATATTCACATAGTCCATTAAAACCCATTCGGCATTTTCTGTACCTTCTACATGCCAAGGTTTGTCCTTGCTGGCCTTACTTACTGTTTTTTGAATCGAACTTACGATTGCATTTACATGCGTATTGGAAGTACCATTACATATTATAAAATAGTCGCAAACGGTATTTTCAATCTCCCTTAGGTCAAGTAAATTTATGTTGTGTCCTTTTACTTCTTCTATTCCCTGTAAAATCAATGCAATTAACTCATCTGCACTAGTTTTCCTTTTCTGCATTCAAAAGTTTTAATTTCTACAAAGTTATTGTTTTTTTGCTCTTTTAAGCCTAGTTTTTAACAATTGATTAAAGATTGGCCCAAAGCATCCATACATGGAGATAATCAAACTTGATGCCACCGAGTCCACCAATAGCTATTTAAAGGAATTGGTGAAAAGGAATACGGTCCAGGATTTCGCCGTAGTGGTAGCCAAAACCCAGACAAAGGGTAGGGGCCAGATGGATAGTTCATGGCAAACGGAACCGGGTAAGAATCTAACATTCAGTGTTTTAAAAGAGATGTCTGGATTTACTTTGGATAAACACTTTATCTTGAATATGTCCGTTGCATTGGCGGTTTATAATTCCTTGAAAAGTCTTCAGGTTCCAAGAATTAAGATAAAATGGCCAAACGACATTATGTCAGGTTCATTTAAGATTTGCGGAATATTAATTGAAAACATTATTTCTGGAACGGATTTGAAGTCCGCAATAATAGGTATAGGGCTAAACGTAAACCAAATACATTTTCCGGGTAATCCGAAGGCATCTTCCCTAAAAAACAAGACACAGAAAGATTTTGATTTGGATGAGCTATTACATGCGCTATTGCAAAATTTAAAGTCTGGTTTAAGCAATCTCGAAATTGGTAGTACGCATGAGATTTATAAGGAATATCAATCTAATTTGTTTAGAAGAGGTGTCGCCAGTACGTTCCAAAATATGAACGGTTCAACGTTCAGTGGAATAATTCTGGGCGTTAGTAAAGAAGGTATGTTATTGGTGCAACTTGAGAATGACACCCTACAACAATTTGATATTAAGGAAATAAAGCTATTGTTTTAAATTTTTCCTAGGTTGTTGGAAAGGGTATTCATAAAATTGGTGATGGGCGATTTTATCATCATGGCCATCATGGCATTGAATTCTCCAGAAAAAAGAAGGGCTACTTCGCATTTATTTTCTTGAAGCCCGGTTATATCTGCAGTTAATGTAAACGGAAGTTTATCGCTGGCCGCACCTAACACTAATTTGGAATAGGGAAATTGTTCTTTTTTTTCAAGCACAATTTCTGGCATCCCCTTTAGGGAGAATAAAAATCTATTTTCATTCAAAACCTCGAACTTATCTATATTTTCTGGCATTAACTGCTCAAAATTGGACAAATCGTTCAAAAAATCAAATGTGTTTTCTGCGCTTTTGGCGACTACTGTTTTGGGTGTTTCTATAAACATATTCTATTGTTGTAACCATTTAGAAGGGTTCTTTCGCCAATCCATTAAGGTATTGAGCTGCTCTTCCTGTATATAATTGGTTTCCGATGCCTGTTCAATTAGATGATCATAATCGCTCAAGGTATGAAGTTCAACGTTTTTCTCCTTGAAATTGACACTGGCAGTTTCAAATCCATAAGTAAAAATAGCCAACATTCCCTTTATATTTGCCTGTTGCGCCTTAAGGGCTTCCACTGCATTCAGGCTGCTTTTACCGGTGCTTATCAAGTCTTCTATAACCACAACGGTTTGGTGTGGTACCAGATATCCTTCAATCTGATTTTGCCTACCATGTGATTTTGGTTCCGGTCTTACATAAACAAAAGGTAATCCAAGGGCATCCGCTACCAACGCTCCCATGCCAATGGCACCAGTGGCTACTCCGGCAATTACGTCAGGCATGCCATAAATGGATTCCACTTGTTTTGCCATTTCGTGCTTAATATAGTTTCTAATGGAGGGATAGGAAAGTAATATTCTGTTGTCGCAATAAATAGGAGATTTCCAACCTGAGGCCCATGTAAAAGGATTTTCGGGTTTCAATTTAATTGCATTAATTTGTAGCAAAAGCTCAGCTGTTTTTTTAGCCGTGTTTATGTTTAAAACCATGTAGCAAATGTATAAAGTTTTTGTTAATGAACTGCCCCTGATTTTAACAAATAAACTCTCCGAAACAGCCGAGGGCGAGTATTTCCTTTTGAATCAAGAATCTATCAATAATGCCATTAAGGCCTTAAAAAAGAAAAAGCTTGCAGAGGCCTATATTTATCATCCCAATTCTGAGGAAATCTTAAAGAAATTTACCCAAGAAATTCCATTGGTCGTAGCGGCAGGAGGGGTGGTCACAAACCCAAAAGGGAAAGTACTTTTTATTTACCGAAACGAAAAATGGGATTTGCCCAAGGGAAAATTGGATAAGGGAGAGTCCATAGAGGATTGTGCCATTAGGGAAGTCATGGAGGAAACCGGTGTAAAGGGTCTAAGAATTGAAAATTTTCTGAGAACAACGTACCATATTTTCAAGAATAGCGGAACCATTACCTTAAAACAAGTACATTGGTATGCCATGAAGACCGATTATTCTGGAAAACTCAAGCCTGAGAAAAAAGAAGGTATCGTTAAGGTGAAATGGAAAGGGCCAAAGAAGATTCAAAAGGCCTTACAGAACTCTTATGTGAACATTAAAATTTTGTTCGAAGGAGATTGAGATTATTCAGTTTTCCGGATTTTAATTTTCGAAAACCCTGTAAACGGGATATTGATTATGTGCTTTTTCATAAAGTTCGGATTTTTTAAATATCCAATCTAGTTGTTCATACCAATTTTCTGAAAATGCTTTTTCCTTTTCCTTCTTTGCTTCAAATTCTTGTTTTAAAACTGAATCATTTTGGAGTATTTTAAGGGCTGTGTCCTCAAAAACGTATGGGGAAAAACCCTCTTTCTGTTGCAAAATGGGGTCAAAAAAATTCCAGTTGAAAAATGAATCTACGGCTGAGGGCTCAAGGGTTTCCAATATATACCTAATACCGTTTTGATGAGTGGGCACTATAATGTCACCGGTCTTTAACAAGACATTTTCCTTGTTCGATAACACTTTGGTATTATAATGCAAATAATGACCTTCATATGGTCTGTTTAAGGTCTCAAAACTTTCAATCTTGTAGGACTCAACATGTTTGACGGTATCCGTTTCAATAAGGTCAAACTTGATTCCATTCAGATTTAGCAAATCTACTATCCCTTTCCACTCTTTCTTTATGATATATGCTTCGGGAATTTTAATGGAGTCCATTGCTTGATAATAATCGTAATACATGACTTCTTTTATCGTGGGCTTTTCCCTATTGTATTTTAATCGTTCAAAACCTGTTACTTCGCTTAAAATAGTATCAGCTTGAAATCCTTTAAATGTGATTTTGGAAACTTTAGAACTATCCACTGCCCACTTAATGGGGTAATATTCCTTTTCTAAAAAAGCTAATTTGGCTTTGTTTCTCAGCTCCTTGATATTCTTGCCATCCCTTTCGGTAAGAGCTATCATTTTTTTCATCAATTCATAGGTGCCATCTACTCTTTTCTTGTATGGTTTTAACATATGGGTTTCAACCATTATTCCAAGGGTATTCCAAAGCGTGGTATACCCTGTAGAGTATCTAGGGTGGTCCATAAACTGGGAAAAGCCAATTTCCGGAGGCTTGTTAAACACGTTTACATAGGGCGTAATATCCCAATTGTCATGAGCTAGGGAGTCTTCCAAGGCCGGCATAAATGTTTCATGGATATATGTACCCAAATCTCCGCCCAATTTGTTGTGTTGGGTAAATAGATGCGTCAAGGTATATTGATAGTCTGCGCCATTGCTCACATGGTTATCAACGAATACATCGGGTTTGATCAAATGAAAAATTTGGGCAAAGGTCCTGGCGTTTTTAGAATCCGTTTTTATAAAATCCCTGTTTAAATCGTAATTGAGTGCATTTCCACGAAAACCATAGGATTTTGGTCCGTTTTGGTTCGCCCGTGAAGTTGAATTTCTATTCAGGGAGCCACCAATATTGTAAATTGGTATGGTAACCACTACGGTGTTTTCTGGTGCTGGTATTTTTCCACTAGCCAAATCCCGATAGAGCAACATAGTGGCATCAATTCCGTCACTTTCACCCGGATGAATCCCGTTATTGATAAACAAGACAGTTTTTTCCTTATTTATTTTATTGAAATTAAAATCACCATCCACATTGTACGTCACTAAATGTAAAGGTAGACCACTATCCGTGGTTCCAATAGTTTGTGTATTTATTTCGGGAAACTCCTTTGCCAATTTCAAATAGAAATCGACCACCTCTTCGTATGTTGCGGTTTCGGTACCATTAGAGGTTTCAAAAGTGATTGGAAAATCCAGCTCAACATCTTCGGTCTTGCTTTCACAGGCAAGAAAGAACAAAGCTAAAAATGGGGGTATAAAAAACTTTTTCATAACAATAAACTTCATCAAGTATTTGATAATACGATGCGCTCATTGTAAAAGTAGTCAAAATCACCAAACGCCCAATTTAAGCGACCTTTGTAATTTCTGCTATTACATGTCTTTTTATGGGTTTGTTATTGAAGGTTATTACATGATGGGTTTTATCCTTAAAATACTCCCCTTTATTTTTGTCGAAAAGGTCAATGGATGAAGTAACAATATTAATGCGGACTCTTTGTTTAATGGGCAGTTTAAGAAACTCTTCCAAGAATTGCCATCCATCCATAATAGGCATGTTTATATCCAAAAATATGATTTCTGGAATGTCTTCGTTCCCCATAAATTTTTTATTGATGGAATCAAATGCAATTTTACCATTCTGGTAAGCCTCTATAGTTTCACATTCCACAACGGTATTTAACATTTTTTTTATACCGAAAACCGTTATTGGATCATCATCTATAATTCCAATGAATTTAATTTTTTTCATTAAAAAAAACCTTAAACGTAGTACCACATCCTACCTTGCTTTCAACTTCAATTTTTCCTCCCATGGACTCAATTTGATTTTTTGTGATGTAGAGGCCCATTCCCCTTGCATTTTCATGCGAATGAAAGGTTTTGTACATTCCAAATAGTTTGTTCCCGTATTTTTTCAAGTCTATTCCTAAACCATTATCAGTTATAGTCAATACCGAATAATTTTCTTCTTTCAATAGATGCAAGGAGATTTTAGGTTTTCTTTTAGGGTGTTTATATTTGATTCCATTGGTAATAAAGTTTATCAAGATACTTTCTAAATATTGGGGTATTACCTTTATGGTTTGAGTATTTACTATTTTGTTTTCTATCTCGGCATTGTTTTCGATTATGAAATCTTTCAAATTTTCTTCTACTATTTTTACCTTGTCGTAAAGATTGACTTCTTTTTTCTCTATGTTGATGTTGGTATTTATGGCCAAAACCTGATTTAGGTTTTCAATAGTTTCTAATAAATTTCCTGATGAACTATTGAGCATATCCATTATTTTCGCTTTCTCCTTTTCGTCCTCCTCATATTGTAAGAAGTCTAATAACATTGAAAAATTTGCCGTATGCGAGCGGAGGTTATGGGAAACTATATGTGCAAAATTGATGAGTTTTTTATTTTGTAATGAGGTGACATCGATTAAGTTCCGTAGTTCTTTCTCCTTTTGTTTCATGTTGGTAATATCCAAACTGATACCTACAAGTCCGTTTGCCATTCCTTTTTCATCCAACAAAGGTATTTTAGAAGTTAGAAAAGTAGTTTGTATTCCTCTTTTATTGGTACTAATCACTTCTTCGCCTAGTATAGGTTCTAGACTGCTCATAACCTTTATGTCCTGTTCCGTAAATTTCTTGGCGGTTTCATAATCATAAATATCAAAATTATCCTTGCCTAAAAGCTCTGCTTCGTTTTTAGCACCTAGATAGAGGCATTCTGCTCTGTTAACCAAAATCTTTTTGGAATGGATATCCTTGACATATACATTCAATGGCAAGTTATCAACCAATGTTCTTAAAAGTTTTTCGTTTTTTTTGGTTTCCACGTTGGCAAGAACCTGCTCATCAATATCTTGAAAGGTCCCAGTAAAACCAATGAGTTTTCTTTTCTCATAAAGGGGTTTACCTGCTGCAAAAACCCATTTTTCCTTTCCCGTAGCCGTTATGATCTGTAGTTTAATACCCCATGGGGTTCCTTTTTCCTGAGCTTCATATATGGCCATGGAAATAGCATTTCTACTATAACCTTCTTTATAAAATCCTATACTGGTATCCAATTTGGGAACATAGTCCGGACTTACTTCGTGAATGGCCTTGGTAATGTCGCACCATGTTATTTCATCGTTTAAAATGTTGTATTCCCATCTACCAGTTTTAGATATTTCTGATTGATGCTTTAACTGTACCTTGGTTTTTTCAAGTTCAAGTTCTTTTTCAAGGGATTCGGTTACATCGTTTATCTGAATGATAGCGCCAATAATATTCTCCTCTTCGTTGTACCAACATGTGTTGGACCATTCATACCACTTTTCATTTAGATGTGAATCCTTGTATTTTTGAACCCCCATTGGGTTTGCTTTGCCTTCGAAACATTCTTTAAGAACGGTTTGCCATTTTATGCTCAAATCCGGAAATATTTCGAAAAGACTACGTCCAAGAATGGCACCGCTATTTTCGCCAAATGTAAAAAGCCATTTGTCCGAAGCATGGATAATCTTGAATTCACGATCAATAAAGACTGTAAGCGTGGGCAATTGCTTTATTAAATATGATGTGGATTGAATATGGGGGTTAATCAACATATATATGTAATTTCCTACAATAATATCGGATAAATAAGTAAGTAATCAAAATTTGTTGTGAACAGGTCTTATTTTGTTGTATTTTCTTACATTGATACCATAAATCTTGATAGATTTGTTCAGTATTACGGGAATTTTGGATGCGCCTGGAATTCTTATTTAAGATGAAACCCTTACAGATTCGGGGACCAGTCCAGTGTAATCTCCACCGTTTCTGATAACGTCCCTAACTATGGAAGAACTTATGTAGGATTTCCCTGATGATGTGAGAAGGAATACGGTTTCTATTTCGGAAAGTTTACGATTGGTATGTGCGATAGCCTTTTCAAATTCAAAATCAGCTGGATTCCTTAGACCTCTCAATATGTAATTTGCATTTACTTTTTTGCAAAAGTCTACCGTTAAACCTTCATATGTCAAGACCTTGATCTTAGGTTCACTGATAAATGACTTTTTAATGAAAGACATCCGTTCATCAAGGGTAAACATATATTTTTTTTCGGCATTCTTCCCGATAGCAATAACAAGTTCGTCAAAAAGGGTTATACCACGCATGATAATGTCATGATGGCCCAGAGTAAGTGGATCAAAGGAACCGGGAAAAATAGCACGCCTCATATAATTGAAATAATCGTATCAGCTAAAAATACTCAATTTATCACAGAACTTCGTTAATGGCATTTTCAAATAGTTCAGGGAGGCTTATTCCGGCTTGGGCGGCTTGCTTTGGCAATATACTTTCAGTGGTAAGCCCTGGAGTGGTGTTTACCTCCAATAAAAAGGGCTCATCTCCCATAAAAATAAATTCACTTCTTGAAAAGCCTTTCATTTTAAGCACTTCATAAATTTTTTTCGCCAAACGGCTCACGTTTTCTTCTTGCGTTTTTGTTATTCTCGCCGGAGTAATTTCTTGAGACTTACCCTCATATTTTGCTTCGTAATCGAAAAAATCATTTTCTGATACAATTTCGGTTATGGGTAGAACTTTTGTTTTTCCCTTATAGGTAATGACACCAACGGAAACTTCCGTTCCGTCCAAAAATCCTTCGATAATGATTTCATCATCTTCTTGATAAGCCAATTCGATAGCCTTATGCAAATCTTCTTGTTTGTATACTTTAGAAATTCCGTAGCTACTTCCGGATTTGTTCGCCTTAACAAAACATGGAAGCTTAACTGTACTTATAATATCTTCTTCATTAATTAGATCTCCCTTATTTAGATAATATGAGGGTGCGGATTTAATTCCATAAGGTTTTAATACGCTCAATAGATCCCTTTTATTGTATGTAAGTGCTGCCTGGTAAAAGTCGCAGGAAGTTTGGGGAATATTTAGTAACTCAAAATAGGCTTGTAAAAGCCCATTTTCACCGGGTGATCCATGAATGGCGTTGAATACACAATCAAATTTAATCGTATTACCATCTTTTTTTACGGTAAAATCATGTTTGTTAACGGCAACTTCAATGTTATTTTCATCGACATACACCCATTTATTCTTATAAATATGAATAGGAAAACAGTTGAATTTTTCCTTGTCCAAATAATCGTTAACAACTTTTCCACTTTTCAAGGATACCTTATACTCGCTGGAATAGCCCCCCATAATGATAGCAATATTTTTTTTCATGAATTAAGTTAGAGGTTTATGCTACAAATATGGATTATTCCCGTTAAAGAAAAAAGAATTGAATTCTATATAGCACTTTATTCCTAATATATTTTACCAATTTTCAATCACGATTTTGTACAAGGGCATTTATTATATTTGTACCAATCAAAAAATCAAATGAGAAATTTTTTCAGGTTTTTAAAGAGCAAGACTTTACTGATTCAATTAGGACTAGCCTTAGGTATTTTGGTGATACTGCTTTTCTTGGTGTTTAGATGGTTGAACATTACTACCAATCATGGTGAATTTGTAGAAGTTCCAGATTTTTCAAAGCTTTCCGTTATGGATATGCGAAAAAAGGTGGAGAGCGCAGGTTTGAGATATGAAGTAGTGGATTCCGCTAATTATAATCCGGAGTATCCTAGATTTTCCATTATTGAACAAAACCCCTCTGCAGGTACCAAGGTAAAGAACAATAGAAAAATTTATTTTACGGTCAATCCTTCTGGATATAAGAAAGTGACCGTTCCCAATATTATACAGGTTACAAAGCGAAATGCATCGTCCATGCTAAAAGCAGTGGGATTGGACGTGCAGAGGGTAACCTATATAGATCAATTGGGAAAGGATATGGTCTATTACATAAAGCATAAGGGGAAGGACATTAAACCAGGTGACAAACTTCCCAAAACCTCAAAAATTGAATTGATCTGTGGTAATGGAAATGTTTCCGGAAGTACCACCCAGACCGATTCTGAATAATGATGACCTCAATAACTAGTTTGGAACAAGAAGATAGCGACGATCTTTTTGAGCATTACAGATTTGTGGCCTCCAAAGGACAAGATCCTTTAAGGGTGGATAAATTTTTAATGAACTTCATAGAAAATGCCACCCGGAACAAAATTCAACAGGCCGCAAAGGATGGGCACGTTTGGGTCAATGAAGCTATTGTAAAATCCAATTATAAGGTAAAGGCCGGGGATGAAATCAAAGTCCTTTTTGAACATCCGCCGCATGAACATCTATTAGTACCTGAAAATATTCCCCTAGATATTGTTTATGAGGACGATGTCCTTTTGGTGGTAAATAAACCAGCGGGAATGGTTGTCCATCCCGGCCATGGAAATTATTCGGGAACCCTGATAAACGCCTTGATATATCATTTTGAAAATTTACCTGCCAATAGCAATGAACGGCCAGGCTTAGTTCATAGAATTGACAAGGATACATCCGGACTACTGGTCATTGCAAAGACCGAAGCCGCTATGACACATTTGGCAAAACAGTTTTTTGATAAGACTTCTGAGCGGGAATATATTGCAATGGTTTGGGGAAATGTTGATGATGATGAAGGTACTGTAATCGGCAACATCGGAAGAAATCCTAAGAACCGACTGCAAATGCATGTATTTCCAGATGGAGAAGATGGTAAGGAGGCTGTTACACATTATAAGGTTCTGGAACGCCTTGGTTACGTAACCTTGGTATCCTGTAAATTGGAGACAGGTAGAACCCATCAAATACGGGTTCATATGAAATATATTGGCCATACTCTTTTCAACGACGAACGCTATGGTGGGGACAAAATATTGAAAGGTACCACTTTCACTAAGTACAAGCAATTTGTTGAGAATGCGTTTAAGGTACTCCCTAGACAGGCCCTACATGCGAAAACCTTGGGCTTTATACATCCGGTAACAGGGAAGCATATGAAATTCGATTCGGACATACCCATTGATATGGGTACGTGCATCGATAAATGGAGAAATTATGCCCAAAATAGCATATAGATAGTATTGATAGAACTATCAAAACTCTCTTATGTCAACCATTTTACAAGGTGCAAAAAAACTATATTTTTGGTTTCTTTAGAAAAGTAAAAGGAGCATTGTAAAAGAAAATTAAAACGTATGAAAATTGTAGTATCCCCTGCAAAATCACTGGATTTTGAAAGTAAATTGCCAACGGACAAATTTTCCCAACCAAAATTTTTGGAAGAAGCACAAAAGCTGAACAAAATTTTAGCTAAGAAAAAGCCCAAAGCCCTTTCAGAACTCATGTCCATTTCAGATAATTTAGCACAATTGAACTGGGAGCGTAATCAAAGTTTTAAAACTCCCTTTACCATGGAGAATGCAAGACCTGCCGTGTATGCATTCAATGGTGATGTATATCAAGGCTTGGATGCATATTCGATTCCAGAAGAAAAGCTAAACATCCTACAAGATAGCTTGCGTATCCTATCCGGATTATATGGAATTCTTAAACCCCTGGATTTAATACAGCCTTACCGCTTGGAAATGGGCACTTCCTTAAAAGTAGGTAGGAAAAAGAACCTATATGAATTCTGGAAAAAGGTATTGACTGACGAGTTAAATAACGAGCTCGTAGAAGGAGAATTATTCGTCAATCTGGCCAGTAACGAATATTTTAACGCTATTGACCAAAAGACACTGAAAGTACCTGTCATTACGCCAATATTTAAAGATTGGAAAAATGACAAATTAAAGGTCATAAGCTTTTTTGCTAAAAAAGCTAGGGGCTCCATGGTGCGATATATTTTGGATTCGGGTGCAAGGTCTTTGGAGGACATCAAAGGTTTCGACCTAGATGATTATGAGTTTAGTAAAGAACATACCTTAAAAGAAAACGAACCTGTCTTTATTCGATAAAATATATTGCCCTTCCCTTCGTTTTACTGGTATAGCTAATCCTTATATTAAGACATGAGAAGGTTTCTGTTGGTATGCGTGGTTTTTTTAGGTGTTATTCTTTCTTGTACGGACCGCGATGATAATGTGGATTCCGTAAATATTCGTATAAAGAACCAAACGGATTTTAACTTTAACGAAGTCCGGATTGTTGAAAAGGATACGGTTTATGAAAATATTTCGGCGGGAGGACTTTCAGAATATTATGAATTTTTGAGTGCGGCCGAGGAAATGGGGCTAACTATTGTTACAGATTCCACAACTCTTACCTATACTCCAAACCCTTTAGCTATAGATTCTCTACCCATTGGCTTTTATACCTATGAATTGGGCATTGATGAGGAAAATCAGGTCGAATTTAATTTCAGGATAGATTATTGATTTATTTCCTTTTGCCAATTTTTATTTTCTCCTCTACAGATGGCTTTCTTTTAATTTTTTTAGGTCTTCTAGCTCCATAGGAATTATTAGCTATTTTTCCCCTTTTTGTTTTTTTGTCACCTTTACCCATAGTTGCAGTAGTTTATACCCATAAAGTTAGTAAATTGCTAGTTAAATCCCTATCAGGGCAACATTCTATCAAAATTTCCCGTAATCCGGTATCGGCTTGTTCAAGCACACACATCCATATAAACCTTTTCTTTTTAAGGAAGCTACCAAACTTATAGTTGGAACCTTGCCGCCACCTAGGTTTACAACGGGGGACCTCAAGGAAGGGGATGTGGATTTTTGTTATGGCAGTCGGGATGGGCAATTATGGCCTATTTTGAATGAAATTTTCAATTTGGGACTTGTTTTTGAAACCTCGGATAAAGCCGTTCAACAGCGAAAGGACTTCTTGATTCGTCAAAAAATTGGTATTTGTGATATTGTAGCATCGGCGGAACGCAGCAAGGTGGATGCTTCTGACCTTGGCATGGAAAATATTGAATTGCGTAATCTTCTATATTATTTGGAACTCTTTCCAAAGATAGAGACACTTTTATTTACAGGGGGAAACAGTAAAAATGGTCCTGAATACTTCTTTAGGAAACACTTAAAGGAATATGGACTTGGTCTACGCCTTGTTTCGGATAGGATACCAAGAATCCATGATTTTATCCACCCAAAAACAAAAAGAAAAATTCAAACCGTCTCCTTGATTGCTCCTTCGGGGGCTGCCAACAGAGCCGTTGGAAGTTTAGCGGAATACAAGCAGATGAAGGAAAAAAAACCGGATTTTAATACCTTGGATTATAGGGTAATGCAATACCGCAGGTTCTTCATATAGATTTTTTGGGTATAACCAAAACTAAAAAGAGCCTTGCTATTTGGCAAGACTCTTTTACGAGAACACTATATGAAAATGAAAAAATTATTTACTCGATTACAGGGTAAAACTAAGCCGGTTTTTTGGTTTTATTCAATTATTGTTGTCAAAACTGTTGTTTTTGTGGTAAAGGAAATCTATTTTGTTATTTAAGCTTATTCATGCTTTTCATTCTTAAAGAATATCGACCTTTATAGGTGAATAAATGAAGCAGGAGGAACATTTATAAATTGAAAATTAAATTAATGTATGCAGCAGTCAGAAAGATTAGAGGAGTTTAAAAAATCCGTCGAAAATAAATTCAATGTTTACAATAGTCTTTTTCTTAATCTACCGTACAGTAATGTTGAAAACGTCGGTATGTTGATTCCTCTTTTAATGGATCAATCGGAAAAAGGTCTACATCAGGGACTAAATCCAAGGGAAATATTGGATATGTTCTTTGAAAAGTTCGTGAATGCGTCCTCCGAAAAGGACAAGATAGATTTCATGTTCCGTGTGGTTCAATATGTGGAGCGACAAGTGGTACTTTATGATAGTGTTGAAGACGCCGCGTTCCCCAAATTGCATAGACATTCCAGTTCTCTTTCTTTAAGGGATTATTTTCAATTGGTAGAAAGAAACGGGTTATGGGATCAGATTGGGGACAAACTGGATAATTTTAGTGCAAGAATTGTGTTGACCGCGCACCCAACCCAATTCTACACACCTGCGGTTCTTGATATTATTACCAATCTTAGAACCCTAATTCTTGAAGATCGGATTGATGAAATAGATGTGGCCCTACAGCAATTGGGACTCACTTCATTGATCAATGCCAAGAAACCTACCCCATTGGATGAGGCCAAGAACATTATCTATACCCTAAGAAATGTGTACTATGATGCCATAGGTGATCTGTACTCTTATATAAAGGGAAGTACAGGGTCAAAGAAGTTTGAGAATCATGATATCGTTAAACTGGGCTTTTGGCCCGGTGGGGATAGAGATGGAAACCCTTTTGTAACTGCAGACATAACAAGGGATGTAATGAACGAGCTTCGTTTAACGTTGATGAAATGCTATTACAACGATTTAAAGAAACTACAGCAAAAACTAACGTTCAGGGCAGTTCAGGAGCCTCTTAATGAATTGAGAGGAAATTTATACAATGCGATGTTCGATAGTACCAAGGACGTTGGATATGATGATATTATCAAGCCATTGCTCTCGATACGGGAAGCTTTGGTCGGCAAATACAATAGTCTGTACCTAAAGGATTTGGATAAGTTTATTGATAAGGTTAAAATATTTAAGACCCACTTCGCGACCATTGATATCCGTCAGGATCATAGCATGCATACTAAGGTAATGACAGAGGTATTGAAACAAAAAGGCTTTATTAAGGAGGATTTGAAAGAGCTGTCGGAGGACGAACTTATCAGAATTCTGATTCATGAAAAATTAGAACTTTCTCCAAACGATTTTTCAGAAGATATCGTTAAGGACACTATTGCGAACATTTCTCAATTACAGACGATTCAGGAGAAAAATGGTGAGGAGGGTTGTAACCGATATATCATCAGTAATTCCGAAGATATTTACAGTATTCTATTTGTATATGCCTTGTTTAGATGGTGCGGTTGGGCCGATAAGAAAATCACTTTTGACATAGTTCCGTTATTCGAGACTATGGACGGAATGGACAATTCCGAAGCTACCATGCAACAGTTGTTCAATATGAAGGAGTACAGGGAACATGTCCTCCAGCGGGGCAATAAACAAACTATTATGCTTGGTTTCTCCGATGGTACCAAGGATGGTGGTTATCTTAAGGCCAACTGGTCTATTCTAAAGACTAAAGAATCGCTTTCAGGTGTTTGTGAAAACAATGGAATCAATGCTATTTTCTTTGATGGTAGGGGAGGACCACCAGCAAGGGGTGGAGGAAAAACCCACCGATTCTACGCTGCGCAGACCAGTAAGGTGGCCAACAATGAAATACAATTGACCATACAGGGGCAGACTATAACGAGTACCTACGGAACCAAAGAGCAATTTATTTATAACAGCGAGCAATTGTTGACCGCAGGTCTTTCCAATTCCATCTTAGGAAAGGAAATAACAATCTCTGAAGAGTCCAGAACACTTATTGAGGAACTTTCGGAATTAAGTTTTTCGAAATATGATGCCCTAAAACATCATGAAAAATTTATGCCCTACTTGGAGAACATGAGTACCCTTAAATATTATACCAAAGCAAATATTGGCAGTAGGCCCGGTAAAAGGGGGAATAAGGCAAAATTGGAGCTCTCAGATTTAAGGGCTATCTCGTTCGTAGGTTCGTGGAGCCAATTAAAACAGAACGTACCAGGATATTTTGGTATTGGTACAGCTCTAAAAAAGTTGGAGGATGAAGGCCGTTTTGAGGAAGCAAAAAAACTGTATGATGAGGTGCCCTTTTTTCAAGCCTTGATGATGAACAGTATGATGAGTCTTTCCAAATGTTATTTTGAATTGACCAGCTATATGAAAGAGGATGATGAATATGGTACTTTTTGGGAGATATTGCTTCAGGAATTCGAGCTTTCCAAGAAAATGCTACTTAAATTATCCGGTATGGAAGTATTGATGGAAAAAGAGGCCATTTCTAGGGAGTCCATTAAAATTCGAGAGGATATTGTTTTGCCCTTATTGGTAATACAGCAGTATGCACTGCAGAAAATTAGTCAGGGTACCCAACATCAAGATCTGTATGAGAAAATTGTGACCCGATCTCTTTATGGTAATATTAATGCTAGTAGGAATTCAGCCTAGTAGCGAGAATTAACTGGAAATTAAAAAAGCCCGGCTCACTGAGCCGGGCTTTTTTATTATGGTTATTCAGACAATTATTTTTTGTTCTGTTGGTCTTTTATTGTCTTTTCATTAATATCGAATTTGTTCGTATCAATTTTGGTATTACCAGTAGGATTTGTAGGATTTTCCTGTTCCTGTTTTCTTTTAAACTTTTTTTTATCTTTTATAATTCCCATTATGTTTCTTTTTTTATTCATCCTTAAGATAAGAAACAGCAAGGGCAAACTCAGTTAAGGTGGCATTAAACCTTTGTTAGTGGATGTTAAAACCAGACTTAATTTGAGAGAGGAGTACTTAAAATGCTATAGAAGGCTTGGATTCCATAGGCGATTTGCCCAATTTTCAAATTTTCATTGGGGCTATGTTGGTTATTGTCCGGATTGACTAATGGAACCAAAAAAGCAGGAATTTTAAGTTCATTCACGAAAGGTGAAATAGGAACGGTACCTCCCATGATCCGTATTTGCACTACGTCTTCATGAAATTCGTCTTTTAAGGTGTTCACAATAAAATTTCCGTAAGGATTGTCCAAGTCCGTTCTAAAGGCATCCGTTACAGAACCTTCGGTAACCATAATGATTTTTTCATGTTCTAATCGTTCTTGTTTTGTTGGAATGGTGTCCGTAATATAAAAACCTTGATTTTTGATATGCTCCTTTACCAAATTTTTAAGCTGGTTGCCATCAGATTCTGGAACCAATCTAAGGTCCATTTCAGCAGTTGCGGTTGCAGGTACTATGGTCCTTGCCTCTTCACCGACCCAACCTGAACCCAATCCCCTTAGATTCAAACTTGGGTATTGCAGTGACTCTTGATAAAAATCACCTACCTTATCAGCCGATTTAAATTGGAGCCTTTCCTTGATTTCAGTATCATCATCGGGGACGCTTTTTAAGATGTTTTCCGTAGCTTCATCCAAAACAATACCATCATAATATCCTGGAATGATTACACGGCCATCTTTATCTTTAAAAGTTGCCAGTAGTTGGGACAATATAAATCCAGGGTTGGGAGCAAAATTTCCGTAATGACCACTATGCTGAGGTTTTATTGGACCAAAAGTGGTCAAGGACAAGGTTGTAATTCCGCGGCAACCGTAAGCCACCGTAGGTAAGCCGGAGGGGTGTATGGGACCGTCGCTTATGATTAAAAAATCAGCTTCTAAAAGCTCCCTGTACGTTTTTACCGCTTGGGGCAAGGGTGCGCTACTTTTTTCTTCCTCACTGTCCAAGATTACCTTTATGTTAAAGGGAAGTTCAGCATCGTCAGCCTTTAATAAATCAATAGTGTTAAGAAACATAACAATGGGGCCCTTATCATCAGAAGTTGACCTACCAAACAATCTCCAATCATAATTAATATCCTTGTTCAACTCGGCAAAAGATTCTTCCTTCCATTCCCCGTTTTGTTCGGATTTTAAGGTAAGCAGATACGGGTCTTTTTGATTCCATTGGGAACGGTCTACGGATTGTCCATCAAAATGCATATAAAAAAGAATGGTCGGTTTGTTGTCGTCCATCGGTAATGATGCAAAGAATAGCGGAAGCCCATCGGTTTCCAAAATACTTGTGTTAAAACCACGCTGACTAAACTTGTTTCGGAGCCATAAAATATTATCGTCAATATCATCAGGATTTAGCGCATCGTTAGGAATGGCAACGAACTCCTTAAGTTCATCTATGGTTTTACGTACCTGTGATTTAATAGCCGAGGAATCTTGACCAGTTGACTTAAAAATGGATGTTATAAAAATAAGAAGGAATAGTATCTTTTTCATGATTTATTGACTCAATAGGATTACTTAATAAGGTAAGCCTAAAGATAGGGCTACCGATTGGATTGGGACTATTTTTTAAACAGGGATAATATAATTTTCCGTATTAAAAGTAGAAATGGAAAACCGTGGAAAAGGACATCGAACCAATCCATAAATGCCATGCCCTATGCACCACCCATAATCCATTTAATTTTCCCCCAAATATGAGGTTCTGGAAAAAAAGGGGCCAAACCTAAAGTAAGGCAAAGTAAAATAATTATTTTCCAGTCGTTTATAAATTTCATCGAATCGATTGAATGAATTCCGAGATATTGTTTTCTCCTTTTTCGGTAAGATATTTTATAAATGCCGAACCGATGATTGCACCTTTTGCCTTTTGGGTGGCCTGCTGAAAAGTCTCCGCATCTTTAATTCCAAAGCCCACGATTTGTGGATTTTTTAAATTCATGTTGGCAATTCTTTCAAAATAAGCCTCTTGCTCACTTCCAAAACCCGATTTGGATCCGGTGACGCTTGCCGAACTTACCATATAAATAAAACCGTTGGAGGCATTATCTATTTGGTGAATACGTTCATCACTGGTCTGGGGGGTTATTAAAAATACATTTAACAATCCATACTTCTCAAAGATTTCTTTGTAATGAGATTGATAGACATCCAATGGAAGGTCTGGCAAAATGAGACCATCGATACCAATGGATGCACATTTTTCACAAAATTCCTCCACCCCATATTGTAGGAAGGGATTAAAATAGCCCATAATGACCAAGGGAATGGCAACGGTCTTGCGAATATTTTTCAGTTGCTCAAAGAGTATTTCGGTGGTCATCCCATTTTTTAAGGCGGCCGTGGAGCTTTCCTGTATGGTAGGACCATCTGCCAAAGGGTCGCTAAATGGCAGGCCTATTTCAATCATATCCACGCCATTCCTCTCCAACTCCTCAATGATTTGTAACGTACTGTTCAAGGAAGGATATCCGGCCGTAAAATAGATGGACAATAATTTTTTGTCCGAATTCAATTTGTCAAGTATTCGATTACTCATGGTTTAGGCTAGCTTAAAATAATCAATATAAGTTTGTAAATCTTTATCGCCCCTACCGGAGAGACTAATTACAAGCACATCGTCCGGATTAAATTTTTTGTGCTGAAAAATGGCAAAGGCATGACCAGATTCAATGGCCGGAATAATTCCTTCCAGTTGGGAAAGCTCCAATCCTGCCGTCATGGCCTCATCGTCCGTTGCGGAATAGAACTCGGCCCTGCCGGATTTATATAAGTGTGAGTGCATGGGGCCAACACCAGGGTAATCCAATCCTGCCGAAATCGAGTAGGGTTCCGTAATCTGACCATCCGGTGTTTGCATCAACATGGTTTTACACCCATGAATGATTCCGATTTTTCCAAGTGCCGAGGTGGCAGCACTTTCCCCGGAATCAATGCCTTTACCTGCGGCCTCTACCGCAATGATGCCCACTTTGGGTTCATCAAGAAAATGATAATAGGTTCCTGCAGCATTACTCCCGCCACCAATACAAGCAACAACATAATCTGGATTTTCCCTTCCTTCCTTTTCTTTTAATTGCCATTTAATTTCTTCAGATATAACCGATTGAAAACGGGTCACCATATCAGGGTAGGGGTGTGGTCCAATGGCCGAACCAATGATATAATGAGTGTCCACAGGGTTATTGATCCAATCACGAATAGCCTCGTTCGTGGCATCTTTCAAGGTTTTACTTCCTGATGTGGCGGGTATTACTTCGGCACCCAGCATTTTCATACGGGCTACATTGGGGGCTTGCCTTGCTATATCGATTTCACCCATGTACACTACACATTGTATTCCCATGAGGGCACATACGGTTGCCGTGGCCACTCCGTGCTGACCTGCACCGGTTTCGGCAATAATGCGGGTCTTGCCCAACCGTTTGGCCATTAATATCTGCCCAATGGTATTATTCACCTTGTGCGCGCCTGTATGGTTGAGGTCTTCCCTTTTTAAATAAATTTTTGTACCGTGCTTCTCGGATAATCTTTTCGCAAAATACAGAGGTGAAGGCCTACCTACATAGTCTCTTAATAACTGATGGAATTCCTTTTGAAAGGATTCTTCATACATTATTTCCAAATATTTTTGGCGTAACTCTTCCAGATTGGGGTATAGCATCTCTGGAATAAAGGCTCCTCCAAATTCTCCATAATAACCTTTTTCGTCTACATGAAAGCCTCCACTGTTTTTTATGGACAAACTTTTTTCTTTTGTCATAATATTAATTTTTTAAGACAGCTTTTTTTTAGTTCTACAGAGCAATCAATAATTTTGTACTCCGGTAAATCGAATCGACTTGCTTTTTGTTGTTCAATCATTTGAAATGTCATAGGTTAAAGGTCAATTTAATACCCTCGGTCAACATACCCGTTCCAATGATGGCCAAGATGAGTCCCATTAATTTTGAGATTACGGCAATCAAATTAGGTCCCACTTTATTTACGATGAAATCACTTGAAACGAATGCCAAATAGGTTAAGAGAACAATTACCCCAAATACCGCTACTACGATGGCAATATGTACAAAATTTGCGTGGGTGACATAGTTCATAGCGGTCACTATGGTACCAGGCCCCGCCAATATGGGGATGGCCAGGGGTGACACGCTTACGTTATTGGGTTCTTCATCATTTTGATTTGTATGTATTTTCGATTTCTGGGACATCAACATCTCAAAGCCTACATAAAAAATCAATAAGCCTCCCGTGATTTTGAATGCCGGAATGGTAATACCAAAAAGGTCGAAAATATATTTTCCCGCCAATGCGAAAACAACTATAATCACAAAGGCTATTAAGGTTGCGGTTTTTGCAATTTTTTTCTTTTCCTCCTTTGTTTGGCCTTCTACCAACCCTAAGAAAATGGGTGTATTCGCTATCGGGTTCATAATGGCAAAAAAGCCCATAAAAACACTGATGCTATAATTGACTAAATCTCCCACAATGCATTTTTAAAATTTTCTAATTCTTCAATATTCTTTAATCCCGGTGCCACCTCAAACTTGCTGTTGACATCGATTACGTGACAGTATTGTGATTTTGGTTGCTTCATAAACGATACAATACTTTCCACGTTTTGTAGGCCAATACCGCCGCTTAAGAAATAGGGTTTGGTAGAGGGGTAATTTTTTAAAACGGACCAATCAAATGTATAGCCATTGCCTCCAGGCAATTTTCCCTTGGTGTCAAACAGAAAATAATCACACACTTCTTCGTAAGGGACCAAGACTGAAAAATCAAATTCGTTCTTGATGGAAAACACTTTAATGATTTCTATTTCGTTTTCCTTGTTTTCTTGTTGAACTGTACTTAAATACTCATTTTTTAGGTCCTCGCAGTACCGTGGACTTTCTGAGCCATGTAACTGCACTGCATTCAATTTATATTTGGATATGTTTTCAAGCACTTGGTCAATTGGCGCATTAACAAAAACCCCGACCTTTTTAGTCGCCTCGGAAAGTATTGGTATCTCACCATCAAAAAAACGACTGGATTTATCCCAAAAGATAAACCCAAGGTAGTCTGGTCTAAGGGCAGCCACTTCGGCAATGTTGTGTTTCATACCACAGACCTTCAATTTCATTGTTCCAACGATTTAATGAATTCTGTGGCACTTTGACCAGGATTTTCGGTTTTCATAAAATTTTCACCAATTAGAAACCCTTTATATCCAAATTGTTTTAAAGCCTTAATGGCTTCAATAGAACTTATACCACTTTCGGAGACCTTCACAAAATCATCCGGGATAAGTAGGGATAATTCCTTGCTTGTATCCAAGCTGACATCAAATGTTTTCAGGTTTCGGTTATTGACGCCCAACATATCCAAACTTGGCATGATGGATTTCTTAAGTTCTTCCTCATTATGAACCTCCAGTAACACGTCAAGATTTAAAGACTGGGCAAATTCCGAGAGCTTCTTAATTTCAGATGTGGTCAGTACTGCGGCAATCAACAAAATGATATCGGCACCATGGGCCTTTGCTTCCAAAAGTTGGTATTCATCAATAATGAATTCCTTTCTCAAAAGCGGAATATCTACTGATGCCCTAGCCAATAGCAAATCTTCCAACGAACCTCCAAAATATTTCATGTCCGTTAAAACGCTCATGCCACAAACACCTGCCTTTTGATATCCTTGGGCAACCTGACCCACATTGGTATTTTGGTTGATGGTGGACTTAGAAGGAGATCTTCTTTTGTGTTCCGCTATAATGCCTGTTTTACTTTTTTTCAAAGCTTCTGCCAAGGAATTTCTATTTCGCTCAAAAAGAACCGATTTTTCCCATTGTGAGGCGGGAATTATGGATTTTTTCAGGGCGACTTCTTTTTTCTTGTCGGCAACTATTTTGTCTAAAATATTCATGATGCGCTAATGGCTTGTAATTTCTTTAGAGCGGCTAGTCCTTTACCACTTTTAAGCGATTCCATCGCAAGTTCAAAACCTTCTTTTGGACATAAACCCTTAACGGTACTAATGGCTATCCCCGCATTGGCACATACCACATTGTTTTGCGCCTCCGTTCCCCTTCCGTTCAATACGTTCATAAAAATCTGAGCGGATTCCGGGATGTCCTCACCACCTATAATAGTGTCAGCCAATATAGGCGAAACACCAAAATCCGAGGGTCTAAGGATGGATTCGGACCCATTGGAAATCGTTTTTGTATCTCCAGTTAAACTGATTTCATCATAGCCGTCCAGAGCGTGTAAAACCGTAAAGTTCTTATCGGTATTCTGATATAGATAGCCATACATTCTTGCCAATTCCAAATTGAAAACACCCACCATTTGATTTTTTGGAAATGCAGGATTTACCATCGGTCCCAACATATTAAAAAAGGTTTTTACCGCCAATTCCTTTCGAATAGGAGCTACATTTTTCATAGCGGGGTGGAATAGGGGAGCGTGGAGCACACAAATGCCTGCTTCCTCAATGGATTTTTTCAGGAAATCCGCCTCGTTGCTGAATTTAATGCCTAGGAATTCCATCACGTTACTACTCCCACATTTTGATGAAACCCCGTAATTGCCGTGCTTGGTAACCTTAAGACCCGCTCCAGCGGTAACAAATGAGGCCAAAGTAGAAATATTGAAGGTGTCTTTGCCGTCACCTCCTGTACCACATAAATCAATAGGGTTGTATTCCGATAAATCCACAGCCAAGCATAAATCCAACAAAGCATCACGGAAACCCTCCAGTTCCTCTATAGTTACGCTCCGCATCATATAAACGGTTAAGAAAGCGGCAATCTGACTGGTGTTGTAATCTCCCTTGGCAATATTGACCAAAATCTGTTTCGCGTCCTCCTTTTCCAGGATTTCATGGTTAATGAGTCTATTAAGTGTCTCTTTCATTTTTTGTGTTTTAACCAGTTTTTCAACATGTTTTTTCCGTCTGGAGTTAGTACGGATTCTGGATGAAATTGTACGGCCCTAACATCGTAATCCCTGTGTCTGAGCGACATAATTTGTCCGTTTTCATCTAGGGAAGTCGCCTCTAGGCAATCTGGCAGATTGGGGTCTACAACCCAAGAATGGTATCTGCCTATTTCCAATTCCTTCCCAAGACCGTCAAAAATATAGTCATTGACCGTAATTCTTATTTTGGTCGCCACCCCATGGTAAACTTGGTCTAAATTGACCAGGGACCCGCCAAAGACTTCGGCAATGGCCTGTTGTCCCAGGCAGACTCCAAAAATACGTTTGGTTGGTGCATACTTTTCAATAATGGTTTTTAACAAGCCGGCCTCATCGGGAATTCCAGGTCCTGGGGAAAGCACAATTTCATCATAATCGTCTACGTCTTCCAAATGTAACTGGTCGTTTCGTTTTACGATTACTTCGCAATCCAAATCCTCGAGATAGTGAACCAAATTATAGGTGAAACTATCGTAATTATCGATCATTAATATCTTTCTTGCCATCTAGATAGTTTCTGCGATTTCCAGGGCTTTATTCAAAGCCCCTAATTTATTGTACGTTTCCTGTAACTCGTCATCGGCATTTGACGCCGCGACTAGCCCTGCACCGGCTTGAAAATGAAGTTCATGATTCTTACTTAAGAAGGTTCTGATCATTATGGCATGGTTAAAATTGCCATTAAAATCCATAAAACCGATTGCCCCTCCATAATAACTCCGACTCGTTTTTTCATATTTTTCAATGAGTTGCATGGCCATGTGTTTTGGGGCTCCACTTAAAGTTCCAGCGGGAAATGTATCCGCTACAATTTTTAGAGTAGGGATGTCCGGTTTTTTCAAGCCCGTAACTTTGGAGACCAAATGGATTACGTGGGAGAAATACTGTACCTCCCTATAGGTGTCCACATTGACCAAATTGCCATTTCGGCTTAAATCGTTTCTGGCCAAGTCAACTAACATCACGTGTTCGCTGTTCTCCTTGTCATCCAAGGCTAATTTTTTAGCCAGTTCGGCATCTTTTTCGTCGTTTCCAGTACGTTTGTAGGTGCCTGCAATGGGATGGATCTCCGCTTTACCGTTTTTAACGATCAACTGCGCTTCCGGTGAGCTTCCAAAAATTTTAAAATCGCCATAGTCAAAAAAGAAAAGGTAAGGAGATGGGTTTATTGATCTCAATGCTCTATAGACATTGAACTCGTCACCCTTAAACTTTTGGGAAAACCTTCTGGACAAAACTAACTGAAAGACATCACCGCGTTGACAGTGTTTTTTTGCCAATTCTACATGTTGTTTGTATTCTTCGTCCTTCAAGTTTGTTTTGACTTCTCCCTCCTTGGAAAAATTATAGGAGGCAAATGTCCTAACGTTCAACAATCGTTCTATTTCCGAAATATTATTCTCCGAATCATAACAGTGAGCGAAAATGTAAGCTTCGTTCTTAAAATGGTTTATGGCGATCACGTTTTGGTAGACGGCATAATAGATATCCGGAATTTCGACCGAATTCGGTTTTTTGGAAATTTCCACATCTTCAAAATAACGTACAGCATCATAGGCCATGAAACCAAAAAGTCCATTGGTTATAAATTTATAGTCCTGTTCAGTTATCTTGAAACTTTTGGCAAAAGCATCAATTTCCGAGACTACATCTGTATCCTCAGTAATTTCAAGAGTTTCATTTCTGCCATCGGGAAATTCCTTGTAAATTCTTTCATCCTGAATTTTTATGGATGCAATGGGATTACAACATATATAGGAAAAACTGTTGTCATTGGCATGGTAGTCACTGCTTTCCAACAGGATGCTATTGGGAAACTTATCTCTAATTTTTAAATACACACTGACGGGCGTTATAGTGTCCGCAAGTATTTTTTTTGAATATGTCTTTAAGGTGTAGGACATGATAAAGGTTATAAATTAAAAAAGGCCTGTCGTGATGACAAGCCTCTATATTGTTTAAATGGAGAACCAGCTCACGAATATTGTCGTAAGTTATTCCACCACCAAGTATTTTTCATTGTTTTCATTGGCGTAAATATAGAAAGGAAATTGAAAGTCACAAATTTTATATCCAAAAAAAACAAAAATCCTCTTGATGTTATTTCAAGAGGATTTTAAAGCAATAATATTTGTCTTCGTTCTAAAGTGCTAGATAGCTAAATCAACTACCAAATCGAACTCATCATAAATTGTTTTATCTCCCAGATTATCGAAGAAACTTCCTGAACCATATCGCACATCATACTTGGCTCGATCTACCTTAAGTGTAGCGGTAGCTTTATTTTCATAGATTGAAACCACAAATGTTACAGGATTGGTTTTACCTTTAATAGTTAAGTCGCCCTTAACGGAATAGGAGTTTTTGTTCATGGGCTCTGCTGAGGTGATCACCAATTTTGCCGTTGGGTAATTCTCTACCCCAAAGAAATCATCAGATTTCAAATGCCCCTCAAGTTTCTCTTTTCCCTCTCCGGATGCCATATCCAAATTGGTAATGGAGGTCATGTCTACCACAAATTCACCACCTGTCAATTTTTTTCCGTCCATCATCAAATGGCCAGATTTTAGCTCAATGGTTCCTTCATGGGAGCCGGTTACTTTGTAACCTTTCCACGTAACTTTACTTTCATTTACTTTAACTTCTTTTTTTTCTCCATCGATTGGTGAATTCGCAGTTGCCGAAAATCCAAAAATCATGGTCAATGCAATACTTAAAACTGTTTTTTTCATGTCTTTAATTTAATTGTTTGAACTTTTGTTAATGATTATATATGGGTAAATAATTTTTCTTTTGGGTGCCTCACTTTGGCCAAATGCTGTGTTTCATCGGAACTGGAACGATAACCTATGGCCAATACCACCGTTGTGGTGAGGTCTTGGTCTTCCAATCCAAGGATTTCATCATATTTTTCAGACTCGAAACCTTCCATTGCGCAAGTATCGATTTTTAAGGAAGCGGCAACCGTCATCAGATTACCAAGGGCTATATAGGCTTGTCTAGAAGTCCAAATGCTTTTGTCGGTATCGGATAAGCTCATTAATTTAGATTTCATAAACTCTGAATATCCTTTTATGGCCTCACCGGGGAGCCCCCTTGTTTGCATAACATTGGCCAAGTATTCATCTATCAGTTCCTCGCCAAAATCCTGTCTACTTGAAAATATAAGCAGGTGGGAAGCGTCGGTGATTTGAGATTGGTTCCAAGAATGGGGTTTTAACCTTTCACGTATTTCTTTATTTTCCACAACAAATATGTGATAAGGTTGTAAACCATAGGAAGAAGCACTCAATCTGGTAGCTTCCAGTAATGTATTTAGGTCTTCTGGACTAACTTTTTTTGTAGTGTCGAATTTTTTGGTAGCGTATCTCCAATTTAAATCCTTTATTATTTCTTTCATGTTTCTTCTTAAAATTTATCCAATAAATCATTAAGCTTTTTTAGCTCCTCTTGACTAAAACTTGAAAGGATTTTCTTTTCTGTTTCAACTTTTATGCCATCAATGTCATTTAGAACATTAAGCCCCTCTTTTGTAATTTTTATCTCAACCTTTCTTCTGTTTTCCGGGCAAATTTGCCTTTCAACATAGCCTTTGGACAATAGTTTGTCCACTAAGCGGGTCGTATTGCTCATTTTCGTAACCATTCTATCATTGATAGTGGATAAATTAGCCGGTTTATCCCCCTGACCTCTTAAAATACGGAGTACATTAAATTGTTGAATGGAAACTCCAAAAGGTTTGAGGCTACAGGTCATCATTTCACTTACCTTATTACTTACCAAGGACAGATGTATTATAGTTCTGGTTTCAATAGGTATTTTTTTAGTAGTTTTAATTACTTCCTCAACATTCATGTATAAACAATATTTGTATATACAAATGTATGATGAATAGTTGGAATTGAACCATTATATTTTCTAAATTTTTGTTAAAACAATTTTTAAAGTTTTAGATTAGATCCTTTACTTTTGAAAAAAGATTTATAGCGATGGCAGATTTATCACAGGAGGAATGGACTTCCCAATTAGAAAATGATGATAATGCATTTATCCTTGACGTTCGTACAGAAGATGAGGTTGAGGAAGGATATATTCCCAATGCAACCAATATTGATATTTATAAAGGACAAGGGTTTATTGATGAACTGGAGAAGTTGGACAAGACCAAAAATTATTATGTATACTGCCGGTCTGGTAACAGGTCAGGGCAGGCTTGTGCCATTATGAACAGTCTTGGTTTTAAAAATGCCTATAATTTAGAGGGTGGTTTTATGAACTGGGAAGGAGAGGTAGCCGAATAGATAAAATTTAAATACTAAATTGTAGACCCGCCCAATAGCGGGTCTTTTTAGTTTTAAAACATGCGCGAGGACTTGTTACATTATATATGGAAGTACAAAAAATATCCTGTCCAGGGCTTAAAGGCTTCAAAGGGTGAGAATCTGACAATTTTGAATTCTGGCTCACATAATCACCTGAGCGGACCGGATTTTTTTAATGCCCAAGTGCGGATTGCTGATCAGCTTTGGGCAGGTAACGTTGAAATTCATGTTAACTCTTCAGATTGGTATGCGCATAACCATCAAGAGGATAAAAATTATGATAATGTTATTCTTCACGTAGTATGGAATGACGATGTATCCGTATTTAGGGCCGATGGTACTGAAATTCCCACCCTAGAGTTGAAAAACTATATAGACTCACAGCTATTGGGCAGATATCAAAAATTAATGCAAGGGCAAAGGGAAAGATTTATCAATTGTGGAAATGATATCAACACAATCCCGAAATTTGATTTTATACATTGGCAAGAGCGATTGTATTTGGAAAGGTTGGAGGACAAATCCAAAGTAATTTTAATCCTTTTGGAAGAATGTGGACAGGATTGGGAAAAGGTTCTATTTGTATTGTTATTAAAAAATTTTGGAAGCAAAATCAATGGAGAGGCTTTTATGCAGATTGGTTTGCATTTGGATTTTTCCATTGTAAGACATTTAATTGGCAAACCTTTGGAGTTGGAAAGTTTGCTTTTTGGAATGGCCGGTCTTTTAGAATCAGATAATAGTATCGATTCGTATTATGGAGAGTTAAGGAAAAATTTTCAATACTTAAGGCATAAATTCAATATTGACCATTCAATCGGCTCTGCCTCGTTTTTTAAACTAAGGCCTCCTAATTTTCCTACCATTCGGTTATCACAGTTTGCTACATTATACGGTGGTAACAATAATTTGTTCCATCACCTCATGCATTGTAGCGATGATGAAATATTCCAACAATTTGGAATAAGTGCCTCAACGTATTGGGATTCACATTATAATTTTGGAAAAACTTCAAAAGGAGGAGTTAAAAGGATTTCCAAAAAATTTGTGGACCTTTTGACCATCAATACTATTGTCCCACTTAGGTTCTGTTATCAAAAACACAAGGGAATGGCTCAACCGGAGCGTGTTCTTGGTACAGTTCAGAAAATTAAAGCGGAGAAGAACGGAATCATAGATAGTTACAGGAATTTGAATATTGAGGTAAATTCGGCCTGGGAAAGTCAATCCCTATTGCAATTATACAATAACTATTGTAGCAATAATAAATGTTTACGGTGTGTTGTAGGCACCCGATTATTAAATTTAAAAACCTAATTTTATCCGTATGAAAATATTCTATGACTTGTTACATTATCTCCAAAAGAGAGGGTTCGAGGTTTGTAGAAGAATAGCCGATAGACTTGGTATTAGAGCCAGAGTGGTGCGTACCTCTTTTATCTATCTTACCTTTATGACCTTGGGCTTCGGGTTTGCCCTATATCTATTTTTGGCCTTTTGGCTTAAAATCAAGGATTTGGTGTATACCAAAAGAACGTCTGTTTTTGATCTATAATTATGGTTAAACTTTTTCGCTCTAAAATCTATTTGGCATTGACCCTAATGGTTATGGTGCTTTTATTCGGGGTTTTGGGCTATCGATTTATTGCAGATTACGCTTGGATAGACGCCTTTTATATGACTATAATTACCGTGACCACTGTGGGTTTCTCAGAGGTGAGGCCCATGGGTGTGGAAGGTAAAATCTTTACGGTCATATTAATAGTGACAAGTGTGTTTATCGTTGGTTTTGCCATTTCGGTGATTACAGAATATTTATTAAGCAGGAATAATCCACAAATCTTAAAACAAAAAAAAGTGAAAAATACGGTTGACAAGTTATCCAATCATGTTGTAGTCTGCGGGTTTGGCCGAAACGGAATGCAGGCTGCAGAAAGGTTAAAAGCGTACAAAAAACCTTTTGTTGTTATAGAAAAGGATAAGGAGCTACTTGAAAAGTATGAAGAAGATATTTTGTTCATGGAGGGAGACGCCAATGAGGACGAAGTATTGCTCGCCGCTGGTATTGATAGGGCCCAATATTTAATTGTTACCCTACCAGATGATGCGGCCAATCTTTTCGTTGTACTTTCAGCTAGGCAATTAAATTCCAAATTGTTCATCATTAGCAGGGCCTCACAGGTAACATCACAAAGAAAATTGCAGCTGGCCGGGGCGAACAAAGTTATAATGCCGGATAAGATAGGAGGAGATCATATGGCTTCCTTAGTGGTAATGCCCGATTTGATAACCTTTATGGACAAGCTTTCGGTAGAAGGGGAACATACAACAAATTTAGAAGAGGTTGCGATAGAGGATTTCTCAAATCAGGTTGACTGTAATTCGCTAAGAGATTTGGATTTACGTAGAAAAACGGGATGTACCATTATTGGTTATATTGCACCCGACGGGGAATACATTATCAATCCTGAAGCAGATTTACAATTACAGCCAAAAAGCAAGGTAATTGTATTGGGGCGACCCGAACAAATTAGAAAATTGAATGAAATGTTTCATATTGACTTAAGTTAATTCAACGTTATAATTTGAATGGGTTCTTTTTTTTTGTGATATTGCCATTCTAACTAACTAAAAAATCCAAAAGAGTATGAAGTATAGACTTCTGAGTTTTTGTTCGTTCATGTTACCATTTTTGTCAATGGCCCAAGAGGCAGGAGAAATGGGTATAGATGAAAAAATCGATAAAGTTTTCGGAAATCTGACAGGGTGGTTCGTAGACTTTATTTTTTATCAGATACCTTTTTCAGAGAACATAAAAATATATTGGGTATTGTTCCCCTTAATACTTGGGGCGGGGTTCTTTACCATCTATTTCCGTTTTATCAATTTCACAGGAGTATGGACGGCCTTAAAGGTTGTAATGGGCAAGTACGAGGATATTGAGAAATATGGAGCTAAGGAGCTCTACGGGGAAGAAGGTATTGCAGCCGGAGTGGATTTGAACAAGGTGGAAAGTCTTGACAAGCACCTGGCCGATAACAAGGATGAAATTGTTGTTGATGGAGATATTCTTGATACCATACGGGATGAAAGTTCCAATGGTGAGGTTTCTCATTTTCAGGCATTGACAGCGGCATTATCGGCAACGGTTGGCCTTGGAAATATTGCAGGAGTAGCGGTAGCGGTTTCCATAGGCGGTGCAGGGGCTACATTTTGGATGATAATCGCGGGACTCTTGGGAATGGCCTCCAAATTTGTGGAGTGTACGCTAGGGGTAAAATATAGGGATGTTGGAGAAAATGGTACCATTTTTGGTGGGCCTATGTACTATTTGAACAAAGGACTCAAGAATAAAAATTTAGGAAAAATATTGGCTGGGGCCTTTGCGGTAATGTGCATTGGAGGCTCATTTGGTGGAGGTAATATGTTCCAGGTGAACCAGGCCGTTCAACTTTTTGAAAATATGACCGGAGGTACGGAATCTTTCATCTTTGGTTATAGGTGGGTCTTTGGTGTGGTTATGGCCGTACTAGTTGGTATCGTTATTATTGGCGGTATTAAGTCTATAGCCAAGGTGACCGACAAGATTGTTCCTTTTATGGTAGTCATTTATGTAGGGGCGTCTTTATTTGTATTAATTGCAAAATTTGATATGATCGGTTGGGCCTTCAATGAGATAATTCAAGGTGCTTTCGCTCCAGTTGGCATCGTTGGTGGTGCAGTAGGGGTTATGATTCAAGGTTTTAGAAGGGCTGCATTTTCAAATGAGGCCGGTGTCGGTTCGGCTTCCATTGCGCATTCTGCCGTTAGAACCAAATATCCAGCATCCGAGGGATTGGTTGCTCTATTGGAGCCGTTTATTGATACGGTGGTGGTTTGTACAATGACCGCTTTGGTTTTAATTATTACGGGCAATGTTGACCCTGGCAATGCAGGTCTTAATGATGCAGATGCCATACTTTTGACATCCGGGGCTTTTGGTTCGGTAATCAGTTGGTTCCCTTATGTGCTAACAGTGGCCGTAGTGTTATTTGCCTTTAGTACCCAAATTTCTTGGTCCTATTATGGTTATCAAGCATGGGCCTATCTTTTTGGAAGGACCAAAAAAACGGAATATACCTATAAAATTATTTTCTGTCTTTTCGTGATAGTTGGGGCATCGGCTAGTATGAGTTCTGTAATCGGTTTTTCAGATGCTATGATTTTTGGTATGATGGTTCCCAATATGGTGGGTATTGTAATCTTGGCACCCAAGGTAAAAGCTGAATTGAAGAAATATATGAATGCCATAAAATTAAAGGTAAAGGCAGTTTCCGAATAGTTTTATCTGATGGCATTGAAAAAATCCCACTTTAAGTTCAATAAACAGGAACGGAGTGGGATTTTCTTTTTATTGTTGCTTATTGTTCTGGTCCAAATACTATTTTGTTTATATACCCAGTTTAAGGTCGATAGGAATGACCCTTTGATTCTTAATGATGAAGTCCAGTCAAAAATCGATTCATTAAAAGAACGGCAAGCACAAAAGGATTCCATAATAATCTATCCCTTCAACCCTAATTTCATTACAGATTATAAAGGTTATACGTTAGGAATGTCGTTGGATGAAATTGAACGTTTACACGAATTTAGGGAACAGGGGAAATTTGTGAATTCCGAGGAAGAATTTCAGCAAGTCACTGGAGTTTCGGATTCTTTGCTGAATAAAATATCCAAAAGCTTTAAGTTTCCGGAATGGACACAGAAGGTTAAAATAAGTGGATCAAGGAATAGGGTGCCAATTAGCTCACCCAAAAACGAACTTAAATCGGTTTCCATATTAGATATCAATAGGGTTACTGCCGAAGAGCTAAAATCAATAAATGGAATAGGGGACAAATTGTCTGAACGAATCGTGAAATTTAGGGATAGGTTGGGAGGTTTTTTAATAAACGACCAGTTGAACGATGTATATGGGTTAGATCCCGAAGTTGCCCAACGTGTACTTCAAAGATATAAGGTGCTTAAAGCACCTCAGATTCAGAAAATTGACCTAGAAACGGCAACGGTTGCGGAATTGGCAAAACTTGTGTACATACCTAGGTCTGTAGCGGAAAATATTGTCGCATATCGGGAGCTTAACGGAGGTATCGATTCCTTTGACGAATTGTTGCAAATCGAGAATTTTCCGGCCGATAGGATTGATAGAATTCCACTATATTTGTCGCTCAAAAAATAAAGCTATGAGCACGATTTACTTCACGGAGGAACATCTTTTATTCAGGCAAAGCCTTAAGGATTTTTTGCAGAAGGAGGTGGTTCCCCACGTAGAAGAATGGGAAAGAACAGGTACTATAGATCGATTTATTTGGAAAAAGTTTGGGGAGATGGGCTACTTTGGTTTAGCCACCCCAGAAGCCTATGGAGGTCTGGGATTGGATATTTTCTATACGGTAATCTTGTTGGAGGAGTTGCAAAAAATAAATTCTGGAGGTTTTGCGGCTGCCATTTGGGCCCACGCCTATTTGGCCATGACCCATTTGAATAAGGAGGCGAATGATGACATTAAGGAGCGATATTTGACACCAAGTGTAGATGGTGAAAAAATAGGTTGTCTTTGTATAACGGAACCTTTTGGTGGTAGTGATGTGGCAAGCATGAGAACAACGGCCATAAAAAAGGAGGATAAATATATTCTGAACGGATCAAAAACTTTTATTACCAATGGCGTGTATGCAGATTACATGATTGTAGCGGCAAAAACCGATATGGAATTGGGGAATAAGGGCATAAGTATTTTTGTGGTTGATCGTAAAAGCAAAGGAGTTACCGCAAATAAGTTGAACAAATTGGGCTGGAGAGCTTCGGATACAGCCGAATTGGCATTTGATAATGTTGAGGTTCCATTAAAAAATCTAATGGGAAAGGAGAATATGGGTTTTTCCTATATTATGGAGCATTTTAGTTTGGAACGCTTAATTATGGGGGTAAATGCCCATGCCAGAGCTGAGTATGCTTTGGACTATGCATTACAGTACATGTCAGAAAGGGAGGCCTTTGGGAAGACCATTGACAAATTTCAGGCTTTACGCCATCGTGTTGTGGACTTGCATGCCGATATTGAAATGTGTAAACAATATAACTACTATGTGGCCGGTAGATTGGATAAGGGTGAGTACGTAGTCAAGGAAGCAACCATTTCAAAACTAAAATCGACTAAGATGGCCGACGAGGTTGCCTATGAATGTTTGCAATTTTTAGGTGGATATGGCTATATAGAGGATTACCCAATGGCAAGACTTTTAAGAGACAGTAGATTAGGTCCCATTGGTGGTGGAACTTCCGAAATTCTTAGAGAAATTATTGCCAAGATTATCATTGATAAAAAAGAATATCGACCAGCTGCAGATTAATTCATTGATTTGGATTTTTAAATTCACCCAAAAGTTGTGTATTGAAAATTAGTTTTTATCTTTGCGCCCTTAATCATAAAGAAAGGAGGTTGTAGCCCATGTTAATAATACCAGTAAAAGAAGGAGAAAACATAGATAGAGCTTTAAAACGTTTCAAGAGAAAGTTTGATAAGACAGGTACAATGAGACAGTTGAGAAAACGTCAGCAGTTTACTAAGCCTTCAGTAGAGAGAAGAGCACAAATACAAAAAGCACAGTATATTCAAGGTTTAAGAGACCAAGAGGAAATCTAGGTTTTTTACTTGTACAAATTTTAAGAATCCCGCCCAAGGCGGGATTTTTTATTTAGGGTGTTTTTCCAGGATTACATTTCCTAACTTTGGAATATGTTTTTGATTCAATTTATTGAATACCTGTCCTTGGAAAAGAAATACTCCACGAATACCGTGCAGGCGTATCGTAAGGATTTTCTTGAATTTCAGGAATTCTGCAGATTGGACCATCATGTTGATGATCTTGATACCATACCTTATAATGTTATAAGGAATTGGGTAGTCTCGTTGTCTGAAAATGGGGTTAGTACAAGGACCATCAATCGAAAGATTGCATCATTAAAGGCCTATTATAAATTTCTACAAAAAATAGGCGAGATAGACATTAATCCCTTGGCGAAGCATAAGGCCCTAAAAACATCAAAAAAAATACAGACTCCCTTTTCCGAGACGGAGATGGACAATGTCTTAACCAGTATAGAGTATTCGGATGATTTTGAAGGTAAAAGAGACCAGTTGATAATACACTTACTTTATTCAACGGGTATACGAAGGGCTGAATTGGTGAACTTGAAGCTAAAAAATGTTGACTTGCAAGAAAGATCAATGAAGGTTTTGGGCAAAAGAAACAAGGAGCGAATTATTCCTTTGTTAAGGGAGACCGTTGTTTTGTTTGAGATATATTTAGGGGATAGGGAATGCTTAAAAACAATACAGGATGTGGACACTGTTTTCCTGACCAATACAGGCAATAAAATATATGAAACCCTTGTTTATAGAATTATAAATAAGTATTTTAGAAAGGTTTCTGCTAAGGTGAAAAAGAGTCCCCATATATTGAGGCATACCTTTGCTACACATCTTTTAAATAAAGGTGCCGATCTCAATTCAGTAAAGGAGTTGTTGGGACATGCAAGTTTGGCGTCGACACAAGTGTACACGCATAATAGCATTGCAGAACTTAAAAGAATTCACGCTTCTTCCCACCCTAGGGGAAAAAATAAATAGATAGTCTAATTCCGTCCCATTAACATTAAGGGACATTAAAATTTTAGCTTATGAAAGTAAACGCACAATCCGTAAATTTTAATGCAGATGTTAAATTGATTGATTTTCTGCAAAACCGTTTGGATAAGCTGGAAACCTTTTATGACAAAGTCATAAGTTCAGATGTTTATTTGAAGGTTGAGAATACAAGCTCCAAGGAGAACAAGATTGTGGAAATTAAGTTAAATGTCCCAAAGAACAATTTTATGGTGAAAAAACAGTGTAAATCCTTTGAAGAGGCCGTGGATACAGCATGTAGTTCTTTAGAAAGAAAACTGATTAAGAGGAAAGAAAAATTAAGGCCACATGCCTGAATAAAATTTTTGAAAATTTGTTTTGAAAAAACAAATAAATCTATACATTTGCAGTCCGTTAGAAATAGCGGACTTTTTTATGCTGAAAAAAGTATGAAAAGTGCCGATGTAGCTCAGCTGGCTAGAGCAGCTGATTTGTAATCAGCAGGTCGTGGGTTCGAGTCCCTCCATCGGCTCGTAAGTTCTTAAAATACTGGTAAATAGGGGAGATACTCAAGCGGCCAACGAGGGCAGACTGTAAATCTGCTGACTATGTCTTCGCAGGTTCGAATCCTGCTCTCCCCACATAGTTTTGCCGAAAAGTATTTTAAATTGAAATTTTGAAAATGTATAAGCGGGAGTAGCTCAGTTGGTAGAGCGTCAGCCTTCCAAGCTGAATGTCGCCGGTTCGAACCCGGTCTCCCGCTCTATTTTCTTGACTTTGTTGTCATTCCTGCGAAGGCAGGAGTCTGCTACATTGCAGATTCAACACTTTACGCCGGTGTAGCTCAGGGGTAGAGCGTTTCCTTGGTAAGGAAGAGGTCACGAGTTCAAATCTCGTCATTGGCTCAATTAAGGTATAAATTTGTACACTAATATAAACTAAGATTAAAATTAAATAAACATGGCAAAGGAAACTTTCGATCGTTCCAAACCGCACTTAAATATTGGTACTATTGGACACGTGGATCACGGTAAAACTACATTGACTGCTGCTATCACAGAAGTTCTGGCAAACGCAGGTCTTTCTGAAAAGAGAAGTTTCGATTCAATCGATAACGCTCCAGAAGAAAAGGAAAGAGGTATTACAATTAATACATCGCACGTTGAGTACCAAACAGCTAACCGTCACTACGCACACGTTGACTGTCCTGGTCACGCGGATTATGTAAAAAACATGGTTACAGGTGCTGCCCAGATGGACGGTGCTATTTTGGTTGTTGCCGCTACAGATGGTCCTATGCCACAAACTCGTGAGCACATACTATTGGGCCGTCAGGTAGGTATTCCTAGAATCGTTGTTTTCTTGAACAAAGTTGACATGGTTGATGATGAGGAGCTTTTGGAGCTTGTTGAAATGGAAGTAAGGGAATTGCTTTCTTTCTATGAGTACGACGGTGATAACGGACCTGTTATTTCTGGTTCTGCCCTAGGTGCATTGAACGGAGAACAAAAATGGGTTGATACGGTTATGGAGTTGATGGAAGCTGTTGATAACTGGATCGAATTGCCAGAAAGAGATGTTGATAAGCCGTTCTTGATGCCTGTTGAGGACGTGTTTACAATTACTGGACGTGGTACTGTTGCAACTGGTAGAATTGAAACAGGTATTGCGAACACAGGTGATGCTGTGGATATCATAGGTATGGGTGCTGAGAAATTGAGCTCTACGATTACTGGTGTTGAAATGTTCCGTAAAATATTGGATAGAGGGGAAGCTGGTGATAATGTTGGTATCTTGTTAAGAGGTATTGAAAAATCTCAAATTAGCCGTGGAATGGTTATTTGTAAGCCAGGTTCTGTTAAGCCACACGCTAAATTTGAGGCAGAAGTTTATATCTTGAAAAAAGAAGAAGGTGGTCGTCACACTCCATTCCACAATAACTACCGTCCTCAGTTCTATGTAAGAACTACTGACGTTACTGGAAATATTTCACTTCCTTCTGGAGTTGAGATGGTAATGCCTGGGGATAACCTTACAATTACTGTTGAGTTGATTCAGCCAATCGCTCTTAGCGTTGGTCTACGTTTCGCTATCCGTGAAGGAGGCAGAACTGTAGGTGCTGGTCAGGTGACTAAGATTTTGGATTAATCCAATTTTTTAATGTAATATGTATTTTAAGGGTGTCCGTCTTTTGACGGATACCTTTAAATGTAAATATAAATGCGTGTCTTCTTTACAACGTAGATACGCAAATACGGGTGTAGCTCAGTTGGTAGAGCACTGGTCTCCAAAACCAGGTGTCGGGAGTTCGAGTCTCTCCTCCCGTGCAGTAATAGGATTGGATTTTGTTGAGACGTGAATTTATCCGAAAGGAAATTAAAGTAAGTCTCTACTGAGTTGTCAAAAAGGGACGGTTAAAATTTTCAAATCCAAGATTTATTAAACTTAATACAGTATAAATGCTTACATACATTAAAGAATCCGTTGAGGAGTTAAGGAATAACGTTACCCTTCCTTCTAAGGCTGAAGCCTCCAACCTAATGGTAATAGTTGCGGTTTTCTCAATCATTTTTGCATTGGCAACTTGGGGTGTGGATACAGTCTTTAGTAGGGTGGTTCAGCTGTATTTTGATTATGTATTAAACTAATTTGAGCTCTATGTCAGAAGTATTGGAAAAGAAATGGTATGTGGTTAGGGCTGTAAGTGGTCAGGAAAACAAAATAAAGGGCTACATTGAAAGTGAGGTCGAGCGTCATGGTTTTTCTGATTATCTGGAGGAGGTTTTGGTTCCTACGGAAAAGGTGATTCAAATTAGAAACGGTAAAAAAATCAATAAGGAAAGGGTTTATTTTCCTGGTTATATTATGATAAAGGCCAATTTAGGTGGGGAAATGGTGCACATTATCCGATCTATTACCAATGTAATTGGCTTTTTGGGAGAAACTAAAGGAGGTGATCCTGTTCCATTAAGAAAATCGGAGGTCAACCGAATGCTTGGTAAGGTGGATGAACTTGCTGTCAATACGGACAGTGTCGCCATACCATTTGTATTTGGAGAAACGGTTAAGGTAATCGATGGCCCTTTCAATGGGTTCAATGGAACCGTTGAAAAAATAAATGAAGAAAAGCGTAAGCTGGAGGTAATGGTAAAGATTTTCGGAAGAAAAACACCATTGGAATTAAGCTATATGCAAGTAGAAAAGATTTAAGATAATTGTTACATATTTAAAAGTAGTGTTGCTTCCATTAACACGCTTTCAATTTAATTTTAAACAATGGCAAAAGAAGTAGGTAAAGTAGTTAAACTACAAGTTAGGGGAGGTGCAGCGAATCCATCGCCACCGGTTGGACCCGCCTTAGGTGCTGCCGGTGTTAACATCATGGAGTTCTGTAAACAGTTCAATGCTCGTACACAGGACAAACAAGGTAAAGTTTTACCTGTTGTTATCACCGTTTATAAGGACAAGTCATTTGACTTTGTCGTAAAAACACCACCAGCGGCAGTTCAGCTATTGGAAGCGGCTAAGATTAAAAAAGGATCTGGCGAACCTAACAGAGTAAAATTGGGTAGTGTAACCTGGGACCAAATCAAGGCAATAGCCGAAGATAAGATGGTTGACCTTAACGCATTTACGCTAGAATCGGCAATGAGTATGATTGCGGGTACTGCGCGTTCCATGGGTATGAAGGTAGCGGGTAAAAGACCTTTTTAAAATCTTAAAAAGCAATTAAATGGCAAAGTTGACAAAGAAGCAAAAGGAAGCTCACTCTAAAATTGAAAAGGATAAATTATATTCTTTGGAAGAGGCTTCTGCTTTAGTAAAAGAAATAACAAGTGCAAAGTTCGATGCATCTGTTGATATAGCGGTGCGTTTGGGCGTAGATCCACGTAAGGCGAATCAAATGGTTCGTGGAGTGGTAACATTGCCACACGGTACCGGAAAGGATGTTAAGGTTCTTGCTTTGGTAACTCCAGACAAGGAGGCCGAGGCTAAGGAAGCAGGTGCCGACTATGTTGGATTGGACGAATATTTGGATAAGATTAAAAATGGTTGGACCGATGTTGATGTTATCATCACCATGCCAAGCGTAATGGGTAAATTAGGACCCTTAGGTCGTGTTTTGGGACCAAGAGGTTTAATGCCCAATCCAAAGACAGGTACCGTAACTATGGATATAGCTAAGGCCGTGTCCGAAGTTAAGGCAGGTAAAATTGATTTCAAAGTGGATAAGACAGGTATCGTTCACGCAGCGATAGGAAAGGTTTCTTTCTCACCTGATAAAATAGCGGGCAACGCCAAGGAGCTATTGGAGACTTTGAACAAAATGAAACCGACTGCAGCAAAGGGTGTTTATATGAAAAGTATTTACATGTCCAGCACTATGAGTCCAAGTGTTCAATTAGACCCAAAGTCAGTTTAAGCACTGCTAGTTAAAAATATCAATTATGACAAGAGAAGAAAAAGCAACGGTTATACAGGATTTAACTACGCAGTTGGGTGAGAATTCCATTATTTATCTAGCTGATATTTCTGGAATGGACGCAGGAACAACCTCAGATTTAAGGAGGGCTTGTTTCAAGGCAAACATAAAACTAGCTGTAGTTAAGAATACATTGCTTGCAAAGGCAATGGAGGCTTCCGAAAAGGAATTCGGTGAACTTCCAGAAGTATTAAAGGGAAATACCTCTTTAATGTTCTCTGAAGTAGGTAATGCACCTGCGAAGCTCATTAAAAATTTCAGAAAAAAATCAAACAAGCCCTTATTAAAAGGAGCCTTTGTTGAGGAAGCAGTTTACATAGGTGATGAAACTTTGGATGCTCTAGTAAGCATTAAGTCTAAAGAGGAAATGATCGGGGAAATCATTGGATTGTTACAATCCCCTGCTAAAAACGTTATTTCCGGACTTAAATCTGGTGGAGGTAAACTTGCCGGAATCCTTAAAACATTATCCGAAAAATAAGTACGCACTAAAAACTAAGTATATTTTAAAATTTTATTAAACGATAGAAAATGGCAGATTTAAAAGATTTCGCAGAACAATTGGTTAACCTTACGGTAAAAGAAGTAAACGAGTTAGCTGACATATTAAAAGAAGAATACGGTATTGAGCCTGCTGCTGCTGCAGTAGCTGTTGCTGCTGGTGGTGGTGCCGCTGAAGGTGGTGAGGCCGCTGAGGAAAAATCAGAATTTGATGTAATTTTGAAATCCGCAGGTGCTTCTAAACTAGCAGTTGTTAAATTGGTTAAGGAATTAACTGGTTTAGGATTGAAAGATGCTAAGGATATCGTTGATAGCGCACCAAAAGCTGTTAAGGAAGGTATCGCTAAAGACGAGGCAGAAGGTATCAAAAAATCATTGGAAGAAGCAGGAGCGGAAGTTGAGCTTAAATAATAGCTTTAACCATATTACTTTTGGTTTAGGTCTTTTCGCTTATTGCGGCTAGACCTAAGCCTTTTTATAGAATTAGGTATATTAAGAGGTATACCACCCCAATAGTACTCACGATCAAAACACTGTCCGTAGATGTTCACAAATCAGACTGAAAGAATAAATTTTGCATCCGCTAAGAACACTCCGCAATATCCGGATTTCTTGGATATTCAGATTAAATCTTTTCAAGACTTTTTTCAACTTGAAACTAAATCTGATCAAAGAGGTGATGAGGGATTGTACAACACCTTCATGGAAAACTTTCCAATTACTGATACTAGAAATCAGTTTGTACTGGAATTTTTAGATTATTTTATCGATCCGCCAAGATATTCCATCCAAGAATGTATTGAGCGTGGTCTTACTTATAGTGTTCCCTTAAAGGCTAGATTGAAATTATATTGTACCGATCCGGAACACGAAGATTTTGAAACTATCGTACAGGATGTTTATTTAGGAACTATTCCTTACATGACTCCTAGTGGTACGTTCGTAATTAATGGGGCGGAAAGGGTTGTTGTTTCCCAGTTGCACCGTTCTCCTGGTGTTTTCTTTGGGCAATCTTTCCATGCCAATGGAACCAAGTTATATTCTGCCAGGGTAATTCCTTTTAAAGGATCTTGGATAGAATTCGCTACCGATATCAATGGTGTCATGTATGCCTATATCGATAGAAAGAAAAAATTACCCGTAACAACCTTATTTAGAGCAATTGGGTTTGAAAGGGATAAAGATATTTTGGAAATTTTTGATCTTTCCGAGGAAGTAAAAGTTTCCAATGCCGGACTTAAGAAAGTTTTAGGTCGTAAGCTTGCCGCAAGGGTATTGAATACTTGGCATGAGGATTTCGTTGATGAGGATACTGGTGAGGTAGTTTCCATCGAGAGAAACGAAATCGTATTAGATCGTGATACGGTTCTTGAAAAAGAGCATATTGCAGAAATTTTGGAAGCAGATGTAAAAACGATTCTATTACATAAGGAGAACAATGCACAGTCTGACTATGCCATTATCCACAATACGCTTCAAAAAGATCCAACAAACTCTGAAAAAGAGGCTGTTGAGCATATATATAGACAATTACGTAACGCTGAGCCGCCCGATGAGGAAACGGCAAGAGGCATTATTGATAAATTGTTCTTTTCTGATCAACGTTACAACTTAGGTGAGGTTGGTCGTTATAGAATGAACAAGAAATTAGGTCTTGATATAGGGATGGACAAGCAGGTCTTGACCAAGGAAGATATCATTACCATCATAAAATATTTAATAGAGCTTATCAATTCCAAAGCGGAGATTGATGATATTGACCACCTTTCCAACCGTCGTGTTAGGACTGTAGGGGAACAATTGTCTTCTCAATTTGGTGTTGGTCTTGCACGTATGGCAAGAACCATTCGTGAGCGTATGAACGTTCGTGATAATGAGGTATTTACCCCAATTGATTTGATCAATGCAAAGACTTTGTCTTCTGTTATCAACTCCTTCTTTGGTACCAACCAGTTATCTCAGTTCATGGACCAAACGAATCCATTGGCGGAGATTACGCACAAAAGGAGATTATCGGCACTAGGACCTGGAGGTCTTTCAAGAGAAAGAGCAGGTTTTGAGGTACGTGACGTTCACTACACACATTATGGTCGTCTTTGTCCTATTGAAACTCCTGAAGGTCCGAACATTGGTTTGATTTCTTCACTTTCGGTTTTTGCCAAGGTAAACCCAATGGGCTTTTTGGAAACACCGTATAGAAAGGTGGAAGATTCCAAAGTTGATTTGGAGAATTATGTCTATTTAAGTGCAGAGGAAGAAGAGGGAATGAAAATTGCCCAGGCAAACATTCCATTGAAGGAAAATGGACAAATTGATACTGATAAGGTTATTGCAAGGGAGGAAGGCGACTTCCCGGTAGTAGATCCAGCTGAGATTCACTATACGGACGTTGCACCAAACCAGATTGCATCTATTTCGGCATCCCTGATTCCTTTCTTGGAGCATGATGATGCGAACCGGGCCTTGATGGGATCAAACATGATGCGCCAAGCAGTTCCACTTTTAAAACCGCAATCACCAATCGTTGGTACTGGTTTGGAAAGACAAGTAGCTTCAGATTCTAGGGTATTGATTAATGCCGAGGGGGACGGAGTTATAGAATATGTGGATTCCCAGAAAATCATCATCAAGTATGATAGAACGGACGAAGAAAGATTAATTTCTTTTGATGAAGATGAAAAAACATACTATTTGGTGAAGTTTAGAAAAACAAACCAAGGTACCAGTATCAACTTAAAGCCTATCGTTAAGAAAGGTGATAGGGTCAAGAGAGGTCAGGTATTGTGTGAGGGCTATGCAACTGAGAAAGGAGAATTGGCACTGGGTAGAAACCTTACCGTAGCGTTCATGCCTTGGAAGGGATATAACTTTGAGGATGCTATCGTGATTTCTGAAAAAGTGGTTAGAGAGGACATATTTACTTCTATCCACGTTGATGAATATTCTTTAGAGGTTAGGGATACTAAACTAGGAGCTGAAGAACTTACACATGATATTCCAAACGTTTCGGAAGAAGCAACAAAAGATTTGGATGAAAACGGTATGATTCGTATCGGTGCGGAAGTGAAACCTGGAGACATTTTAATTGGTAAGATTACTCCAAAAGGAGAATCAGACCCTACTCCAGAGGAGAAATTGTTACGTGCTATCTTCGGTGATAAGGCCGGTGATGTGAAGGATGCTTCTTTAAAAGCTTCACCATCTCTTAGAGGTGTCGTAATAGATAAGAAGTTATTCTCCAGGTCCGTAAAGGATAAGAGGAGGCGTTCCGAAGATAAGGAGGAACTATCCAAATTGGAATTGGAATATGAAGTTAAGTTCCAAGAGTTAAAGGATATCTTGGTAGAAAAGCTATTTACTTTGGTAAATGGTAAAACTTCTCAAGGTGTATTAAATGATTTAGGTGAGGAAGTATTACCAAAAGGTAAGAAGTACACCATGAAGATGCTGAATTCTGTTGATGACTTTGCCCACTTGGTTGGTGGAAGTTGGACTACGGATGCAGATACCAATAATTCTGTAGCGGACTTACTTCACAATTATAAGATTAAATTGAACGACCTTCAAGGTAACCTAAGAAGGGATAAGTTTACTATTTCCGTAGGTGATGAATTGCCTGCAGGTATCATGAAATTGGCCAAAGTTTACATTGCCAAAAAACGTAAGCTTAAAGTAGGTGATAAAATGGCAGGTCGTCATGGTAACAAGGGTATCGTTTCTAGAATAGTGCGTCAAGAGGACATGCCATTCTTGGAAGACGGAACACCAGTAGATATTGTGTTGAACCCTCTTGGTGTACCTTCCCGTATGAACATTGGTCAGATCTATGAGACCGTATTGGGTTGGGCCGGACTAAAATTGGGTAGAAAGTTTGCTACTCCGATTTTCGATGGTGCTTCTCTGGACGAAATCAATGCGTATACGGATGAAGCCGGTATCCCTAGATTTGGACATACTCATTTGTATGATGGAGGAACGGGACAACGTTTTGATCAGCCTGCTACTGTAGGTGTTATCTATATGCTGAAACTTGGTCACATGGTAGATGACAAGATGCACGCACGTTCTATAGGACCATACTCTTTAATTACGCAACAACCATTAGGTGGTAAAGCCCAGTTTGGAGGTCAGCGATTTGGAGAAATGGAAGTTTGGGCCTTGGAGGCTTACGGTGCTTCGGCAACTTTACGTGAAATATTGACCGTGAAGTCGGATGATGTTATCGGAAGGGCTAAGACCTATGAGTCCATCGTAAAAGGTGAGACTATGCCGGAACCTGGTTTACCAGAATCTTTCAATGTACTGATGCACGAACTTAAGGGATTAGGTTTGGATATTAGGTTGGAAGAATAAGCACTGGTCTTAAGAGGCTATTTTAAACACAATTAAAATCATTATCAGTACGCTATTATGGCTAGAATAAAAGATAATAATCAAGTAAAAAGGTTTGATAAAATTTCAATCGGATTGGCTTCGCCGGAAGCAATTTTGGCAGAGTCCAGAGGTGAGGTTCTAAAGCCTGAAACAATTAACTATAGAACGCACAAACCAGAACGTGACGGATTGTTCTGTGAGCGTATATTCGGACCTGTAAAGGACTACGAATGTGCCTGTGGTAAGTATAAGAGAATCCGTTACCGTGGTATTGTTTGTGACCGTTGTGGTGTAGAAGTTACTGAGAAAAAGGTACGTAGGGATAGAGTAGGTCACATCAATTTGGTAGTTCCGGTTGCCCACATTTGGTATTTCCGTTCCTTGCCTAACAAAATCGGTTATTTGCTAGGTCTTCCTTCCAAGAAATTGGATATGATCATTTACTATGAAAGATATGTAGTAATTCAACCCGGTATTGCAAAAGGACCTGAGGGTGAGGAAATTCAGAAAATGGATTTCTTGACCGAAGAGGAGTATTTGAACATTTTGGAATCCATTCCACAGGAGAATCAATACTTGGAGGATACCGATCCAAATAAGTTCATCGCAAAGATGGGTGCCGAGTGTTTGATCGATCTTTTGGGAAGAATCAATTTGAAGGACCTTTCTTTTGAATTGAGACATAAGGCAAATACGGAGACTTCAAAACAAAGAAAGACCGAAGCTTTAAAAAGACTTCAAGTGGTTGAGGCTTTGAGGGAATCTCAGGATAATCGTGAAAACCTACCCGAGTGGATGATCATGAAAGTGATTCCGGTAATTCCACCAGAATTACGTCCATTGGTTCCTTTAGATGGTGGTCGTTTTGCGACTTCCGATTTGAACGATTTATATAGAAGGGTAATTATCAGAAATAACCGTCTAAAAAGATTGGTAGAGATAAAAGCTCCTGAAGTTATTCTTAGAAATGAGAAACGTATGCTTCAAGAAGCTGTTGATTCACTTTTTGATAACACCAGAAAGGCTTCAGCGGTTAAAACGGAGTCTAACCGACCATTAAAATCGCTTTCAGATTCCTTGAAAGGTAAACAAGGACGATTCCGCCAGAACCTATTGGGTAAACGTGTGGATTATTCGGCACGTTCGGTTATCGTAGTTGGACCAGAAATGAAATTGTTCGAATGTGGTCTTCCAAAAGATATGGCTGCTGAGCTATACAAACCTTTTGTCATTAGAAAATTGATTGAAAGGGGTATTGTAAAGACCGTTAAGTCTGCCAAAAAGATTATAGATAAGAAAGAACCTGTTGTTTGGGATATTCTTGAAAATGTATTGAAAGGACACCCTGTATTGTTGAACCGTGCTCCTACATTGCACCGTTTGGGTATACAGGCGTTTCAGCCAAAATTAATAGAAGGTAAAGCAATTCGTCTGCATCCATTGGTATGTACAGCCTTCAACGCGGATTTTGATGGTGACCAGATGGCTGTTCACTTGCCATTGGGACCAGAAGCTATTTTGGAAGCTCAATTGTTAATGTTGGCCTCCCATAATATTTTGAACCCGGCAAATGGTTCTCCAATTACGGTACCTTCCCAGGATATGGTTTTGGGTCTTTATTATATGACTAAAGAGCGTATATCCACTCCAGAGGCACCTGTAAAGGGAGAAGGGTTAACTTTCTATTCTGCGGAAGAGGTTGAAATTGCTTTCAATGAAGGTAAAGTAGCCTTGAATGCAGGAATTAAGGTTAGGGCCAAAGATTTTAATGAAGAGGGAGAACTGGTATACCAAATCATTCCAACTACTGTAGGAAGGGTATTGTTCAATATGGAAGTGCCTGAAGCTGCCGGATATATTAATAAAGTATTGAACAAGAAATCCTTAAGGGATATTATCGGGGATATTTTATCCGTTACTGATGTGCCTACGACTGCCGATTTCTTGGATAAGATTAAAACTATGGGATACGATTTCGCCTTTAAGGGTGGATTGTCCTTTAGTTTAGGTGATATTATCATTCCAGCGGAGAAACATGATATGATTGCCGATGCCAATGGCCAGGTCGATGGTATTATGGCCAATTATAACATGGGTCTTATAACCAATAACGAGCGTTATAATCAGGTAATCGATGTTTGGACTTCTACAAATGCCATGTTGACAGAATTGGCGATGAAGCGTATTAGGGAAGACCAACAAGGATTCAACTCGGTATATATGATGTTGGATTCTGGTGCGAGGGGCTCCAAAGAGCAGATTCGTCAGTTGACAGGTATGCGCGGATTGATGGCGAAACCTAAAAAATCTACTGCCGGGGGTGGTGAAATTATTGAAAACCCTATTCTTTCTAACTTTAAGGAAGGTCTTTCAATTCTTGAATATTTTATCTCCACACACGGTGCACGTAAAGGACTTGCGGATACTGCCCTTAAAACGGCGGATGCAGGTTATCTTACACGTCGTTTGGTGGACGTTTCACAGGACGTTATTATCAATATAGAAGATTGTGAAACTTTAAGAGGTGTTGAAGTTCAGGCACTTAAAAAGAATGAAGAAATCGTTGAGACCTTAGGGGAGCGTATTTTAGGACGTGTGTCATTACATGATGTCTACGATCCAATCACTGAGGAGCTATTATTGACTGCCGGTCAGGAAATCATGGAGTCCGATGTTAAGAAAATTGAGGCTTCTCCTGTAGAAACGGTAGAGGTAAGATCTGCATTGACTTGTGAGGCGCAACAGGGAATCTGTGCCAAGTGTTATGGTAGAAACCTTTCTACTAATAAAATGGTACAAAGAGGTGAAGCTGTTGGTGTTGTTGCTGCCCAATCCATTGGTGAGCCCGGTACTCAGTTGACATTGCGTACCTTCCACGTGGGTGGTATTGCAGGAAACATATCCGAGGATAATAAGCTTGAGGCTAAATTCTCCGGTATTGCAGAAATTGAGGACCTAAGAACGGTCAAAGGTGAAAACTCTGATGGTAAGCCAGTAGATATCGTTATTTCTAGAACATCTGAAATTAAGGTAGTAGACGGTAAAACGGGTATCACCCTAAGTACAAATAATATTCCTTATGGTTCACAGCTCTTCATCGAAGATGGGGCTAAAATCCAAAAAGGAGATTTGATTTGTTCATGGGATCCATATAACGGAGTTATCGTTTCCGAATTCCCAGGAAAGATTGCCTATGAGAATATTGAGCAAGGTGTTACCTATCAAGTTGAGATAGATGAGCAAACTGGTTTCCAAGAAAAGGTAATCTCTGAATCTAGAAATAAGAGATTGATACCAATGTTGCTTATCCAAGACAGTAAAGGAGAAACATTACGTTCCTATAACCTTCCTGTTGGTTCGCATATTATGGTGGACGATGGAGATAAAATCAAAGAGGGTAAAATCTTGGTTAAAATACCTCGTAAGTCTGCCAAGGCAGGGGATATTACCGGTGGTCTTCCAAGGGTAACCGAATTGTTCGAAGCACGTAATCCTTCTAATCCGGCTGTTGTTTCCGAGATTGACGGTGTTGTTTCTTTCGGTAAGATTAAAAGGGGTAACCGAGAAATCATTATCGAATCCAAATTGGGAGAGATAAAAAAATATTTGGTAAAACTATCTAACCAGATTCTTGTTCAAGAAAATGACTACGTTAGAGCTGGTATGCCACTTTCCGATGGTTCCATTACTCCAGAGGATATTTTGGCCATCAAAGGTCCATCGGCTGTACAGCAATACTTGGTTAACGAGGTGCAGGAAGTATATCGTTTACAAGGTGTAAAGATTAACGACAAGCACTTTGAGGTTGTTGTTAGACAGATGATGCGTAAAGTAAGAATAGAAGATCCGGGAGATACTATTTTCTTGGAAAACCAATTGATTCATAAAGATGATTTTATCATTGAAAATGATGAGATTTTTGGTAAGAAAGTAGTAATGGAAGCCGGTGATTCTGAAAACCTTAAACCAGGTCAAATCGTTACTCTAAGAGAGCTAAGGGATGAAAACTCGGTTCTTAAACGAAATGATAAGGCATTGGTAGAAGCAAGGGATGCAGTTGCTGCAACAGCAACTCCTATACTGCAAGGTATCACGAGAGCTTCGTTGCAGACCAAGTCATTTATATCAGCGGCCTCCTTCCAAGAGACAACCAAGGTATTGAATGAAGCGGCCGTTAGTGGTAAAGTGGATACTTTGGAAGGTCTGAAAGAAAATGTAATCGTAGGGCACAAAATACCGGCAGGTACTGGTATGAGGGACTATGAGAACATAATCGTAGGATCTAAAGAAGAATACGATGAAATCATGGCTAGAAAAGAAGCCTTAAGATTCTAATATTAAAAGCCCTCATGCATATGAGGGTTTTTTATTTCTAATATCATTTGTACGTAGTATGAGCGAAAATAAAAATCAAAATCAGAAACAAATCAATATAGAGTTGGATGAAAAAACGGCTGAGGGTATCTACTCGAATTTGGCCATTATAAATCACTCAGTTTCAGAATTTGTAGTTGATTTTATTAGTATGATGCCCGGTGCTCCAAAGGCAAAGGTCAAAAGTAGAATTATATTGACGCCCCAGCACGCCAAGAAATTTTTAAAGGCATTAAACGATAATGTACAACGATTTGAAAAGGCCCATGGTACCATTAAGGATTATGAACAACCGACCATACCCTTAAATTTTGGTCCTACAGGAGAGGCATAAGAAAAGAAGAGTCCCGCTTTAAAGCGGGACTTTTTTATTCTAGTTCAGAAGTAAAATATAGTTTTACTGAAGGATATTTTTGCTGTGTCATCTGTAGGGAGAATTGAGAATCGGCCAGAAACACCAACTGATTCCTTTTGTCCTTGGCCAGAAACTTTTGCTTTACCCGGATAAATTCCTTGTACTCATCGCTTTTAGTATTATCTGTCCCCACCCAACAGGCTTTATATACTGGAAAATTCTCATAACTGCATTTTGCGCCATACTCGTGTTCCAACCGATACTGGATTACTTCGAATTGTAATGCACCAACTGTTCCGATTACTTTTCGACCATTCATTTCTAAAGTAAACAACTGAGCTACACCCTCATCCATCAATTGGTCAATTCCTTTATAAAGCTGTTTAGACTTCATGGGATCAGCATTGTTTATATACCGAAAGTGCTCGGGTGAAAAGCTGGGAATACCTTTATAATGTAAAACTTCTCCTTCGGTCAAGGTGTCCCCGATTTTGAAATTCCCGGTATCATGGAGTCCTACAATATCCCCTGGATAGGAGACGTCTACAATTTCTTTTTTCTCGGCAAAAAAGGCATTGGGACTGGAAAATTTCAAATTCTTGTCCAACCGCACATGATGATAGGGTTTGTTGCGCTCAAACGTACCGGAAACTACCTTCACGAATGCCAAACGATCCCTGTGCTTAGGGTCCATATTGGCATGAATTTTAAATACGAATCCTGTCAGGTTTTTTTCATCGGCTTTTACCAATCGCTCCTCGGCCATTTTATCCTTTGGAAAAGGAGCAATTTCTATAAAGCAATCCAGCAATTCCCTTACCCCAAAATTATTTAATGCCGAACCAAAGAATACCGGTTGCTGTTCCCCTTTTAAATAAAGTTCCTTTTCGAAGTCTGGGTACACTCCCCACACCAAATCCAGGTTGTCTCTGAGATTTTCGGCTGCTTTTGTACCGATTATTTTTTCCAATTCAGGACTTTCAATATCATCAAAGGCAATTGTTTCCTCTATATTCTTTTTGCTGTCACCGCTAAATAGATTTATGTTTTTTTCATAAATATTGTAAATACCCTTAAAATCGTATCCCATACCTATAGGAAAACTCAATGGAGTTACTGAAAGTCCAAGTTTTTGTTCGAGTTCATCCAGTAGGTCGAAAGCATCCTGTCCTTCCCTGTCCAGTTTGTTTATAAAAACCAACATGGGAATTTTACGCATGCGGCAAACTTCCACTAACTTCTCAGTTTGTTCCTCCACACCTTTTGCCACATCAATGACTACAATTACGCTGTCTACCGCGGTCAGGGTCCTAAAAGTATCCTCTGCGAAATCTTTGTGTCCGGGAGTATCGAGAATATTGATTTTTTTATCCTTGTAAATAAAGGCCAAAACGGAAGTAGCCACGGAAATTCCTCGCTGCCTTTCAATTTCCATGAAGTCACTTGTCGCCGTTTTCTTTATTTTGTTGTTTTTTACAGCACCAGCTTCTTGAATGGCTCCCCCAAATAATAATAATTTTTCAGTAAGTGTAGTTTTACCGGCATCTGGGTGCGAAATAATACCAAAAGTCCTTCTTCTTTCAATTTCTTTTTTGAAACTCATTCGGTCAAAATTTGCGGCAAAAATAAGCTAAATTGACCACTTTGTAAATGGGATGCATTTGTTAATGATTTTGGTTAAACAGGATGATGACTTTTAAAGTTAAATATTGCCTTAAAGACTATATTTAGGGAGTATGTAAGTATTTTTTCACAGTTTATGGAGATTTATTAACAACTTATCCGAATTAAACAATACTTGCATTTTAAGAATGTATCTTGCGTGTAATTTCCCAATAGGAGAATCCCAAATCCTACCCCCTTTGACTTACATGCTGAGGTGATATGTTTTAAAACTTATCATTATGCACGTAAAAAATCTATGCAATAAATTATTTGTTTCTAAGTCGAAACATTGGACGATTCTTTTCGCGTTCTTATTTGGTTTTCTTACCGTAAACGCCCATTTTGGAATTGGCTTCAAACTAGATAACCAAAATTCTGATGGAGGAACGTTGGAGGGTAACTATAATGATTGTAACGAATATCAGTTTTTGGAATTGTTTACTACGGATTTTTACATTTCTGAGTTAAATCAGAATAACATTTATGAGGAATTTGTACAGGATATTAGTAGCAAATGGAACTTGCCACAGGGAAGTGTTATTGTATCTGTCAGTTTTGGGAATCAAAATGTTTATGGGAATTTCTTTTCTGTTGACCAAAACAATTCTTTGGTTTTCAGTTTTTCAGGGACAGTTCCCGTTTATGTAATCGCAGAACATTCAAGGTACTTGCAGGCTCATAAGCGGGATGGAATCGAGGCCTTGGATAATGTTGATTACATGTTGAGCACTGATGATTTGCCAAATACAGTTCAATCTGTTACCAACGTAAACGAGTATTATGTTGAAAATATTTCTAGTAACTCTTTTTTCCTTCCTGAGGCTGCAAGATGGTATTCGGATAAGAATGTTAGTTCAATTAGATTTTTTACTACGTCTGCAAATTTGGAAAACTGGGTCCATTTGTATCTTAAGCCGGATGTTTGTGCTACTATCGATACGGACGGCGATGGTGTTCCCGATAGTGTAGATCTTGACGATGATAACGATGGAATTTTGGATACGGTGGAGGACCCGAATCTAGACAGTGACGATGACCCGTTGACAAATCCTTTGGATACGGATGGCGATGGATATCCAAACCATTTGGACATCGACAGCGATAACGATGGTATTCCGGACAATGTTGAAGCGCAGACCACATCGGGTTATGTTGCTCCCAACGATGACGATGAGGCCACCTATCTTAGTAATGATGGGGTGAACAGTGCCTATCCAGGAGGGCTTACACCCGTCAACACGGACGGTGTGGATGAAGTGGATTACCTAGACGATGACACGGATAACGATTTGGTACCTGACAACAACGAAGGGAACGACTTTAATTTTGACGGTATCCCGGATCAGACCTTTACCGGTATCGACACCGACGGTGACGGACTGGACGACGGGTATGAAGGCAGCGATGTGAACGACGGTTTCGACGTCAACGACGAGATTGATGACCCTGCCAACGACCTTCCTGACACGGACGGTACAGAGGACGTGAACTATCGTGATTTGGATGACGATGGAGACGGCATCGACACTCCCGATGAGGATTCTGACGGTAATGGGGACCCGACTAATGACGATACGGACAACGATGGAACTCCTGATTATTTAGATCCCGATTCTCCAGGAACGGATACGGATGGGGACGGCGTTCCCGATAGCGTAGATTTGGACGATGATAATGATGGAATTTTGGATACAGTGGAGGACCCGAATCTGGACATTGACGATGACCCGTTGACAAATCCTTTGGATTCGGACGGCGATGGATATCCAAACCATTTGGATATAGACAGTGATAATGACGGAATCCCGGACAATGTGGAGGCACAGACCACGGACGGCTATATAGCACCGAACGATGACGATGAGGCAACTTATCTAAGTAATGAAGGTGTGAACAGTGCCTACCCCGGTGGACTTATCCCTGTCAATACGGACGGTACCGATGAATTGGATTACCTTGACAACGACTCGGATAATGATTTGGTACCGGACAACAACGAGGGGAACGACTTCAATTTTGACGGTATCCCGGACCAGACCTTTACGGGTATCGATACCGATGGTGACGGACTGGACGACGGCTATGAAGGCAGTGACGTGAACGATGGTTTCGACGTAAATGATGAAATAGATGACCCAGCGAATGATTTACCGGATACAGACGGAACCGAGGACGTGAACTATCGCGATTTGGACGATGATGGGGACGGCATCAACACGCCCGATGAGGATCCTGATGGTGATGATGACCCCACTAATGACGACACGGATGGTGATGGAACACCTGATTACTTAGATCCAACGATAGACCTAATTAACGTTGTGGACGATGAGGCCGCAATCCCTGAGGATACTACAACGGAGATTGATGTATTAGAGAATGACTTGAATATTCCATCAGACGGAGAACTTACTGTAACCCAGCCAACCAACGGAATAGTGGAGATTAACGATGGCGGAACACCGGACGACATCACGGACGATATTTTAGTTTACACCCCCGATTCTGGTTTTAACGGAACGGATAGCTTTGAATACACGGTCTGCGATACCGAGGGAAACTGTGATACGGCTACCGTAACGATAACTGTAGGTACACCTCCAGTGTTGGATGTTGTCGATGACGAAGTAACTACGCCTGAGGACACGACCATAGAAATAGACGTTTTGGCCAACGATACTGGAATTCCAACGGATGGTGAATTGACCGTAACCGATCTTGCCAACGGAATAGTGGAGATAAACGATGGCGGAACACAGGACGATATCACAGACGATATAGTAGTTTATACTCCCAATGCCGGTTTTAACGGAACGGACACCTTTGAGTATACGGTTTGTGATACGGAAGGTAACTGTGATACCGCTACAGTAACTATAAATGTGGGTACGCCACAGATGTTGGATGTCGTCGATGACGAAGTTACTACCCCTCACAACACGTCCATAGATATAGACGTTTTGGCCAATGATACTGGAATTCCGGTAGATGGTGAATTTACTGTAACTGATCCTGCAAATGGAATAGTGGAAATAAACAATGGCGGAACCCCGGACGATATCACGGATGATATCGTCGTTTATACTCCCAATGAAAACTTTAATGGAACGGACAGCTTAGAGTATACGGTGTGTGACTCCGAAGGAAACTGTGATACGGCTACAGTGAGTATCTTAGTAGAGGAGTCCATTGCCCAGAAAGTAGAAGTAAACCAATTAATAACCCCTAATGCAGACGGGCGAAATGACTTTCTCTTTATTCGAGGTACGGAGAATATAAGACAAAGTACCTTGAAAATTTTTAACAGATGGGGAGTAGCGGTATATGAAGGAGAAAATTATAACAATCAAAACAACGTGTTCGATGGTCGCTCCCGGGGTCGTTCAACGCTAAGCGTAGAGGATTATTTGCCTTCTGGGGTATACTTTTACATATTCAACTATACTACATTGGACGGGGAAAATTTTGTGGATAGTGAGTATATTTACATCAGCCGATAAAAGCTTAACTATATGAAAATCAATTATCAGGGCCTTATTTTTTTAGCATTTGCTTCTATTTTTATGAATGAAGCAAATGCCCAACAGGATGCCCAATATACGCAGTACATGTATAATACCATGACTGTTAATCCTGGTTATGTAGGATCAAGGGGGCAATTGAGTATGGCTGGCCTATACCGTTCTCAATGGGTTGGTCTGGAAGGTGCCCCAAGTACTTTTACACTTAATTTACATTCACCGATAAGAAATAGCAAATTGGGTTATGGGGTGTCAATTGTAAACGATGAGATAGGTAATGGAACGGTACAGGAAACCTATTTGGATGCCATGGTCTCCTATACTATAGAGGTTTCAAGGGAGGCCAAACTATCGTTTGGATTGAAGGCTGGTGGCAATATTTTGAGCCTTGATTTTAATAAACTAAGAAATTTTGATGCGGAACCGGTAAGTACGGATAATATCGAAAATAGGTTTTCGCCAAATTTTGGATTGGGAATGTATTATCATACCAATAATTTTTATGTAGGTCTATCCGCTCCCAATCTATTACAGACAGAACATTTTGATAATTCCCAAACGGATGCCAATGCACTTGAGTTCTTATCAAAGGAAAGAATAAACTTTTACCTGATAACTGGATATGTTTTTGACTTGAACGGGAATCTAAAATTTAAACCAGCACTTTTGACCAAGGTTGTGGGAGGGGCTCCTTTACAGGTGGATCTCTCGGCCAATTTTATGTTCAATGATAAATTTACCTTCGGTGCGGCATACAGATGGGATGCTGCAGTAAGTGCGTTGGTCGGTTTTCAAATATCCGAACAATTTATGTTAGGATTGGCTTATGATAGGGAAACCACAGAACTTGGAGGAACCCAGTTTAATGACGGTTCTTTTGAAGTCTTTTTAAGGTTTGAGTTGGTCAGATCTTTTCAACGTTTGGTATCACCTCGATTCTTTTAAAATATGCACATGTTTAAAAAAGTACATATCCTTTTCTTGATAATAGGCACACAATTGGTTACTGGAATTTCATTTGCCCAGGAACGGTTTTTGAAAAAGGGAAATGAAAAGTATGAGGAGTATTCCTTCAGTCCCGCCATTGATATTTATAAAAAGGTTTTGGACAAAGGCTACGTTTCGGCAGATTTATTGAGAAAATTGGGTAATTCCTATTACTATAATGCTGAGTATAAGGAAGCTGGTGAAACCTTTGATATACTGGTAAATGAATTTCAATCGGAAGTAACTGCCGAAGATTATTTCAAATATGCCCAAACGCTAAAATCATTGGAACAATATGCTAGGGCCAATGAGATAATGGGCAAGTTTTCCCAAATCACTTCCAATGATGTAAGGGCCAAGGAGTTTAAGAGTGACGAGGATTATTTGGCGGACATTAAAAAGAATTCGGGTAGATATGAATTGAGTTCCTTTGGTTATAATTCGGCATATTCAGATTTTGCTCCGTCCTTTTATGAACAGGGGCTCATTTTTTCTTCCGATAGGGACACAGGGAACTTTGCTAGAAATAGACATACATGGAATGGCAAGGATTTTTTGGACTTATATAAAGTGGATGCTGATAGCGCATCTCTTAACAAGGTCCTCAAGTTGGATGATTATGTGAATACGCGTTTGCATGAGTCTACCTCAATCACAACTAAGGATGGTCAAACTTTATATTTTACTAGGAATAATCTTGTGGAAGGTAAATATAAAAAGGACGAGGAGGGTATTGTTCGTCTTAAGATTTTTAGGGCTGTTATGATGGATGATGGTCTATGGGGCGAAGTTGAGGAACTTCCTTTCAACAGCGATTCGTATTCGGTGGCGCACCCTGCTTTGAGTCCAGATGAAAAGACTTTATATTTTGCATCGGATATGCCGGGAACTTTAGGTGCTTCGGATATATTCATGGTA